>DASXKQ010000260.1:0-40346 GCA_036496745.1 Polyangiaceae bacterium
ATTGCTGATCCGCCGTGTAGAAGGTTTTCCACAGAGAGCCGAAGTGTTTGATCGCGATCGGGGCGGCGACGCGCTCGAGAAATGCGTTGAGATCTTGCACAAAAGCAGCGGTTTTTTCGCTAAGCTCATCCTGTAGCGAGCGACCGTGCTCTTTGAGATGCGTGAGTACCGCCTTTGCGGCGGCCAGCGCCAACGGATGGCGCACGAACGTTCCCGCGAAATACGTCACGCCGACAGGCGGCACCGAATCATCGCCGAATTGCCAGTAGCCGCCGTCGAGCGCATCCATGAACTCTCTCTTGCCGGCGATCACGCCGAACGGGAGGCCCCCACCGAGCACCTTGCCGTACGAAGCGAGATCCGCCTTTACGTCGAAATACTCTTGCGCCCCGCCCGGTCCTTTTCGAAACCCCGTCACGACCTCGTCGAAGATGTAGACGATGCCCTCTTTCGTGGTTAGTTCCCGCAGGGCGTGTAGGAACTCACGCGGCTGGAAGTCGGGGCGTCGACTCTGGACCGGCTCGACCATGATCGCGGCCAGCTCGCTTGCCTGCGACTTCAAGATCGCGAGGGACTCTTCGGTGCCGTAGTCCAGCACCAGCACGTTCTCGGAGCTCGAGGGCATGATCCCGGGCGCGGCCGGGATCGAGCGCAATTTCTTGGTGCCGCGCACCAAGACCTCGTCGAAGATGCCGTGGTACGAGCCGCTGAAGATGGCGATCTTGCTGCGCCCCGTGACGGTGCGCGCGATGCGCATACAACCCATCACCGCCTCCGAGCCCGTGTTGCAAAAGCCCGCGCGGTCGAAGCCGGTGCTGTCACAGATGAGCTTGGCCACTTCCGCGGTCAGCGGATGCTGCGGGCCGATCTCGTGGCCGCGACGTAGCTGTGCTTCGATCGCCTTGGTCACGAACTCCGGCTGCCAGCCGAACAAATTCATGCCAAAGCCGTTGAGCGCATCCACGTATTCATTCCCGTCGATGTCCCACAGCTTCGAACCTGCCGAGCGATCGACTACTAGCGGATAGACGAGCTCCTTGGTTACTGGGCGAAACCCGGTGACCACGCGCGGGTCCGCGTTGATGTGGCGGGTCTCCTGGGCGAAGCGTTTCGAGCCCTTGGTCTTTTCGTTGTAGCGGCGAATGAAGGCATCTAGCCGCGCTTTTTGCTTGGGAGTCACCTCGTGCGTCTTCGCTACCGTGATGCGCGCGATTGCACCGAACGCTTTGTTTACGTCGTATTTGCCCGGGCCCCTGGGGAGCCCATCATCCTCCGCCGCAGCCGTGGCAGAGCCTGGCAAAACAGCGGCACCGTCGGCCGGTGGCGCGGCGCTAGCCGTTGCCTGAACGGCGACTACGGGCACAGTTACGCTTGTGACGCTGCGGGTTGGAGCGACGCCCCCTAGCAGGGCGATCTGTTGCGCCATGATTTTGAGCTGCTGCTCGATCACGCTTTGAACGCTGCCGGGCTGCCCTGCCGATGCGTGCGAGACTTGCGCCATCAGACGAGTCACCTGAGACGTAACCGGTGACGTCTGCAGGGGGCTCGCGCTGGCGGTGCTCTCGGGCTGCGCGCTCGCAGCGGCCGCCGCAGGTGACTCGGGAGGCAACGTGGCCTCAATGAAATCAGCAAGGCTATCCATGGTGGGGCAATCCTCCGCAAGTTGTCGGAGCGAGATCTTGGTCTGGAATTTCCTGCCGACAGCCAACGCAAACTGGGTGAGGAAGAGCGAATCGAGACCGAGCTCCAGATAAGGTGTGCCGGTGTCCTCGGACGATATCTCGAGGCCCGATGTCTCTTCGAGCACGGCTTTGAGTGCCGACATCAGTTGTTCGCGGCGCGGAGACGAAGACATTGGAACCTCAGACGAAGGGTAGACTCTAGCGTGGGCATACTATCCCGCAATTTCGCGCGCCTCGCCACGGTCTTGGCTGCGTTTTCGCGCGGGGCAATGAGGATGAGGGTCGCACTTCAGCGTTGCTCGAGCGTGACCGCGCTTACTACTCGGGTCGCTTCGAAATAGCAGCGAGCCTCCAGCGTCGTGTTCGCTGGAAACTCAGAAGACAATGCTCGGAGCAGCTCGAAGCGCAGCGTGGCGTGTTGTGGACCTGTTAGGCGGGCGGCCTGCAGCACGGCATCCTCAAAGCCAAAGAACACCTGCGCTAGCGGAAAGAGGCATTTGAAGAGGCTCTCTTTGGCGGAGAAAATCAGCGAAAATAGTAGCTCATTCGATACTTCCGGCAATGCGCGGGTAAGTACGACGAGCTCTTGGGGCGCCGCGACGCGCGCGATCAACTCGGCGTGCGTGTCCCGGGTCACGACCCGCTCCACGTCGATCCCCACCCCGCGGTGAGTGCTCGTGCGCGCTACCGCAGCCACGGCGATGCCGGCGCCGTGGCTGATGGAGCCGACGGCGCCGCTCGGCCAACGCGGGGCAGCATCCTCACCGCGCACGACGGGCCCGCGCACGTCGATGGCGGCGAGCGCGAAACGGGCCGCGTGTCGCCCAGCCGCGAACTCCGCTTGGCGCTTCGGCACGGCGCGCGGGAGGCGTTGCTCTGCCGCCTCAGCGCGGAGCAGCTTGAGCGTATCTTCCGGCGCGAGCAACTCGAGCACGACGACACTCAGCTCGGTCAGTCGTAGGTCGAGGTGTCCGAGTGGCAAGGCCGGCGCGGCATTGACCCAAGAGCCGTCGAGCGTGAGGCGGTCGGGCGTCACGCTACCAGCTCGTCGCGCAGCTCCTGCGAGATGGCAATCAGCACGGCGCTGGATAGCATCGGTTTGTCGGCGGCGTCCGCGCCGGAGCTGCTCGCTGCCTCCTTGACGACGCGAAGGCTCGTCGTCAACCCGGCGCGATCGAGCGACGCCCGTAGGCTCTGATAGTCAGAGCGTTCTTCGCTGACGAGAATGCTTACGCGTTCGGCGCGCGGCGCGCCTTCCCGACAGAGATCGAGCGACTCGAGTTCTTGCCGCAAGCTCGTAGAAAAAGGGTGGCCGAGTAGCTCATCTCGTCGCCCGCGACTGCGCACGGCGTGCAAGAGTAAGAGGTTCCGGCGTTTGTCCCAGCTTTCGAGCTCGCGCACGTATGTCTCGCCCCTCACTACCGGCTCCCAGAGCAACAAGCGGCGAGCCTCCAGCATTTTTTGGCAAGCGAGCGAAGCAAGGGTGGCGCCGATACGCATGCCGACGATCGAAAGGCGCCGCGCGCCGGAGATATCTCTGAGCTCTGCGGCGGCCTGTTCGATATCTTGCTGCCAAATCGCCGGGCTGCCTTGCTCCACTTCGCCGGCGGAATCTCCCGTCCCGGTGTAGTCGAAGCGGAGCACATGGTGCCCGTCGCGCGCTAGCATTGCCGCCAACCGACGAAATGCCCAGTGTGCCGCGTTGTACTCCTGAATGCCTGGGTAACAGAGCAGCACTCCGCTCGTCCCGCGACCTGGCGCGGCCGGCGCGTGGTACACGCCGTAGAGCTGCCGCGCAGAATCGCCCAGGTACATCGGTTTCACGGCGTGTTCCTCAACCCTTGAGCTTGTCCTCGGAGTGCGTCTGGTTCCATAGCTGGCGAGCCAGAATCCAACAAAAGCGCGGATCGCGCAGCAGGTAGCGACCGGCGAGTCTGCGCGGTTCTTGAGCCAGGCGAAACAGCCATTCCATCCCTATTTTTGACATCCAGCGCGGCGAACGGGTCTGCGTGCCAGCCACGAAATTCAGGCTTGCGCCGACGCCTAGCAGAACGGCTGGGGCGAGCCGCGCACAGTGGCGATGCGACCAGATCTCCTGCTTCGGCGCGCCGAGCGCGACGAGCACGAGATCTGGTGTTGCGGCGATGACGCGCGCCACGATCTGCTCTTGCTCGTCGTCGTGTTTCTCGACGTCGATGTATGCCGGATCGATGCCTACGATTTGCAACGAGGGCAGCTCCGCCAGCAAACGTTGGCGCGCGAGCTCGGCGACGCCGGCTGAACCACCGAGGAAGTACACGCGGTGGCCCTTCTCCGCAGCTCGCCGCAACAAGGGCCAGACCAGATCGGAGCCCGAGATCTTTTCGCGCAGTGGTTCACCGAGCAAACGCGACGCCCAAAGCACCGGTACACCGTCGACCAACGACAGCGACGCCTGATCGTACGCGGCACGCATACGCGGGTTGTCCTCGGCTTGCACGATGTGATCGACGTTGGGCGTGAACACCGTGCCACCCCGCTTCTCAGCGACCAAACGATCGATCACGTCCAGGGCCTCGTCGAAACCGACGGCATCCACCGGCAGCGAACCGACGCGGATGCGCTTGGGTCGAGCTGCGCTCACGAGCCGGTGCCTCCCAAGACGACCGGCACCGTGCGCGCCAAAACGTAGATGTCCAACCAGATGGACCAGCTACGCACGTACTCGACGTCGAGCTGCACGCGTTCTTCGAAGGTCGAGGCGTTGCGCTCGGTAACCTGCCAAATACCGGTGATCCCGGGGCGCACGCGCAAGATGATCGCTTCCTGCCCGCCCATCTCGGGGATCTCGCGTTCGAGGTAGGGACGTGGGCCGACCAGGCTCATGTCCCCCACGAAAACGCTCCACACCTGGGGCAGTTCGTCCAGGCTGTAGCGGCGCAAGAAGCGCCCGATGCGAGTCACTCGTGGATCGTCGGTGAGCTTGTGGAACTCCTCGTACTCGGCACGCAGCTTCGGGTCGCGCGCCAACACTTCTTGTAGGCGATGCTCGCCGTCGCCGTACATCGTGCGAAACTTGTAGGCCACGAAGCGTACGCCATCCTGACCAAGCCGCTTTTGCTGATAGAAGATGGTCCCCTTGGAATCCAGCTTGATCAGCAGGCCGACGAACAGGATGAACGGCAAGATCAAGAGGCCGCCGATCGTGGTGAGGAGGATATCGAGCGCCCGCTTGGCCATGCGGGGGCCAGTCAGCAAGAGCTGTCGGCGCACTTCGATCCCGAGCACGCCGCCGAGGTTGCGCGTCGGCGCGCCAAAGTGAGTGACGGTGAAGAGATCGGGGATCACCAGCACGCTAGAAAAGGATTCAGCGTAGCGTTCGATGACCGACAGCAACGACGTCGAGTCCATTTTGGGCATCGCGATCACCACCGAGCGGATACCAAGGCGCTGAGCGAGGGCGGGCGCAAGCTCGAGACCGCCCACGACCGGCACGCCTTCGACCTCCGCGAATTGCTCGATCGCGCGGCGTGCAGACGGGGACGCAGATTCCTCGTCCCGCGTCGAATCCGGCCCCTGCCGCACCGATTGCACGGTCAGATCGTCTTCGCCCCAAGTGGCGCGAACTGCCCCGTGCTTTTGCGGATCGTCATCCAGAATGGCTACGGGCTTCAGGCCGAGCTGCGGCCTGCGCTGCAACGTGCTGACCACCGCGCGACCGACCTTGCCTGCCCCGAGCACGACCACGGCTTGCCCCCACCACGGCAGCGGTGCGCACTTCCACCGGAGAATGCCGCGGCCTGTCGGGATGAGCACGGCCGAAACGATCCAGCCGGCGAGCCACGCGCCGTGTGAGACCGCATTGAAGGCGCCATGCGCCCCGTGTGGGGCGAGCGCTGCGACCGCCCAAGAACCGGCGTACACGAGCCAAGTGGCGATGGTGCTGCGGCGTAACTCTTCGGGCGGGCTGGGCGGCGTGTGCGCGTACAGTTGCGCAGTCGCCAGTGCCGCGATGCACAGCGGAACGAGGACGGCGACGCTCAGGCGCTGTGATCGCGTGAGCGCGTCCCCTGCCAGCAAGGCGGCAACCAAGCCGCCGCCGATGCCTACCGCGATCAGATCGACGAGCACCGAAACGGCGAGTGAAAGCCGCGGGCGACACCGCATTTGCAGCCCGACAATCGACGGATTTTCGCGAGCTCGTTGGGCTAGATTGCGCCCGCGGTCTCGCGTGGCGTGTAGTTGTTCGATCAACGCTTCCGCGATGGCGCGGGCGTCGCACGCTCCCATGCTCTTTAGAATTGCGCCGATCTGCCCGCCCAGCTCGCTCTGAATCTTCAGCGCCTCGCGCAGCTGTTCAGGCGTGACCACGCCGCTGCGCAGCAGCACCTGGCCGATTTCGTTGCTGCGCTTACGCCGCCGCTTGTAGAACGCCGGGGCGCGCTGTCCGATGTCACGACGCGCGCTGGCCAACACGGTACCGGTTCGCCCTCGTGCCTACCCCCACGGCTCAACCAAACGCCGGGCGCCCGACCCAGCTGAGCTTGGCACCTTGTATTGCTACGCGCGCGATTTCTCGCAGCAGCGCCTCGTCAACGCTCGAGGCCGAAAAGTGCATGCGCAAGCCCGTGTTGAACGAGCCCACCAGCGTGTCGTCCAGGATGCGAACGACTTCATACGAACCGCGCCGGATCCGCACGACTCGATAGGTTACCCCCTCGACCCGTACCATCCCTTTGACAACTTCTTGCATGATAGCGTTCTCTGCTAGAAAGCTACATACCCGCCGATCCAGCTACTGTGAAGGGGAATCTCTATCGGTGTCGGTTTATGTCGGGAACGTGCCCGTGCCGGTTCGGCGCAGCCGCGAAATAGTTACCAAATGTCGGAATTAGCTGCATTTTCTATCTTGACGGCGTGCTTCGTTAGTTGAGGCTAGCGGCTTGACGGTGTCATCACAGCGCCGCAAGCTGCCGCCGATTTGCAGACGCGCCTGCAACCTGCCAAGGCAATCCACTGAAAGGCCGAGGTCAGGCCCGTTTTTCTGGCTGAATTGAACAGGACCGTCGAGAGCGACGCATTTACCCCGATAAAGTCATGAAGCCCTCCACTGCCCTCGCTTTGCGGGAGGCGCCGCAGGTCGAGCCGTGGCGCGAAGCGGAATGGCAGCGTCTATGGCTTTCGGTCCAGGCGAAGCCTTGGAAAGCTTTGGCGGTATGCCCCGCCGGAGCTGGGGTTTCGCACGACTTTGCGGTGACCGTTGCAGTGACGCTGGCGCGCACGGGCATGATGCACCTGGGAGCGCCCATTCAGGTTGCGGACGCCACCCGCGTGCAGCTCTCGAACGCAGTCTCGTTCGCCAATGAAGTAAAGCGCTACCGTGAGCAGGGGGACATGATCTTGATTGCGCTTGCTCCGGTCAGCGACAATCCGATCACGGCTTCAATCGCCCAGGCCGCAGACGCAACGTTGTTGTGCGTGATCATGGGGAAGATGTTGTCAGCGGACGCTAAGGACACGCTGGCGAAGATCGGTAGAGAGCGGTTTCTCGGCACGGCGGTCTTTCGCCCTGACCTCGATGCGCCCAACCCATGAGGATGGCGTCAGAGCGCAATCGGCGGAGCCGCTAGACCGAGCCCGGCGAAGACGGACCATTGGCTAGGGATATCGCCGCCCGCCGCGGCGGGGAGGATCTGCGTGGACCATGCGGCGCCGGCGCTAACGGTGACGACCTTCGTGATTAGGTATGTGGTTTGGGTCCCGGCGCCGAACAAACGCGTGGCGTTCGGTGACGACTGCGGCAAGCTCTCGGAGCTAGTGAGGTAGACGCCGGTCGTCAGGTGCCCGACGTGCAGCGTGGAGGTTGCGTATTCGTAGACTTGCTGTTGAACGACGCCGATCACTTGGTTGTATGGGGTAGCCAGCCCGACGGTGACGCTGAACCCGAGCGTCGCGTCGTGGCTCAACGGTTTCGTGTGCGTGAGCCCTGCCAGGCTGCTGGCGAGAAGCGAATCTGTGAACTGGGCGCCGGCATTCGCGCGGCTGTGCAACTCTGACACGCCGATAGCCAGTGTCGTCTGCGTGCGCTTGCCGAGGGCGTGTCCCCAGGTTTCCATGAGCGTGCTGGTGAGAAAGCGGCTGCCCAAACTCGGCACGACGAGGTATGCCTCGCTGAGGCTCGTGGTGAGCGTGTCATGTCGCGTGGCCGCGAAGGTCAACGTAAAGAGTCCGTTTGGTCCGTGGCTGCGCGGAATGAATGCTTCGGAGCTACCGATACCACCCGAGACGACATAGGCAACGCTGTCGAGGGTGGACCAGCGGCGCGACAGCGCGTAGCCGACGCCCGCCGCGGTGGTGAAAGAGTCGTAGTAGACGACTTGCTCCCTCGGCAAGTAAGCCGGCGCCGGCGCCGCGCTGGCCCCCGCGTTTGGGGGCGCCGCGACTCCGACGTTTCCGAATGCCAGGTAGCTTTGGCGGCCAAAAGTGGCTGTTTCCTTCAACGTGAGCGACAAGCGCTTGCGCGACCAGACGTAGCCGAGTGACACCGAGTGCAAGAGCGCCACCTGATCCTCGTGAAGGACGTCCACGAACAGCAAACTCGGCGAGTAGCGTAAGGACAGCGCCGAATTCTGGTCGCCCAGAGTCAACACGGCGGCTCCGGTGGTCTGAAGGTCGAGCGCGTCGTGCGAGGCGGGTACCGAGTGCAGCTGAGCAGTCGAGTAGTCCGTTAACGCGAGCGTCAGGGCGCCGAGGATGGGTGCGAGCGGCATAGGTAGCGCGCCAACTCACTCCACCACGATCACATCGCCTTTTCTCAGCTGGAACGCGGCGGCGCCGTCCTCGTTCCGTTCGAGTCCCTCGTAGGTGAAGCGAATGCGCTGGAACGTCGGTGTGCTGCGGATCACGAAAATCGCCGACTTGTCGGCGAAATCCGTGAGCCCACCAGCTTGCGCGAGTGCTTGCAGCATCGTGACGGGAGGTTCGAAGGAGAGATTTCCCTTCGTACCGACTTCGCCCAGCATGCTGACCGTGATGGGTGCTGGTTGCTCGATGCTGACCGATACGCGAGGATTCACGATCACCGCCTTCAAGCGCGCTTCGATCTCATCACGCAGCTGCGCCGGGTGCCTGCCGGCGGCCAGGATTTCACCAGCGATCGGCAGCGAGATCCGACCGTCGGGGCGGATCCGGCAGGGGCCTGAAAAATCCGGTTGCTCGAAAACCCGTACGTTGATGGTGTCACCAGTGGCTAGCGTGTACTCGTTTGAAGCTGATGCCCAATCGCTCCGGGGTACTTGTGAGAACCAGATGAACGAGCCGTGGCCGGCGCACGCTGGCGTCAAGAGCAGGCCGGCCACGAGCAGCGCAGGCGCGGCCACGACAAAGACCCGGCTCAAGCGGCGTTCGTGGCGCGGGCGCGCGAGGGCTGACACGCGCGCAGCGTACGTGAAAACGAGCGGACGCTTCAAGTGCCTCGTGGCAGTGCGACCGGGAAAACGGCCACCCGCTAGGCGTGCGCCCACCTTGCGAGTATAACGGCGCGCGTGACGCCTCGACTTCGCCGATGGTCGAGCGCCGTGCTCGTCGCGACGGCGGTCGGATACCCGTTGGCATTGGCGTTGGTCGTGCTCGGGTTCCGATTGATAGGCGAACGCTGGTGGATCACCGGACTCGGGCTCTACTTACCACGGCTCGGATTTGCGCTGCCGCTTCCGTTCATCGTAGCTGCGTGCGCTTTGGCCCGTCGCCATCGGCTATTGCTACTGCAGCTCGCTTCGAGCCTGCTCCTGGTATTTCCGTTGCTCGGGTTCAACATTGCCTGGGGGGCCGCGCAGGGTGCGGCCAAGCCCCTGCGGGTGCTCAGCTACAATGTGAATTCCGGCTACGGCGGCTTCCCCGGCATTGCAGCCGAGATTCTGCAGTTCGATCCTGACGTCGTCTTGGTGCAAGAGCTTTTCGCCGGCTCGGAACCGCTCGAGCTCGCCCTGCGCGCGCGCTACCCTTTTCAGCACGTATCGGGTCAATTCATGGTCGCATCGCGTTTTCCGATCCTCGCGAGCGTGGACCCGCCTCGGCTTCCGTTTTTCGGTCGAGAGCGCTCGCCTCGGTACATGAGATACGTCATCGAAACGCCACTCGGTAAGGTGACGTTTTTCAACATCCATACCGTCTCACCGCGCGGGGGCATCTACGCGATTCGTGGTGGGGGCTTGCGCAAAGAGATTTTATCGGGTCGGTTGATGGCGGGGACCGAAGCGGACACGCTCCAGTCTACGGCGGGGCTCCGCGAGCTCCAGGTGGATGCACTGACGAACGAAGCAACGCGCGAGCCCGGAGCGATTATCATCGCTGGCGATACGAACCTGCCCGGCTTGAGCCGCGTGTTTGCCAAGACACTTGGCCGCTATCGTGACGCGTTCAGCGAGACGCGCTCGGGTTTCGGCTACACCTATCCGGTGAAATTTCCGTGGATGCGCATCGATCGCATCCTCAGCAACGATCGCCTTACTTTCAACGGCTTCGAGATCGGAAAATCCAAGGCCTCCGACCACTACTGCGTCGTCGCCGAGTTCTCGGTTGCGAGTCGGTGAAGCAATCACGAAAAGCGAGGCTTCTCGCGGGCCCCATCTGGCCATGGCCGGCGCGACGCGACGCTGGTGTTCTCGCGTCTTCCCCCGCAGCCGCGCCGGCTTGCTTCATTTCCTGGCGTACGAAGGGCAACGAGACTAAAGCAGCTGCATGCGAGCTGTCACTGCAGTTATCTGCACTAGAAATCGCCCCCCGGGCGCTAGGACAGCCGCTGCATCGGTACTGGCCAGCCGGCACGATCAGTTGCGAGTGATCCTGGTGGATCAGAGTACAAATGACGCGACGGAGCGAGCCGTCGAGGACCTGCGTCACGAGCCGCGCTTCAGCTATCTGCGTTCATCAACGGTCGGACTCTCACGAGCGCGGAACATCGGACTCCGCGCAGCGCAAACGGACGTCGTAGCGTTCACCGACGACGACTGCGAAGTGCCCGAGGATTGGGCGGCCGCCATGCAGTCAATTTTCTCAGAGTTTCCAGACGTCGCGATCGCGTTTTGCAGCGTGAAGGCGGGACCCTTCGCCGAGGCCGCCGGCTTCGTTCCCGCATATGAATGTCGAGGAACACGGATTGTCGACAGGGTGATCGGTAAGTGCGGAGCACGTGGCATCGGTGCGGGGCTGGCAGTGAGTCGGAAGGCAATGCTGGACGTGCTCGGTGGGTTCGACGAGATGCTCGGCGCGGGAGGCAGCTTTCCCTCGTGTGAAGACGGTGACGCTGCGGTCCGCGCGTTGCTCGCCGGTTTCCAAGTTTGCGAGACCGACCGCTCCTTCGTGCTTCATCACGGATTTCGGACATGGGACGAAGGGCGCGCTCTTTCGCAGCGGGATTGGGTCGGCATCGGCGCCGCTTACGCCAAGCCGTTGCGCGCTGGCCGCTGGGATTTTTCGCCTGTGCCCTTGTACGAGCTATTGGCGAAGGCGCTCTGGCCACCAATCGATGACGTGCTGCACCTGCGGAAACCGCGCGGCCTCGCGCGCGGTTACCATTTCTTGCGCGGGTTTGCGATGGGGTGCAGGACCCCGCTGGACTACCAAAAGCTTCTGTTCATTCCGCAGTAGCCGCCGAGCCTTCGGTGCCCGCGTGCGCTGCCTGCGCCGCACGCAGTACCGAACGCAGGTGGCTGATCGCCGCGTGTACACAAGGTTCTTCGAGCAGCGAATAGTGAGTACCCCGTGTCTCGATCACGTTCAAGCCTCCACCGGCGAGCTTTTCCCAGGCGTCGAACTTCTTCAAGATCACTTCTTCCGACTGCACGTGCGCACGCAGAAGCGTAATGCTCGCTTCGATTGCGGTCGGTCGATAGGTGGCTCGCGCCTTGCGCTCGGCGACGTCGACCTTCCGGACGAGCGCCGGTATCGTCTCCTGCTTCCAAGCCCTGAGACTGCGTGGATCTTTGCCGGCTACCCTATTTTCGAGCAGACGGCGGAGATACGAAAGCTTGCCCGCGACGCCGCTCGAGGCAGCCAAGTTCTCTCGATGAAAGTCAGCCAAGAATCGGGCGCGTTCCAGAGTCTGCGCAATGAACCCGCGCTGCGCCGGTACCCTCGTGTGTCCTGGGGCCCAACTGTCGAACAACACGAGAGCGCCGACCTTCTCGCCGTTCGCCTCACACTGCCGCGCCATTTCGAAGGCAATCATGCCGCCGAATGATAGACCTCCCAAATAGTAGGGCCCCTTGGGCTGCACGGTGCGCATCTCCCGCACGTAACCGGCCGCGATCTCGGACATGTCATCCAACGGCTCATCCACACCGTTCATGCCCTTCGGTTCGAACGTGTAGAGCGGTTGATCGAGGCCGATGTGCGTCGCCAAGACTCGATAGAAGAAAGCGCTGCCACCGCCGCATGGCGCACAAAAGAAGGGCGTCGATGATCCGCGCGGCTGCAAGGCGACCAGCGAGGCGTTCAGCTCTCCGCGCTCACCTCGGAGCAGCGCAGCCAATTCACGGATTGTCGGGGCTCGCATCATTGCCGCAAGGCCGAGATGAATTTGCAGTTTCTCGCCGATTTGCGCGATAACGCGCAGGGCCAAGAGCGAGCTGCCGCCCAGATCCAGAAAGGCATCGTCGAGACCTACCTGCTCCGCGTGCAACACGGATTTCCAAATCGCGCGCAAAGACTCTTCAATATTGGGCGCTCGAGTTTCACCTGCTTGGCTCGACGCGGGCGCGAGCCCGCTCGGCAATGAGCGCCGATCGAGCTTCCCGTTCGGGAGCAAGGGGAAGGCGTCCATGAACACGAACACCGTAGGGATCATTGCTTCCAATAGTTGCGGGCGTAAAAATTGACGCAGCTCCGCGGGCGACGGCGGCGTGCCCTGCGCTACCAGGTAGCCGACGAGGTATGGTTCGCCTTCAGCATCAGTGCGGGCGATTACCACGCTGCTGCGTATAGCAGCATGCCGAGCAAGTACGGCGTTGACCTCCTCGGGCTCGACGCGAACGCCTCCGATCTTGACCTGTTGATCGAGGCGTCCCAGGATTTCGAGCGCGCCGTCCTCGCGATAGCGCCCCCGATCGCCGGTACGATACACGACGTCAGTCGCGTCATGTCGGAAGGGATTGGGTAGGAAGCGCCGCGTGTCCTCCACGGAACCGTTCAGGTAGCCCAAGCTGCGGAATGGCGTCCGAATCACTATCTCGCCGGGCACTCCGGCGGCGGCGAGCTGGTTTTCCTCGTCGAGCACGAGCGCCTGGGTTTCAGGCAAAGGCCAACCGACCGGTTGTACGCCTGTTTCTACCGCGCTCGGCACCCGATAAAAAAGCTTGGCGAGCGTAGTCTCGGTCGGCCCGTACAGATTGATGATTTCTCCCGCGCGCGGAAACGCAGAGCGGAATCTGTCGATCAATGCTGAGGTTAGTGGCTCCCCGGCGAAGAAGATAGTGCGCATTGTCTCGAGCGTTACACCTGGTACCCGCGCACCGAGCCACGCATTCACGATCGTAGGAACGCAATGCAAGCGAGTGATGCGCGCGCGGTCTAGCCAAGGCAGAACGTGCTCGGGGGCCAGTATGCCGGCATCGTCTGGTATGCAGAGCGTGGCGCCGCTCGTGAGCGGCAAGAAAATGTCTCGCAGCACCACGTCGAACGCCAAGCCAGTGAGATGCGCAGTACGATCGTTGGCGTCGACTCCAAATTCGAGGCGTTGCCAGGTCAGGAAGTGGCTGAGGCCTTTGTGGCAACCAAGCACCCCCTTTGGGGTTCCCGTGCTGCCTGAGGTGAAGAACACGTACGCGGGGTCATCAGGCGCGCTTTCGACGCACACGCGTTCGGCCGCTCTCAGCGCGAACGAACGCGGAGCCTCGGGCGGCTGGACGATCTCGATCCCCGTGAGGGTATCGTCAAGGTCGGCTTCGCTCGTACTCAGAACGAATCGGCAGCGTGCAATGCTCAACATGAGACGCCGTCGCGCGCTCGGCAACTGCGTGTCCATCGTGAGCAAAACGGCTCCGCACATCAGCACGCCGAGCATGCCCGCAATGAATTCAAAGCCCCGCGAGCCCAGGACGCCGACGATGTCGCCGCGCGCGACGCCGCGCGCTCGGAGTTGTTCCGCTGTTGCGAGCGCCGCGCCAGCCAGCTCGCCGTAGGAGTAGGTCCGATCCTGAGTCTCGATTGCCGGGTGTGTCGGCGCGAGCTCGACTTGCGTCAGAAAAATTCTGGTAACCGTGGGGTGACGAGGCTCGCCGAGGGCCGCGCATGGATCCGGCAATCTTGACCGATCCATGCGAAACATGTCGTGGTGCCTGTCGAAGGTTTCCATGGGCGATATTGATTACTAACGCGTCTGCAAAGCGCTACGCACCGGTTCCAAATCTTTTCAACAATAACAAGTGGTTGTCCGCATGGCTATTTCCGAAACAGAGGCATGATCCGCCGTCCTCTAGTTGTAGCAATGAGAAGAGCGGGCCCGCACTGCGTTGAAGTGAGATTGTTACTACGCCAAAGTCGGGCTCGCGCGTCCTAGCATTCTCGTGTCGATCGAACAGGTGACGTTGATGCGTAAACCGAGAAGCGTGAAGCGCGCGAGAAGGTGCGCGCATGCATGTCACCGTCTTCGGCGCGAACATACTTCAGGGTTGCCATTTCCCAATGAGCGAGCTACGGAATACGGCGATTCAGAAGGGTGATGGACTCGCGAGTCCACGGAAAGAAAAAGGAAACGCAATGAAGCGCAGAGAGCGAACAGCGCGGTTGAACGCGCACTTCGCGCAGCGGCCGCGAAGGTGTGCCGCCGGGTTGGTTGGGGTCATTGGCTCCCTCGCTCTCGGCAGTTGCGGGAACAATCATCCTGGCGCCGCGTCACCGCCAGTCACGCCCATTCAACTTCACAGCGGGATGGTGACAGGAGTCGATGGCAGCAGCGTGACCACCTCACTACCTCTACTTCCAGGGTTGACGAACGTGGTCGGTACTCTAGGCGCAGATTCGGTTGGGATTAGTTTCGATCCCGTGGACGGCGCGGTGGACTACCGCGTCTACCCGCTTCCGCAAGATGCAGACATCACGGCGTACTCGGACGGAACACTGACGGTGCACAACGCCGTCTATCGCTGCGCCGGAACACGTCAGACATTCGACGAACAGAACAATCTGAATTCGAGCGACTCCGGACTAACGAAAGCAAACTCCTACGCCACCACGACTCAAATCGACGCGGACGCGGCCAAGAACACGCTCGGATATGTCTACGTCACCCCCGCTGCGGATCGCTTGCCCGTATTCGCGCTCGCCGGGCACCCGATGGACGGCGAGACGGGTTGGCGAGAGAGCCGCTTCAAGATCTACACCACGGACACGACGACACGACAGCAGTTGCTCGGGCAAGCCTGGAGAGACGACGGTATCGCATTTTACGTGCCGAAAACGGCCGACTCCACGACTCAAACCGTGTATTCCTCCGAGACCTCGGGGATCGTACCCGGGCAAGGGTGGACGCAATACCAGCGGTTCTACTTCTTGGCGGACGGCAAAAGCGCCCACGCCGGTGACACGACTCCGCCTGCGGCTGCTTTTGAAGTACTGAGCGCTGCTGGTACGGATACCACGCCCTTGATGGCAGTCCCGTACCAAGCGGCGCAATCGCACGTAGAGCTCGTCGCCGGCCAAGAGCGCTTCAAGCGCGCCGCTTACCAGGGCAATCTTCCGACTTGGTTCTTGCAGTGGTCTGGGATCACGGCGCCCACGACGCTGGTGGTCGAAGCGCTTGCAAACGGTTGCCCGTTCCAGGGTCTGGCTTCAGCGGAGCACCTTGAGGCGCCTCCTCACCAGACGTTCTACACGATCGACGACCTGAACAAGGCGTCCGCCACGGGCGAAGTGTTCATCAATGGGCAGTACGACAACGTGGCGGGAGCTCCGAAACCACTCGCGCGCTCTTTCCTAACGGTGTCGCCGACTCCTCCCGCCGCCACGGACTGGGACTGGTATCAAGGCTTCGCAACGAAGGATGATTTCGGCACTCCTACCGAGGTGCCGGGCTGCACCGATGGGCTCAATTGTGGGCGGTGGCAGACGTCGATGTTGGACATCAGCTCATACCGAATCGATCTCGGCACCAACGGCACGCCGGTCATCGCATTCGGGCCGGTCCAGGGGCAGCTGTGGACGGCGTTCGACGATGCGGGCTCCGACGTTACGGGCAAGATTCGGATGACCGCCCGTACGAAGGGCAGCATCGACGCCGATCCGAACGTTTTCCTGCACGCGACCATGTCCGTCAATATCGTCTCGACGGATCGGCGCTATCCGCAGATGATCATCTCCGATCAAGACGCGCCGATTCAGGAGAGCTTTACCAACCCCAATAACAACACGGTGATCGTTCAGCCGATTCAGGGCCCGTCGATGCGGCTCGAGGTTCAGGCATTTCACGGCCTGGTCGCGGGGCTGGTTGGCTCTTGGGACGTCAACAATCAGGCCCCCGAGCATCGCTTGATCGACTACGAGACCGAGGGTGTGTCGGCGCAGCCCAGTGACTCGCCCTTCGAGCACGCGGGCATGGACCGCATGACGAAGTTCGATGTGTTCTTGTCGTCGTCGCGCGTCTACGTCTTGATGGACAATCAACCCGCCGGTTGCGTCATGCTGCCAGCGGACGTGAAATTCGGTGGTCCCGTCACATTCACCGTCGGTGACGTCCTCTATCACGAGGGAGCCGCGGATGAGCTGGTGTGCGCTCAGGCGCGCCCGTATTCTTTCATGCACCTGCATCAGTGCACCGAGACGGTGCGTCACTTCGATGATCTCGCTTTCAAGAGCGGGACAGGGGCGCCGGTTTGGGACGATCAGAACTTCCCCTGTCTTCCGTACTGAACGGTCGTTCGAGACTCGCTCGGTCCCGCTTGGCCGCGCGCTGCGGCTTTGGTGCGCACTTCTGCCTGCTTCTATGCGCGACGGCGGCTTGTGGGGGGAGTGGCAGGCCGGGCGTGAACAGTGAGAGTGGCGCGGCAGACAATCCGCCGCCTGCATTTAGCGCGCAGGACATGGCCGCTCTGGCGCTGCTGTCGCCCGGCACTCTGCCGCTACCACCAGCGGACGCGAGCAATCAATTTGCCGACAACCCGCAGGCCGCCACGCTGGGTAAACAATTGTTCTCCGATACCTCCTTCTCGGGTCCACTACTCGACTCCGACAACGACGGCAGCGCCGGCTCGTTAGGCCGGGTTGGGGAAACGGGGAAGGTCGCCTGTGCGAGTTGTCACCTGCCGAGCGGTGGCTTCTCGGACACTCGTTCGTTCCAGAGACAGATTTCGCTGGGTGCCGGTTGGGGTCGTCGCCGGGCGCCATCGTTGTTGGACGTAGGACAGGCGCGGCTTCTGATGTGGGATGGGCGGCGAGACGCGCTCTACAATCAACCATTCGGCCCGATCGAGTCAGTCGTTGAAATGAACAGCTCGCGGCTGTTTGCCGCGGAGCAAATATTTCACACATACAAGGACGAATACGAGGCCTTGTTCGGCGCGATGCCGGCTCTCGACGACTCGAGCCAGTTCCCGGCGCTGAGCGCGCAGCTGACGGGGTGTCAACCGTTGAATCGCACGTCACCTTCGCCGAAGTGCGATGGAACGTTTCACGGCATACCGGGAGATCAAGCAGAGTTTGACGGTATGTCGCCAGCGAATCAACTCGCAGTCACTCGCGTGATCGTCAACGCGGGTAAAGCGCTGGGCGCGTACGAGCGCACACTTTCCTGCGGTTCGAGCCCGTTCGACGCTTGGATGCACGGCGACTCGACTGCCCTATCGTGGGCTGCGCAGCGAGGGGCGCAGCTCTTCGTCAGCAAGGGAGCGTGCGCTTCGTGTCACTCCGGGCCGTTCATGTCCGATCAGAAATTTCACAACGTTGGGTTGCGGCCACAAGTCGTACAGCAAGCATTTACGGACTCGGACGACGTTGGCGCCGCGGGGGGTATCGCCGAGGCGATCGCCGACCCGCTCAACACGCGGGGTGAGTTCAGTGATGGATCGGATGGCCGCTTGCCAGACGCTGTCACCTCGGAGATGACTGGCGCGTTTCGGACCCCGATCTTGCGCTGCGTCGACCAGCGCCCCACCTTCATGCACACGGGCCAAGTTCCCACGCTTTCGGCGGTTGTTGGGTTCTTCAATCGTGCCGGTGATGCCACGGGGTACCCTGGTGCGAGCGAGCTCCATCAGCTCAGTCTGACGAGCCGCGAACAAAGCGATCTTGTCGCGTTCCTAAAGTCTCTTTCTCCGCCCGCGAGCAACGGCGGCTAGCGCTCCGCGTGTTTCGGTTCGACGCGGCCTGTGGGCCGACCCGCACGATTGCGACGCGTCACGGAAGCGGAACACGCTCAGGACGCGTCTTCGCTGCTCAACGGCAGGCTAGCGGAAGACGCGGAGCGATGACATATAGGACCCGGCCGCTCCGACGATGAATCTTTCGCCCACGCACGACGTACTGCTCTTCTTCGAAGACTACGACCGCGATACGTTCTTTCGGAATGATCGACGCGTGCGTCGCATTGCGCGACGCCTCTATCATCGCGTTCAACACGGAAAGCCAAAGACGACTGGGTTCGAAGTCTGGTTTCTATTGCTGAAGACCGCGCTCCAACGGGCGGGCAAACGCGTACACGTGAACGCGCGGCGGCTCGCCGCGCAGAACCCGTCCTTTCCTATCGGGATCTGTGGCTACCCTCACATTTTGGAGGGTTGGTCGCTCTCGAACCCGGCGGTGTTGGGCCCGGGTCTACTCGACCATCCGAGCTTGGCTCCCGATCTGTTGAAGGACCCAAGGTTCCGACGATATGTGACCACCTGCGACTGGAATCATCGGCTGTTCGCACGTGTCTTTGGGGAAGAGCGCTGCGTTCATTGGCACGCGGGCATCGACACCGAGCATTGGCCGGATCTTGCAAGCCATCAGAAAGACATCGACGTTCTGATCTACGACAAGATCCGTTGGGATCGTGAGAGGCTAGTGCCGAACATGCTGACGCCGATGCGTGAGCACCTGCGCGCGCGCGGCTTGAGCGACGTCGTGCTCCGTTACGGCAAGTACGATCACCAGGAGTATCGAGCCCTGCTCGCTCGTTCGCGGTCGCTGTTCTTTCTCTGTGAGCACGAAACGCAGGGGATGGCATACCAAGAGGCGATGGCCAGCAATCTGCCAATCTTGGCATGGGATCCGGGGGTCTGGATGGACCCGAACGCGAAACGCTACGATGCAGCCCCAATCGCCGCGTGTTCGGTGCCGTTCTTCGACGAACGCTGCGGAGAGCGCTTCGTCGATTTTGCCGGCTTCGAGGCAGCGTTCGAGCGGTTTTGGCAACGCCGTAACGAATACGCGCCCCGGGCGTTCGTTCGTGAGTGCCTCTCGCTTCAAGGTTCCGCCGAGAGCTATCTGGCGCACCTGGCAGCGGCTGCTTCAGGCGTCTGAAAGCAAGAAATCAACGGGCGTCGCTTGCGTTAGAGATAGCGCGATGATCTCAGTCCAACACGCGCGCTGCCAGCGCTGGGCCGAGCGCAGCAACCGAGGCTTGCCAGTACAAAAGGTTTGCCAGCACACCGCACGCCTTCGGCGCGAGAACGGACCTTCCCAATTTTCTTTCGGCCTGGAGTACGCCCTTCAAGGCGCGGATCGTGGCTGCATAAGGCAGCGGGCGGCTCAAGCACTGTTTGACCAGCAGCCTGGTGGCGGGGTGCAGGCGGCGCCAATTGGCCCCGAGCACGGTGACGAGCTCCTCCTCGCCATTTCGCTTGAACACGTCGACTTCGAGCCGCCCGTAGCTCTCGTGTGCGTGCATCCAAGAATCTAGAGAACGCTCGGCGTGATGGAACCCCTGCGCGCGCGGGTTGAACAAGAACTTGAGGCCGCGGAGGTGCAGCCGGAAGCCGAGCTCGACGTCCTCCCCGCGCAGGAACTCGACGTTGAAGCCCCCTTCGGCGACGACGTATGAGCGCTCGACCGAAGCGTTGCCGGTCCAGAACTGTCGGAATGTCGGCGCCCAATCGCCGCGCACCATCGCTTGGTATTGCAGCTCGAGCTTGGCTTGTTCCCACGCAACCCAAGGCTGTTCGTAGTGACTAAGGGAGGAGAGCGGACCGAGCACGACGGTCTGCTCGTTCTGCTGCTGGCATGCCAGGTGTTCGGCGAGAAACGTCGGTATGGGCTGCACGTCATCGTCCAGAAAAACTAGGTAGCGACCGCGAGCCGCGTGGAGGGCGGTATTCCGGGCTCGAGCTGGCCCGCCGTTCGTCTGGCTGATCGCGCGGATGCCGAAGGCGCGTTGCTGGCTCGCGAGCCACTCGCCCGTTCCGTCGCTGGAACCATCATCGACGATCACGACCTCGAACAGACTAGGATCGACGGTTTGTCGAGCGAGCGCTTCGAGCACGCGCGCGAGGCGTGCCTTGCGGTTGAAGGTCGGTATGACGACGCTCGCGAGCTCCATCGATTTTCGCGGTAGCATCTCGTGTCGCAGCAGGCAAGAATCGCGAAACGCGCCGACGACTCCGTCACACGGCCGGGGCGCGTCGGCGCGCTTTGCGCGAGACGATCGATTTGATCGTCGCGAGTTGATCGCTGCCGAGGCCTCCGGTCGCCCACAAGCAAACTAAATAGCCGAGCGCGGCGAGCGGCGCCCCGACGAAGGCAGTGATTCCCGAAGTCAGATAGGCGGTTCCAGCCATCGCGAGGCCGGCCAGCGCTGCCGATCCCGAGGTTTTCCAGACGCTTCTCGTCCAAAATCCGCGCGGCGAGAGAGCGACCGCCGCTGCTACCATCAGCACTTCACTCGTGCAGGTGGAGATGCAGATCCCGAGGCCACCGTTGCCGCGCCAGGCTTGAAAGCGTGGCACGAGAAGCGGATCGAGCACCGCGCTGACAACCAGACACAAGGCCTGAGCGCCCGCCCAGATTTTGGTTCGGCCGCAGGCGGCGAGGCTCACGCCGAGGGGCATGCTGAGATAGACCAAAAAGAGATAGGGCGCGAGCAAGCGCAGGTTCTCTCGTGCCGGGCCGAATGCTTTCCGGCTGAAGATCTGCACGCCGAGGTCCGGGTAGAGCGCGCAACCAACCGCCAGCGGCACGGCGAGGATGATCGCGGTGCGCAACGCATCGGTCGTGGTCTGTTCGAAGGCTCGCTTGTCGCTGCCAAACAGCCGGCTCAGGGTGGGGTAAAGGGCGGTCACCAACGCGCTCGCCGGCATCAGCAGGACGCCGATCAACTTGCTTGCCGCCGCTTGCCAACCCACCGATTCAGCTGAACCGAGTCGCGACAAGAACGCCGCATCGATGCTGGGTTGCAGCACCATGGTCACGCCAAAGACCAAGAATGCGGTGCCGTCTCTCAGCAAGGACTTCAGAATCTCGCGGTCTACCGACAGACGCGTGACGCCGATCCCGCGTAACGCTCGCGCGATGATCGCCAACACGATCAGGCCGGCGAACGCTTGCGCAACTAGTACCGAATTTAGCCGGCCCCCCAACAATAGGACGGGCACGACGATCAGCGCGCCCAGTAGCGAGGATGCAACTTGGCTGATGGCGGCCACGTCGGTGCGCTCGAAGCCGCGCACGACGTCTTGACAGGTGCTACTGGCGGTCGCGATTACCGTGCCGATGAAGGCGATCGCCAACGCCAGTTGCAAGTCTCGAGAGTAACCGAGCAGGGCACAAAGAGCGGCGAGGATACCGTACACGATCGGGGCAAAACCCAGGCGCCAGCTGAGCGCGGAGCCGAGCACGGCACCGGCGCGCGAGCGATCACGCGCGATGAACGTGGGCAACGTGCCGTTCTGACCCCATTGCACGAAAAGAAAAGCGAACGAAAGGAAGGTGCCTACCAAATACAGATAACCGAAATCGGCGGGGCCGAGATAGCGGCCCATCACCGCGTTGATTAGGATTGACAGCGGTGTCGCCACCACTTGTCCCACGATCAGGAACATCGCATTGCGCAGGACCAAGCCTCGCGAGTTTGCTCCTTCGCCCTGTGCCCCGGGCGCCACTTCAGACATCAGCGGCCTTGAACTGAATCACGCCTTTGGGGCTCCTTCACGCGTGGTGCGGACCCACTCACTTTCCTTGCGCTGGCGGAGCCGTAGCGACATTTTCCAAAGAATGTAGAACGGCGCACCAGTCAAAGCCAGCAGGCCGCCTGTTCCCGTGCCGGACACTGACCAGCCGCGAAATACATAAGCGGAGATGAGGCACCAGCAGCAAAGCCATGGCAGCAGGCTCTGCATGAAACCACGATCAACCGCCAGTCCGATCAGCGACAGCGTGAGGCCGGCTGCCGCTGCAGCGGTGATCTGAGATAGCGGCGGAACGAGGATGTCGAAGAGCAGATCCCACTGCACGCGATCACGGTTCGCCACTGCTGCGCGAAGCAACGGAGCCGCATAGGTCTTCCTCAGGCCGGCGCGACCGCTCTCCCAGCGTTGACGTTGCGAGTTGGCGGCTCGAGCCGAGGACACCATCTCCCCATAAACGTGGGCCTCGTCGACATAGACCACGCGCTCGCCGGCGCGCGCGAGCCGAATGCCGTATTCGACGTCTTCCACGATGGAGTAGGCTTGGTGGGGGACGCGACCCAACAAGCTCGTGCGAAAGCACATCCCGTTACCGCGTAGGCCGCACGATAGTTTCAATCGCTCGCGTGCGCGAGAGCGGACGATGTGGAAGCTGCCGAGTGCGATCGCCATCAACCGAGTGCGCCAGGCGTCTTGAGCGTTGCGAACCGCGTAGTCGGCCTGCAAAGCGTTGGCACCTGTCGCGAGTCGGGCCGAGAAAGCGTGCAGTATGTTGGCGGAGACGAGCGTATCCGCGTCGATGACGACGATGGCGTCGACCGACTCGGGTACCAATTCAAATGCGTAGTGCAGTGCGTAACCCTTGCCGCGCTCATCCTGGTTGTGGCGCTCTAACACCGTGGCACCGGCCTCACGGGCTCGCGCAGCGGTTTCGTCGGAGCAATTGTCCGCCACCACGTAGATCTCGAAAAATTCGCGTGGGTAGTCCACTGCGAGCAGGCTTGCCACGGTAGCGGCGATGCCGAGCTCCTCGTTGTGGGCCGGCACGATAAAACGGAAGCGATGGTGCTTCGGGCTCGGCGCCGGCCGCGCCAGGCGCGCCGACAACAGCGTGAAGACGCCTAGATACGTGCACAGCAGCAGCACCGGCAGCGCGAGCACCGTCAGCATCCAGATCAGAGCGGTGATCATGAGCTTTGTCGTTGGCCGATCGCGCGAAGGTCGACGTGATCAGCGTTGGGGGGTGCAGAGGGCGTCGCAGGTCCGAGCTTCTTGGCGCCCCAGCCGCCCGTAGCGACGGCCAGCTTCCCGGCTACGGCGAGCGCCGGAGCGACCGTGAAAACGCCGGTGAAGCCACCGAGACCGATATCGCCAAAACATTGCACCAGGTACACGCACACCGCGCCGAAGCTCGTCATCGCCGCGGCGCGGTCGACCGGCCTCTGCGCGAGGTGATAGGCGCGCAACCCAAAATACACACCCACGACCCAGAGCAAAGTCATGGCTGTGAAGCCGACATAGCCGGCATAGGCCCATAGCCCGAGCAGGCTGTTGTGCGGGCAATATTTCTCGAGCGGGTAGTCGACATCGGGCAAGACGAGGACTTCCGAAAACTGATGACCGTATCCGGTGCCCAGAACCGGGTTCTGCCGGATCGTGAAGACCAAGTCGTAGTTTTCGAGCTCGCGCCAGAGCGACGAGGAATCGGTCGTGGGGTCGACCACGGATCGGACCATTTGCGCTGGTTTGAAGGCGGGCGACTTCGACTCCCAACCGGCGGCAAGGTAGACGGCGATGACGGGGCTCAGGATCAGGACCGCGCGCTTGAGCTTGCGCTTGAACGGGTTCGGCGGCGTGGCGAGGTATGTCGTCAAGAAGACGATGGCGACC
Source organism: Polyangiaceae bacterium (assembly GCA_036496745.1). GTDB lineage: Bacteria > Myxococcota_A > Polyangia > Polyangiales > Polyangiaceae > PMG-095. The sequence continues at coordinate 23,642 of DASXKQ010000260.1, forward strand.
TGGACCCAGACGAGCCTGCGATTGTTCGCGACCATGCCGGCGAACAAAATCGGTAGCGCGATCAGCGCCCGGCGCCACGCCCAGCCGCCCGCGCGTTCGGACACGAGTGAAATGAGCACCACACAAGCGTCGCTGAAAAGTACGGAATCCTGGTGCGTCGTTGCATAGGGTAGGCGAGTGTCACCGGTGTATGGATCGGGGGGGACGGAGAACGTATTCGCCACGAAGATTGCCATCACCGCGCGGAGGAGTGCGGCGGAGCACAGAATGCGCGCCAGGATCGCGTGATCCTTTGGACCCCGTAGCCCGGCTTGAAACAACAAGAATACTAGCGGTAAGTACACGACGCGGTCCACCTGCCAGAGCGACCAGGAGAACTCACCGCCGCGCAGCAACCCGCTTGCCCAAACGAAGGCCGTGCCGGCGAAGGAAACGAACGCGAGCTGCACCAATGGCTTGGGGGTGGGTGTCTGGCCCGCTCGGTCGATGTTCGATTTGGTGAACTTTCGTTGAAGTGTGATCGCTATCAGGGTGACCAGGATCACATCCATGCCGTAAAAGCTCATCCAGCGTGGACCGAGGGAGTTGTTCAGATGCATGAGCATCAGGGCCCCTACGGAGTGGAACGGCGATTGCCACTTGTTGGAAGCCGGCGCCTCGTTCGGGTTCTCCAAGATCAGTACGAAGAACGTGAGCACGAACAAAGAGTTTCGCAGCGGTGCGCGCCACATGCAGAAGATCAACATGGCGAGCGCGGGGAACGCGATGAGCCAGCCGAGGGTTCCGTCGTCGATTGCGGCGGCGCCAAAGATCAGAGTGAGCGCGAGCGCAAAGACGATCTTTACGTCGGCGCCAACCTTGGACTCAGCCATCACCCGTCGTCCGACGAAGCTTCGCTCATTCCAAGGAGTTTCGCGGAAGTGGGAGTTCCGCGAGCACGGGCAACCCCATCTGGTAGATCTGCCAGCGCTCTACGATGCGTCCGGTGCGAAGCTCTGCGAGCACGCAAGCGAGCAGCGCCAGTACCAGGGCGCCAACGAGACCGCCGCCGATCACGAGCGGAACTTTGGGTTTGATCGGCTTGCGCTGTACTTCCGCCGGGACGACGACTTGGTAGCGGTGAGCAAATGCGGCCTGCGCCGTGTCGAGATCGATGCGAGCGGTGCCGATCTTGCCGCGCAGCATCGCGTACTTGTCCACCGCGAAACGTAGTTGCGACGCGAGCGCGGGGTCGAGGTTCTCGCCATTGTCCTGCATGAGCATCATGACCTCGGGCGAAAGAGGTTCGGTTCCGGCCGCGGGCGTGCCGACATCGGCGACCACGCCACCGCCGCCGCCAGCGCGGAGTGAGGCTGCGGCCTGAGCGCCAGCGGCCGCCGCCGCGGCCTTGGCGTCTTGCTCGCTCACCAGTTGTTGAACCTCGCGTTTGAGCGCGACTTCATCGGGAGCAGGTGAAGAAAGGGAAAGAATGTTCTGCTCGATTGCCAAAACTTCAGGGTGTTGGCTCGTGTACTTGGTCTCCAATTCGAGCTTTTTGGCCTGCAAATCCGTCAGCCGCCGCGTGCGCTGCGCTTGCAGCTCTTTCAATTCTCGCTGCTTGCTCTGAAGCAACTCCTTCGCCTGCAGCTCATCTTCGGTTGGCGCTTTGGGGGCCGCTCGCACCGGGGCTCGCGCGATTCGAATCGCGGCTTTCTCCGGGACATCTTCCTTCTTGCCGCTCTCGACGGCTGCTAGTCGGTCGTCCTTGATTTTCTGGATCTGGGCCGCATACGAATCGATTTCGTCGTGCACCTTGGCTGCGTGCCCCTCGAGGATCGAGATATACTCGGCGAGACTCGCGATCTCTGCGTTGTGCCGGGACTCCAAGAACGATTGCTGCGCCGCGGCCACGATCTTGGCCGCGCCTTCTGGAGTGCTCCAATCCATCGACAGGGTGAGCGTGCCAGGGCCCGTGGTCACGTTCAGCGCGTACTGCAATGTCCCGACCACCATGCGCACGCGGTCTTTGGCATCGGGCACACCGCGCACGCGATCCAAGATCGCATCCTTGACGCGCGACAGACCGCTGCGGCTATTCTGCCAGTCCCTCACGAGATCAAGCTGATTGATGATCGCTTCCAGGTTCTCTTGTCGAGTAATGACTTGCGCCGCGCCGCCGAGCGCGTCTTGCTTGCTCTCTTGAAATACCTGATTGCTCTGAATCATCAGGATCGTTTCACAGTGATAAGTTCGCGGCCACGTGGCTGCGGCCAGCAAGCTCAAGATTGCGATCGGTAAGAAAATTCCGGCTGCGAGCAGCTTCCGGTCGCGAACCGCGCGCACGCCGAACGCGAAGTAGCTTCCGATCAGATCAAGTTGTAGCCCACCACTGCCCTCTTCTTCTTCGGGCTCTACGTGCGGTGCGTTCATGGCGAGGCCAGGGTACCGGACGATACCAGCTCGCCCGCGCGCGTCAAACTTAAGCCCGCGTAGAAGAAACGGCCGTCGAGACTCTGACTACACGAAATGCATATACAAGAAACGAATGGCGAGGACGTACAACAAGTTGAAGGCCAGCATCAGCGTGATCACCTTTCTTAGCCCTCGGCGCGAGTTCACGTCCCGCGCAGCGCGCGCCGGCAGCGCGATAGAAGCGATGATGATCGATAGCAGCAGAAGTTTGGCCATCTAACCGGAGCCCGCAGCCAAAATTATCACGCCTGATGCTCGAGGGCACCGGCCAACTCGCGGGCGGGGCGTAGCGTTATCCTCCCCCGCGAACGCTGCAGGCGGCTGGTGGCTTTGAGCCCTGGGGAAAGGGTTTCGGGGGTCGCCAAGGGACCGCGTTGCCTCCCGATTCCCGCCTGTCGTACAAGCCGGGTTTCTCGATGAAGACGCTGATTTTGGTTGCAGGTGGTTTTGGCGATGCAATGCGCGCGGGGATCGCAGCTGGACGCGAGCCACGCCTCGACGTGTTCGAGATTGCGCGTGTGACGGACGCAAGCATCATCGACTACCTCGACGTGGAACGCTCCACCGACGCGGCGGTCAAGCTGGCGCGACGCGCACTGGGCTCATCCGCCGCCGTCGCGTACCTCGGCTTTCGCCAGCGCAATCGGTACGACGCGATCTTGACCACCGGCGAGGACATCGGATTGCCGCTGGCCGCGCTGTTGAAGAGTACCACCGCGCGCTGCTCGCACACGATGATCGCGCATACGCTATTTCCAAAGAAGAAGCGCGTTTTCTTCGAGTACCTGCGTGTGCAAAAACGGCTGGATCGTGTGCTGGCATACGCGACCAGCGAAGAGCGCCTGATGATCGACGAGCTCAAGCTGCCCGCCCACAAGGTGCAGCGTATCTATTATCACGCCGACCAAGAGTTCTTTCGACCCGACGGTAGCGAGCCTGAACCAGACCTGCTGTGCGCGGCTGGGCAACTCCTGCGCGACTATCCGTGTTTGATCGAGGCCGTCGCGGGCCTTCCCGTACGGACGCAGATTGCAGCAGGGAGTCCATGGATCGAACAGCCGTTGGTGCCTACCCAACCGTTACCTGCCAACGTGAGCTGGGGCAAATTGAGTCGTTTCGAGCTACGCGCCTTGTATGCGCGCTCGGCCTTGGCAGTCGTTCCGATCCTGCAAAATGAATATCAAACCGGGATTGCCACGATCTTGGAGATGATGGCGGCCGGTAAATGCGTGATCGCAACTCGCACGCGGGGCCAAACGGACACGATCGTCGATGGAGTTACCGGCGTCTACGTGCCTCCTTCGGATCCGATCGCGCTGCGCGTCGCGATTCAAAGGCTGCTCGAGAATCCGGAAGAGGCGGCTCGCATCGGCAAGGCCGCGCGAGAGTTCGTGGAGAGGAACGCGAGTCTCGATATTTTCGTCGAACGGATCGTCGATGGTATCAAGGCAGGGCATGCAGAGCGCCTCTCGTCGTAGGCTCGGCTGGCTGCTTGCTGGCTGTCTGCTGGTTGGCGCGCTCGTCGCCTATAGAGTGATGGTGGGGTCGGAGCCCGCCAGCCGAAGCCTCTCACCCGCACCAGTCTCGAGTGCGAAAGCCGTGAACTCTGGAGCCGCGGACGAAGTCGCGCAGCTCATCTTCGATGGTAAGTTCGTGGAGGGCTGGAGCGATTGGGGTTGGGGACCGCACGAGTATTCAGACGCGGGGCCAGCTCGTATCAGCTTCCAAAGCTATGGCGGCATCGTCCTGCAGCACAGCCCGCAACCGGCGGCGTTCGGTGCGCTGCGGTTCCGGTTTCATCCGCCGGCGCTCGGGTTTGACGATTTTTTGAAGGTGTCCCTGCGCTCCGTGCAGTCTGCCGAGCAGACATTGCCCGTGCTGCAGCTCAGCGCCAAATACCTCACTCAGCTAGCGGACGGTTGGTTTCAGGCGCTCGTTCCGTTCACGGAGCTCGCACCGAAAGGTGGCAGCTTCGACCGAATCGCGATCGAAGCGAGGCGCACCGTAGGTCCTGATTGGGTGCTACTCGACAAGATCGAGCTGACCAAGGGCAAAGGCGGAGTCCCGGTGCCGGAGCCGGGCAAGGCGGTCACGCTCTCTCTCGCTTGCGAAAAGCCGGCGCTGCCCGTCAGTTCATTGATCTACGGCGTCGCGCAAGGTACGCCCGGTATCGGGCAAGACGGTCACCGCATCGGCGGCAACGCAATGACGCGTCTCAATTGGGACCTCGGAAATGTCTGGAATACGGGCAACGACTGGTTCTTCGAGAACGTAAAAGGTTCTGACACCGGCATTTGGGACTGGTTCGATGAGGCCAGGACGAGCGGCACGACGGTAGCGGTCGTCGTGCCGATGATCGGTTGGGTAGCGAAGGACACGAGCTCGGTCGGCTTTCCAGTCTCGAAGTTCGGCGCGCAACGCAAGACCGATCCGCAGCATCCGAATGCCGGCGATGGCCTCAAGCCGGACGGCACGCCGCTGGTTCCGCTCAGTCCGACGACCACCAGCGTGCCGGCGTCACCGGAGCTGATCCGACGATGGATTGAAAAACTAGCGGCAGCGGACAAGCAGGCTGGCCGCCGCGCCACGTCGATGTACATCCTCGACAACGAACCGTCACTGTGGAACTCCACGCATCGCGACGTGCACCCCGACCCTGTCGGCTACGATGAGCTGTTGGATCGCACGCTGCGCTACGGCGAAGCCATTCGTGAGGCCGATCCAGGCGCGATCATCGCGGGGCCCGCCGAGTGGGGATGGCCTGCTTATTTTAGTTCGGCGCGCGACAACGGCGCTCCGCTTGGCGTGAAAACGGACCAGCTCGCTCACGGCGGCGTCGCCCTGCTCCCGTGGTACTTGCGGAAGCTCGCCGCGTATCAGCGCGACAACGGCAAGCGACTCTTGGATGTGCTCGATGTCCACTTCTATCCGCAGGGCGTGGGGGTCTACGGCGACGGAGCCAAGACGGATCCGGCAGCCGCCGCCTTGCGCATTCGATCGACTCGGGCACTCTGGGACGAGAGCTACTTGGACGAGTCCTGGATCAAGGACCGCGTGAATTTGATCCCCCGGATGAAAGCCTGGATCGCCGAAAACTACCCGGGTCTCGGCCTTTCCTTAGGGGAATGGAGCTTCGGCGCAGATACGCACATCAGCGGCGGATTGGCGATCGCCGAATCCCTTGGGCGCTTCGCGCAGGGCGGGCTCCGCTCGGCATTCTACTGGGGCAAGCTCGCGCCGGCTTCCCCCGGCTATTTGGCGTTCAAGGCTTATCGGGACTTCGACGGCAAAGGCGGCCATTTTCTCGAGTGGTCACTGCCGACGCAGGGCACACGGACGGTCTCGTTGTTCGGCTCGCGAGACTCCAGTTCGGCTCGCTTCGTACTGGTGGTCTTGAATCTCGACCCGGTGGTTCCGGTGGTCGCGACCATCGATATTGCGGGTTGCGGCAGGCCTACTGCATGGCACGTGTACGGGTTCGGACCGGACTCGAAAGCCATCGAGGATCTCGGCGCGAAAGAGTTTGAGCGCCCGGGAAAGCCACCGGAGGAGCGCGTTCCCCCATATTCTGTGCGTATCATCGCCTTCGACGCCAAGCCGGCTGAATAGCAACCGCGAGCGCGCAATGGATCAACGAGCGCGGTCGTGGGCAAGGGAGCCTTGCCTTGAGGCTGCGCTCGAGAATTAAAGGTGGACATGACGAAAAAATGGCTTTTTGGTATGGGGGTCGAAGCAATTCCCGAACGCGAGAGATGAGTGCTCAAGCCACGAACGAAGACGCCCCGTGATCCCGTGAGCCATACCGTGCATGAGCGCGTCGAAGCGCCCACCGCTGCCGTCGTGGAGAACGAGCCCGGCAAGCGGGCCTCGAGCTCGCCGGCATGCGACATTGGGTTCGGGGCAGCTGGATGACCTATAGGGAGAGGATTTTCTCATTTGGGCCTGCCGGCTCTCTTCATGGCGTGCTGACCGAGCCCGTGAATGCGTCGAGCGCCTCGCAGGTTCCGGCCGTCGTGACGTGGAATGTTGGTCTGCATCATCATGTGGGACCGCATCGCTTCTTCGTGAGTCTCGGGCGCGCGCTGGCGGCCGTGGGCTTCACGTCTTTGCGGTTCGATATCTCCGGCTTGGGCGATAGTGAAGTGAGTCGAGACGACACTCGGCGCGAATTCGAGCGCGCCATTTCCGATGTGCGGGAGGCGATGGCCGCCTTGACGCGGCAGAGAGGTTTCGACAGATTCGTGCCGATCGGTTTTTGCTCAAGCGTCGACGCAGCGCATTCTCTCGCTGCAACGAGCAGAGAGGTCGCGGGCGTTGTCTATCTGGAAGGATACGGGTTTGGGACGCGCGGCTACTACCTGCGCTACCCGCTGCGGTTGCTCAACCGGAACCGTTGGGAGCGCTTGCTGCGCACCAAGTATCCGAAGCTCTTCGGTGAGCACACGTTCCCGAATGATCCTTCGTACGAACGCGAGCAGGTGTACGTGCGCGACTATCCTTCGCGAGAAAAGCTCCGTGCGGATGTATTTACGATGTTGGAACGCGGGGCGCGTCTGCTCCTGGTCTACGCTGGTGGCGACACGACCTACGCATATCGCGACCAATTCTTCGAGATGATCCGAAGCCCAGAAACCGCGCCTCGCGTCGAGCTCGAGTTCTACGCGGACATGGATCACACATTTTTCCTGGAAGAAGACCGGCAAAAGGTGATTCGGCGGGTGGTCCGATTCATGCAGAATTCATTTGGGCCGAGACTCTAGCCCGGGCGCAACGCCGGCCGTCGCGTGGCAGAGGGAAGCTCGAGGCGCGCCCGGCGGTATTCTTCGCTTGGTTGCTTTGTTGCGAGGCGTTGCTCGTGAAGTATACCTTTGTCGATCGAGGCGGCTTCCCGGTTCGTGATGCAGCAAAAACTACCACGCAGGTTCAAATCGGCCGCGCTCGTCGCAGCTATGAGCGGCGTCGGTTGGGTGGTTCCAGCGCTGGCGGATACCGGCACGCCTGGTGCCAGCGGCGAGCTAATCTGCAAGAGCGATCCAAAACTGGTCGTGTGCAAAGTCGTGTTCTCGACCACCGGCGGCTTCGTCAGTTGGGCGGACGCGACGATCGAGGAGGCGCCGGCCCTCGCTCGTCCGGTCTGGTCCTACGCGAAATTCAAGCGGGACGGCGTCCACGAGCCCAACCTGCGGTTTGGGTTGATCCCGAAGACGCCAGGCAAGGGCACGCTCGCCGTGCGGGTGCGGGCCGAGGTGTGCCCGACTGAGGGGTCCCTCTGTATCGCCTACAATCGCCTGCTCAAAGCGACGGTGATCATCAAGTGAGCTCGCTTGGCGGGCGCGGCAAGTAGCGGCGCATCGTTGCCGCCGGGTTTGGAACTGCGCTACGTGTCTTGCTCCATGAAACCTCGCATCGGGTTCGTGTTGGAGCAAGCGCTAGGCCATGTCGCCTACGGTATGGGTCTGCGTCACGCCCTCGAGAGTCGCTCCGACATGCAATGCGTGTGGATGGAGATCCCATTTGCGCTGGATGGCTTCGGGCGCACGCCGTTGATCGGCAAGAACTGGACGGCGCGCGGGAGCTACCGCGCCGCGCGGACCATTGCCCAGGAGCAGCGGCGGGGAGGCTTGGACGCGCTGTTCATTCACACGCAAACGATTGGGCTGCTCAGCGCGCCCTACATGGCGAAAATCCCGACGGTCCTCTCGCTCGACGCGACCCCGATCAACTACGACGAACTCGCGAGTTGGTACGGCGATAGAGTCAACGGGGTCACGGTCGAACGAGCGAAGCGCTGGGTGCACAAGAGCGTGATGCGCCGCGCCGCGCGGTTCACTGTTTGGTCGCAGTGGGCGGCGAACTCGCTCACTCGTGACTATGACGTGGAGAGCCGCAAGATCACCGTGATCCATCCGGGCACGGTGCTCGCGAACTTCTCGAGTCAGCGGGGTGCGGCGCGGCGTCCCGGACCGTTGCGTCTGCTGTTCGTCGGTGGTGACTTCGCGCGCAAGGGTGGGGATCTGCTCGTGCGCGTGTGCCGCGAGCATTTTGCCGGGCGCGTCGAGCTGCATTTGGTCACGTCCCCGCAACAAGGATTACAGGGCGAGAATGTTTTTTTGTACAGCGGATTGCGGCCGCACTCGCCGGAGTTGCTCGCTCGCTACGCGGACGCGGACGTGTTCGTATTGCCAACTCGCGCTGATTGCCTCGCGGTCGTGCTGGGTGAGGCGATGGCCGCGTCTCTGCCCATCATCACTACCCGCGTGGGAGCTCACGCGGAGGCCGTGGAAGACACGCGGAGCGGCTTTCTGATCGACGTCGACGACGAGCGCGCGCTGCGTGACCGGCTCGAGAGTCTGGTGCAAGAGCCCGAGCTGGCGCGTCGCCTGGGGCGCCGCTCACGCGAGATTGGAGAGGCACGCTTCGACATGCTCAAGAACGCCAACCGGATCGCTGAGCTGTTGCTCGGGTTGGCTGCCGGGCGTGCGGTGGCAGACTAACGGCGGCGGCTCACATTTGCTCGTTCAGGCGTTTGCGCGCGATCATCTCGCCGAGCAACGCCATCAGCGCGTGCGCCGTCTTGCTCGCGTCGAAGTGCTGTTCGATCCGGCGTCGACCGAGTCGGCCCATTTCAACACAGCGTTCCGGCTTCGTGAGAAGCGCATCTAACGCCGTACGCAACGCGCTCCCGTCGTTGGCCTCGACCAGGAGTCCGGTCACGTTCGTTTCCACGATGTCCGCGATGCCGCCGACGTTCGTCACTATCACGGGCAGCCCACGCGCCATCGCTTCGAGCGAGGCGATCGAGTAACAATCGCCGCGCGTCGGCAACACGAATGCTCGGGCCGCCTGATAGAGTGCGAGCAGGGCGTCGCTGTTCGCGGTCAGCCCGCGATGAACCCGTACGCCTGCCTCTTCCGGCACCGGATCGCGTGTCACCAAGTCGAGCTCGCAGCGCCCGCGAAAGTGCTCGCGGAACACGGCCAGTAGGAGATCTCCTCCTTTGCGTTGGAAATCGCCGCCGACGAAGAGCAAGCGCGGCAAACCGACCTCGACCCGGCGCTCGGGCATGCTCCAACGAGCGAGATCCAGGCCCGGTGCGACCACTGCAGTGCAATCTTCGCGGACTCCATAATCCTTGATGAACGATCTGCGCGCCCACTCCGACCAGCCGACACAGAACGCAGCGCTGCGAAATGTGCGCCGAACGAGGGCATGCTTGAGCGAGCGGGCGAGCGTCGACTTATCGACGGTGTGGGCGTACTGATCGGCTTGCTCGTCGAGCAGCGCAGGCGTTACATCCGTCCACAATAGCGTCGGCGTACGACGCACTGCGGATTGCCGTAGAACCGCGGGGTTGTGGGTCAAAAAGAACAAGGCGTCGAATGGCCCCCGCCGTAGGGCCGCCCCAGTTTGTAGGTACCCGCGCAGCGTGCCGCCTACGCGCCCCGGGAAGGGCAAGCGCTCGATGAAGCCGCCGTCCTTCCGATACGTAACATCGAGCCATGTCACGTTTGCATGGGCGCGGACATACGGCTCGAGCGCACCTGCCGCGCTGCCGATCCCGACCTGCCGCTCCGCGAGGAAGCACACTCGTGGAGGCGGAGCCTGTCCCTTCTCGCTCATCTGTGCTCGCTAACGTGGCTCGCGCGCGGTACGGGCCCGGGCAAGGCGCTCGCGTCTGCAGAGTGACCGCTGACGAAGTCTCGCAGAGCGCTCAGGGCTCGTTCGTGAGACAGGAGCTCGTTGTGCCCAACACCCGAAAGCTCGAGGTAGCTCGCGCGCGCGCCGAGTGCCCTTGCCATGGCGCGGCCTTGCGCGGGTCCACCGAAGGCTTCGTCCGCCGTGCCTTGCACGAGCAGCACAGGTGCTGAGATTCGAGCGAGGAAGGGACGGGAGTCACAAGGGTCGCCGCGGTCTAGTTTTTGCCAGAGTGAGCGACGGAGCATCACCGCCTCATGCACCGGAGCGAGCAAGCTGAGTGTCGCAGGGCCGCGATTTTCGCGGCTAGCGGTGCTCGCCGCCACGCATGCCAGGTAGCCACCGAGTGAGAAGCCGACGACGTGGATCGCGCGCGGGGAAATTCGCTGCGACTTGCACAGCTCGGAGAGGACCTGCGGGGCGTCCGCGGTGAGCTCGGCGAGCGATGGTGGTCGCTCTGACACATCGAAGCCGCGACAGGCATACGCCGCGAGTCCCCAATCTCGATCGAGAAAATGGGACAGGAAGGCCTGACCCTGACCGAGCTGGTCTGGATCATTTCCAGGGAAGTAGAGCAACCACGGAGCGGGACCGCTCGGGCGTCGGAGTAGACCCTTCAAATGGAACGTCGGTTGGATCGTCAACTCAGTACCGCTCCAGCCGGGTAGCGACGCACGCTCGCGGTACACGTCGAGATCGAACTTGCCCGTGAGGTAAGGGAAGCGAGGCCGCGACCGCCCGAGCAGCCGCCGGCCGAGGCGAAGCGGACGCGAAAAGAACGTCATGCTCAGCCCGCCTGCGGTGTCGGCGGCTCTTGATCGAGCCGCTCCAGTTGGGTTGCAGGTGTGCCGCCGACGCGTGTGTGCTCCGCGACGTCCTTGTTAACGACGGCGCCGTGACTGACGATCGCGCCCGCGCCGATAGTGACGCCCGGAAGGATGATCGAGCGTGCCTGTAGCCACGCGCCGTCGCCGATTACGACTGGCTGGCGCTGGACGTCGCCGGCTCGACGCTCACGAGAAGCGAGCTCGTGTGTGCTGGTCAGAATCATCACGCCGGGGTCGATCGTCACGCGGTCGCCGATCGTGACGTGCTCTTCCAAATCGAACGCGCAATCCGGCTCGATCGAGCAGGCCTCGCCAATGGCGAGGTGCGAGAACAGCTCGCTCCCGCCGTTCAAGCGCAGAGTTCCGAACACTTTTGTGTACCGACCGACACGAAACCCTGCGAGCGCATACAGGCGTGCGCGCTGTTCGCCGGCCAGGCCCTTGGGCAGCGCTCCCACCGCCAAGTTGAGCGCGCGGAGACGAGGATGAAAGGACGATGTCTCGCCGCGAATCGCGTTCACGAGCTTGTTCCACGCGGGGTTAGACACGGCGCATCTTCTTGAAGCGAGCGCCGTACTGCTCCTCATCGGAGAGCTCGACCAGGCGTGGGATCTGAAAATTCGCCAGGCGTCCCCGGCAAAACTCGTTCATGCGGCGTTTGAACAAATCCAGGGGCTCCGGAGCCTCGAGATTGAAGCGGGCAGCAACGATTTGGCCCATCATTGGGTGCGGCTTCCCGAAGACAGCTACCTCGCGCACGTTCGACATCTGGAGCAATTGGTTTTCGACCTCGGCGGGATATACCTTCTGCCCGCCCACGTTGATGAGATCGGTTGCGCGGCCCAAGACGCGCAGGTAGTCGCCGTCCACCTCGACGGCGTCCTGCGTGCACAGCCAACCGTCGGCATCGAACAGGTCCGGCGCGTTCAGGTAGCCGAGCATGGCGGTCTCCGCGCGCACCCACAGAATACCGTCGACGATCTTGGTCTCGAAACCCTCACCCGTGAACTTGATCCAAAGCGATTCCGAGTCGCGCGAGCGCGAACGCAAGACGCCGAGCTCCGACATCCCGTAGGTTTGGACGAGCGCGACGTCGGGTAGCAGTTCATGCAGGCGTTTCAGTGTGCTGGGCGGCATCGGCTCTGTCCCGTACGCGATTACTTGTAGCGACGACAAATCGTGTTCGGTCCACGCTCCGGACATCAGTAGCAAATTGAGGAAGGTCGGCGAGGCGGGCAGCGTGTGCACACGATGCTTGGCGATCGTCTTGCATACGGTTTCTGGGTCACGATTGGGCACCGTTACCACCGTGCCGCCGCTCGCGAGCGTGTTGAGCAAGGTGTCGATGCCGCCAATGTGATCGAACAAGAGGAACGTGAGCGTGGTCTTCTTTTGGCGAAGCTTTCGGAACTTCTCGAGGATCACCACGAAGTCGTGCAGGATCGCTTTGGGCGCGCCGCTCGAGCCGGAAGAGAATATGACCAGGCCGGCGTGCTGTCGGGCCACGAGCTTTTGGGTGAGGGGGTTGGAGACGCCGTCTTCACGTGCCTGGAAGGTCCAGCCGTCGGAGTCGTCGAACGTGACGACCACGCCAGCTTCGGCGATGTTCAAGAAGCTATCGCGATGGGCGCGCATCAGCGGCGTGAGCGGGACTGCGATCGCGCCAATGCGAATCAGGGCGAGTAAGGCGGCGCAGGCATTGGGCGAGAACGTCCCTTCCAGCGCGGCCACGTGCCCTGCACGAACACCGCGCGCTGCTAGCTCCACCGACCAGCGCTCCACGAGCGCGTTCAGCGTAGCGTAGCTGGTGGCGCTGTCGTTCCAGACCAGAGCCGTGGAGTCGTTCCAGTCAGCCAGTCGCTCGAAAAACCACGGAGCGATCATGGGTGGCGCGTGCCCTAGGTAACCCCACCCAAGTAGAGCACCTGGCCGGTGATGTTGTCGCTGCCCTCTTGGATGAAAAAGTCGCAAACGTTCGCGCAATCCTGATGCGTACCGAGGCGCTTGATCGCGAGATTGTTGACCACTGCGTCGATCTTGTCCTGCGGCACTCCGCGGATCATGTCGGTCATAATCGGCGTGGCGCCGAACGAATTGCAGGTGATGCCCCACTGCCCGAGCTCGAACGCCAAGATGCGCGTCAGCGTTACCACTGCGCTCTTGGATGCCGCGTAGACAGCCTCACCGGCTAGCGCGATGGGCGCGACGATCGTCGTGAAGTTCACGATGCGACCCCAACGTCGCTTGATCATGACCTTGGCAGCGTCGCGACAGACCAGCATGGTGCCGGTGACATTGACCTCCAGCATGCGGTTGGCCGATTTGGCTGGCGTGAGCAGGATGTGGTTCATGCTCGCGATCGCCGCGTTGTTCAGCACAATGTCCAAGCGGCCGTGACGCTTGGTGATGCTGGCGATCATCTGGCGCACGGCCTTTTCGTCGGCGACATCGAGGCAGTGGTGTTGGTAGCTCGAGTCCTTGATGTCCACCTCGCTGCGGCTGCAGCCCTCCACTAGGTAGCCTTGCCGCAGGTAGTGCTCGACCAAATAGCGACCTATGCCCTTGCGAGCACCAGTGACCAAGATCACTCGACGATCAGTCACGAGGGGCTCGCCTCTGCGACGGTAGCCACGACATGCTCGGTTAGCACGGCGATCGTACGGAAAGGGCTATTCTTTTGGGACATCGCCTTATCGTTGGCGAGCGTGATCGAGACACCATGCACGCTTTCTATGCGTTGCTCGATTTCGACGATCAACGATACGACTCCCAATGAGTCGAGCACGGCGTCCTTCCCAACCAGAACGGTGTCACCGTTCACGGCTTCGAGCGCGGGCATGCCGGACTGCACGAACACCTCTTGGAGGCTCGCGACGATGACGTCATAAGCGGTAGTACCTTCAATCATGCGACTCTCTATAGTGCCTTTTGCTCACGTTCAGCGCCATTTGGCGAGAGATATCGTGCGACTGCCGATTAGCAGCACGTTCGGGGGGACGTCCTTGCTGACCACCACCGAAGCGCCGATAACCGAGCCGGCGCCAATCTTCACCCCGGGAAGGATCGTCGCGCGGGCACCGAGCCAGGCACCGTTGCCCACTTCAATCGGGGCAGAACCGGCTCCGCCGGCACGTTGACGGGCGCTCGACGTGTCGTGGGTGCGGGTGAGAAACATCACCTCGTGCCCCACGGCGACCTGGTCCCCGATCGTGATTTTGTCCTCGAGCTCGAAGTAGCAATCGACGTTGAAGCCGCAAAAATCCCCAATTGACAAGCGCGAGCAGATGTCCCCGCTGCCCACGAGGGTCGGCATCCCCCAAAACATGCAGCCATTTCCGAGCCGAATCCCGCTGGCTCCGAGGGCCAAGCCGAGCGTACGGCCCGCTGTAAACGGCGGGCACCGGCGAAATATCCCCTCCACGACGCGGAGCCGCCAGCGATCGTGCCGTGCCGCAGAGCCAGGTGCACCATCAGTTGCCACAAGGACTACCTAGCTACGTAGCTCGATATTCAAGGGGCGTCCAGGGTCGGCAGCCGCGTCAAAATGGGTCCAAGGAACGCCGCTTGGCTGTCACACGAGGCGCGAGCTGGGCGAGCGACCGCCGCGAAACAATGCCGTTCCGCGTTTACTGGACTGCTGGCACTGGCCGCGAGCCTTCGCTTTCCTGATTACAGGTTCTTGCGGCCGTTTTATAGGGACAGCCATGACGAAGAAGGTGCTGGTAACTGGCGGTGCTGGCTTTATCGGGTCACACCTGTGCGAACGCCTGATCAAGGCGGGGCACGACGTGCTTTGCGTCGACAACTACTTTACGGGCACGAAGAAGAACGTCGCGGGGTTGCTCGATCATCCGTTGTTCGAGGTTGTTCGCCACGATGTCACGTTCCCCCTGTACGTAGAGGTGGAGCGCATCTTCAATCTGGCATGTCCCGCGTCCCCAGTGCACTACCAGTTCGACCCCGTGCAGACGACCAAGACGAGCGTGCACGGCGCGATCAACATGCTCGGCTTGGCCAAGCGGGTGAAGGCGCGTATTCTCCAGGCCTCCACGTCAGAAGTGTACGGTGACCCGGAGGTTCATCCACAGCCGGAATCCTATTGGGGGAAGGTCAATCCGATCGGGATTCGCAGTTGTTACGATGAGGGCAAGCGCTGCGCCGAGACGCTATTTTTTGACTACCACCGGCAGCACAAGACGGACATCAAGGTGATCCGTATCTTCAACACCTACGGACCGCGTATGCACCCGAACGACGGGCGCGTGGTTTCGAACTTCATCGTTCAAGCGCTGCGCGGCGAGGACATCAGCATTTACGGGGACGGAACACAGACGCGCTCGTTTTGCTACGTAGACGATCTGGTCGAGGGCATGCTGCGCATGATGGAGACGGAGAGCGGGTTCACCGGTCCGATCAATTTAGGTAACCCCGGCGAATACACGATGCTCGAGCTCGCAGAGAAAGTGATCTCGCTGGTCGGTACCAAAGCAAAGCTCAACCACAAGCCCCTGCCGCAAGACGATCCGCGGCAACGCAAGCCGAACATCGAGCTTGCTAAATCGAAGCTCGGCTGGGAGCCCAAGGTCAACCTGGACGACGGACTCAAGGAAACGATTCGTTACTTCAAGCACGCGCTGGCCAGCTAGCGGAAGAATGGTTGGCGGTGTCCGGCAGCGACCAACACCCAACGCGCCACCCCTCCTTTTCAACTAGGTTGTTTGCGCGCCCGAGAACGGAAAACGCACACGTTCTCTCCCTTGTGGACCTCGTGCTCGAAGCTGGCCGTTGCGTTGTAGAAGGCTTGGCTACAGCCGCGCTTGAAGCGGTCGTGCAGCTCGATCGCGATCGCGTTTACGTCGCCAATCCAAGCAGCGGAACCTTCGAACACTTCTTTTTCAGAGCCTTCGATGTCGATCTTCAAAAGATCGATCCGTTGCAGCCCGAATTTGGACATCAGATCGCGCACGTTGATACAATCGACCGATCCGACGCACTTGCTCCCGGCTTGGTCACCTTCCGAGATCGTGCGAAACGCCCATGCCCCTTCGCCTGGGTCGAAGATGTTGACCGTTCCACTCTCCGCCCAGAGCGCCTTTGGCACACACTCGATGTTGGCGTAGCCCCGTGCGTTGCGCTGCAACAGCTCGAAATTGGCCGCTTCTGGTTCCAACGAGATGACGCGCGCGCGCGGAAACTTGTGCGCGAAGTAGATGGAGGCAAGGCCGATGTTGGCGCCAGCGTCGACGATCGTGAGCGGCTCGGCGATTTCGGAAAAATCGTACTCGCGCTCCGTGATGACCTTGCGGAAGGTTTCGGTGTCCGAGCTGTGCGTTCGCAGCACGACGGGTCGCCCCAGCGAGGCCGGGGTCACCGTTACTTCGCGAGTCGAACGGCTGTGGGCCTCTCTGGCGAGCAACGCGAGCCCCTCGAGGGAACCGAAACTCTGCAGATAACGCTTGGTCTTGCGTAGGCCTTCCATGAGCTGAGACATCCCCTATGGATACCACCGACGCGACGCGTTGGTACGCCTCGCGGTGCATCAACCGTCCGAAACTTGTAGCGCGACAGCGAAGAATCGCGCCAACCGTTCCGCGTACTCGACGGGCGCAACGCTGGCATAGTCGCCGTGGTGTGCCCCAGGCACGATCCACAGCTTTTTCGGGGCGCCGGCGGCCGCGTACAGGGTACTTGCCATCGCGGCGGGGACCACGGGATCGTCCGTGCCAGC
Organism: Polyangiaceae bacterium; assembly: GCA_036496745.1. Lineage (GTDB taxonomy): Bacteria > Myxococcota_A > Polyangia > Polyangiales > Polyangiaceae > PMG-095. The sequence continues at coordinate 40,343 of DASXKQ010000260.1, forward strand.
GATG
>DASXKQ010000261.1:0-45877 GCA_036496745.1 Polyangiaceae bacterium
GCACCTCGAGCCCGAGCTCGAGCGCGGCGGTTTTCACGGCCGGCGGCTGGAGATGCAAGCCTCGGCCTGCTGGCCGATCCGGTTGACACACGACGCCGACGATCTGCGCGACCGAGCTCAGCGCTCGCAGCGCCGGAACTGCAATCGCAGGGGTTCCGAAGAAAACGGCACGCACGGCAGGGGGCTCTAGCACAGCGCGTCCGAACCCATGGAGCAGCGCGGCGTAATCTACCAGGCCTAGCGTGCCGTACTTTAGTGATTAGCTTCCAACATCAGATCCCGCTCGCCGCAAAAAGACAGTGCGTCCCGCCCAGCGCGGGTGACAAGATGAGGACAGAGCCATGAGCGACAAAAAGAAGCCACCGCCGCCGATGCCGCCGCCACCCGCGGAGGACGAGATCAAGTTTGGCGACGAGCTCGCGGTATTGCCGATCCGCAACGCCGTCTTGTTTCCTGGCGCGGTCGCTCCCTTCGACGTCGGGCGCGAAAAGTCCGTTGCCCTGGTCGAGGACGTTCACAACCTGTCGACGCCCGTGATCGCCATTTTCGCCCAGCGGGATCCAGCGACGGACGATCCGTCCGGCGATGATCTCTATCCGGTGGGTTGCGCGGCGCGCGTGCTCAAGGCGCTCAAGCATAGCTCCGGCAACTACTCGCTAATTCTGCAAGGCCTCACACGCATCCGGCTCGATTCGGTGACGCAGACCGCGCCCTTCATGCGCGCACGGGTCACGCGCGTCGAGACTCCCGCCACGGAAGACGTGGAGGCCGAGGCGCTGGCGATGAGCCTGCGGGACGTCGCCAAGCAAGTGATCCAGTTGATGCCCGAGCTGCCACGCGAAGCGGGTTCCCTGATCGATTCGATCCAGGCGCCGGGCGCCTTGGCGGACTTGGTGGCCGCGAACCTCGACGCTCCGGTGGAAGAAAAAGCGCAGCTAATCGAGACGGTCGAGGTCAAGGAGCGTATTCGCAAAGTCCTACGGCTTTTGACGCGCCAGCTCGAGATTTTGAAGATGCGCGAGCGCATCAACTCCCAGATCAAGGAGGAGATGGGCAAGAACCAGCGCGAGTACGTGCTTCGCCAACAGCTCAAGGCGATCAAAGAGGAGCTCGGCGAGGACGACGGCGACCAGGGCGATCTCGACGGGCTGGAAGAGCGCGTGGCCAAGGCCAACTTGCCGAGCGAGGCCGACAGCGTCGCCAAAAAGCAGCTCAAGCGCTTGCGCTCGATGCAGGTGGGCAGCGCCGAATACACCGTCGTGCGCACCTACCTCGACTGGATCCTGGATCTACCGTGGTCGCACTCGACCGACGACAATCTCGAGATCGCCGAAGTGCGCAAGGTGCTGGACGAAGACCATTACGGCCTCGACAAGGTAAAGAAGCGCATCGTCGAATACCTGGCCGTGCGCAAGCTCAAGAAGGACAAAAAAGGCCCCATCCTGTGCTTGCTCGGGCCGCCCGGCGTGGGCAAAACCTCGCTCGGCAAGAGCATTGCGCGCGCGCTCGGCCGTAAATTCGTGCGCATTTCATTGGGCGGCGTGCACGATGAAGCCGCCATTCGCGGGCACCGCCGCACCTACGTCGGCGCGCTGCCCGGTCAGATCATCCAGGGCATGAAGAAGGCCGCCACCATCAACCCCGTGTTCATGATGGACGAGGTCGACAAGATCGGGCACGACTTCCGCGGTGACCCGAGCGCGGCGCTGCTCGAGGTGCTCGACCCCGAGCAGAACAACACCTTCGCCGATCACTACCTGGAGATCCCGTACGATCTATCGAACGTAATGTTCGTCGCTACGGCGAACATCGCCGATCCGATCCCGCCGCCTTTGCGTGACCGCATGGAAATCCTGGAAATTCCGGGCTACACCCGGCGGGAGAAGCTCGCCATCGCGCGCCAGCACTTGATCCCGAAGCAACTGGAGGAGCACGGCTTGAAGGCCGAGCAACTCACGATCACCGACGAGGCGGTGGAAGAGCTGATCGAACACTACACGCGCGAAGCGGGCGTTCGCTCACTCGAGCGCACCGTAGCGAGCGTGATCCGCGGCGTGGCGGTCAAGGTCGCGGAGGGCGATCTGAGCGCCCGCACGCTCAAGAGCGAGGACGATCTCCGAGAGTTCCTCGGGCCGATCAAGTTCACGAGCGAGGTCGCCGAGCGTACCGAAGAGAGCGGCGTCGCGACGGGCCTAGCCTGGACCAGCGTCGGCGGTGAGATCCTGTTCATCGAGGCCACGCGCATGTTCGGCACGGGCAAGATGCAGCTCACCGGTCAGCTAGGCGACGTGATGAAGGAGAGCGCCCACGCGGCTCTCAGCTACGTGCGCACCAACGCCGAAAAGTACGGCATTCCGAAGGACTTCCTCGAAAAGAGCGACGTGCACATTCACATCCCCGCGGGCGGCATGCCGAAAGACGGACCGAGCGCGGGCATCACGATGTTCACGGCGATCGTCTCGTTGCTCACCGGCATTCGAGTGCGCCACGACGTGGCCATGACCGGCGAGATTTCCCTGCGCGGGCGAGTGCTGCCGATCGGCGGCCTGAAGGAAAAAACCCTTGCCGCGCATCGCGCCGGCATCAAGCGTGTGCTCGTGCCAGAACGCAACAAGGCCGATCTCGAAGAAGTGCCGAAGGAAGTGCGGGACGAGCTCGAATTCGTGTTCGTGACCAAGCTCGACGAGGTGCTAGGTGCCGCCCTGGAGAGCATGCCTCAGCCTTCGCAAGCCTACCTCGACGAGGTTGCGAAGCGCGAGACGAGCAGCCAGCCGTCCTCGAACTGACGCGGCACGTTTCGTGAAGAGGCCAGCGCGTGGACGTCGCCCTGGCCCTGCTTTGCTCGAAACTCGCGCTCGGTGGTGGCTCGGCGATCGAATCCCCGCAGTCGTTTGCGAGCGACAGTGTGACGCTCGCACCACAACCGGATGATCTCGAGTTCGCCAGGCCGCCCGCGGAGCCGAGCCTAGCTCTCGAGCTCAATCCGATGCCCATCGAGTTCGCCAAGTTCGGGGGGAATCTCGAGCTTCCGCTGGGCACGCATCACGCGCTGATCATGAGCCCCGCGTACTACGCCTTCGACCCGTACTTTCACGGGCCGGTGTTCGAAGCAGGCTATCGCTACTTTTTCTCCAAGCGCGCGCTGCGCGGACTCTTCCTGGGTGTTGGCGGCATGGCGGGGTTCTTTCAGTATGAGCCGGACCAGTATGAGGGGGCTTGCGGCGCTTCGGCGCACCCATGCCCGAACGAGGCTGCGACGCACGTCTACGGCGCGACGCTCGAAGTCGGCTGGCAATGGATCGCCAGGGACTGGCTACTGCTCGGGGTGGGTGGCGGGCTTGCCGTGCAATACGCGGCGCCACGGAAATACGATTTGCACGGCAGCGATCTCACCAGCCTAGCCGAATTGGTGCTCGACAGCGGTATCCGCCCGCGCGCGCTCGGCACGGTTGGAGTCGTGTTCTAGCCGAGCTCCCACAGCTTGATGCCGCCCATCATACCGGCGACGTTCGTGAACAGTTGCACGTTCTTGGGTAGTTCGCCGCGGATGTGTTCGGCGTTGCCGCCACCCAGATAGAGCGTGTCGTAGTTGAAGATCGGTTCGAGTTCTTCGATCATTTCGAAAACACGGCGCGACCAGTCCTTCTTGCCGATTTCTTTCAAGACGCGATCGGCGAGGCGGTCTTCGTAGGTTTCGCCTTTCTTCCACGGGTGATGGCCGAGCTCGAGGTTGGGCACGAGATGGCCGTCCGTGAACAGACCCGCGCCTACGCCGGTGCCGAGCGTGATGGCGAGCTCCACGCCGTGGCCGCTGATCACGCCGTAGCCCTGCAAATTGGCGTCGTTGATCGCGCGCACCGGGCGTTGCGTGAGCTCGGCTAGCCGGCGCTCGAAATCGACGCCGCGCCACAGGTCGGGGCCGAGGTTGACGGCCGTGCGCACGACGCCGCGCATGATCACGCCGGGAAACCCGCAAGACACGCGATCGAACGCCGGTTGATCAGGGAGCATGCTCGCGATCACGGACAGCACGGCCTCGGGTGAAGCCGGATGCGGTGTGAGCAAGCGGGCTCGCTCGTTGATCGGGCGCCCGGCGCTGTCGAGCACGATCATTTTGATGCCCGTGCCGCCGACGTCGATGACGAGCGTGCGAGCCGTCGCGCGGACCGCGCGAGCTCGCTGCGCCGTCACGTGTGCCAGCCGATGCTCGAGCGCGAGCAGGGGGCCGGCGTAGGTTCCGTGTCTCGGGGGAAGAAGCGACATTGTTCAGGCTTTTAGCCGAAATGGGGGCCGAGGTGGGCTCGAGAAAAACACGGCCCGCCGGGCGACCTCGGAAGTCACGCCACGATCCGGGCGTTTTGAATGGTAGAAAGGCTTTGATGGGAAGGAGGCTCGTCGTCGCGCTCGTGTTGCTCGCGTGCGCTCAAGCTTGCTCGCGGCGGAGCGGGCGGATACGACCGCGGCCGGCCGAGCCGGCGAAAGCTGCGCTCGTGGCCGCGGTCGTGGACGATCTTCGACTCGCGTGTGAACGTAAGCTGCGCGCGCTCGACGAGCAGCCGGCCTTGTCCGGCTCGCTGCTCAACGAGGGTGAGGCGCGCGCGCTGGTCCTGGGTCGCGCGCGAGCCGAGCCGGTCGTTTTTCTGCGGACCCCGGCAAAGACGGTGAGTACCGCGCGGCCGGTCGAGCTGTTGCGCGGAGAGCTTGGGCTCGAGCACCCGACCCCCGCGTTCGAGAAAGTGCTGGCACTGGCGAAGAAACATCCTGAGCTCGCGCGCGAGGTCTTGCTCAACGAGGGCTATCTGTACACGGAGTCGCCCGAACTCGCCGCGCTGGAGGTGAACTACCTCGCGCTCGGCCTGCTCTTTCGCGAGCCTTTGTTGCGCCTGGTGCGTGGAGACCAAGTTTTTTTGCTGCGGCGGCGTCCAGACGGCGACTACCTGTACGAGGACGGCCCATGGCAGGGGCAGCGCGCCACGCTCTGGCTATTCGACCGCGTGACGCTGCCCAGCGCGCCGCTCGAAGAGAGCTTGACGCTCGGTTTGCGGCGAGCCCGCGCGCAAACAGGTGCCTCCGAGATCCGAATCGAACGCCTCACCGCGGAGGGCGCGACCGCGATCCTGCGCTACGGGGAACTCGAAGTGCGCGCCGCGCTCACGCGCCGGGACGGCCAGCTCGACCTCGACTGCATGCTGGCTCCTCCGGAGTTGGCGTCGCGGATCGAGACCGAGCACGCGCTCTCGTTGCGCCTTTCGCGCGTAACCGACGTGTTGTCGCGCGTCGTCCAGGGTGAGATCTCCGAGGAGCTGCCGTTCGACGAACCGAGGACGGAAGAGGGACAACAGGACGGTCAGCTGCGTCCGGCTTGGCGCCAGGCTTATCTGCGCGGCTCGGACGTGTACACGTTCAACGACGATCGTTACTGGGTGTTCGATCGGCTCGGTCGCCCGCGCGTACCGGAGGTGTGCATCGACTTCGTGATGGATACGCTGGAGCGCGCGAGCGGCAACTGGTGGCGTGGACGCGCCGAGAAGCGCGAACGCGCGCCGGGTCGTCTGGACTTCGATCAGTTCGGGCTCGACAATCGGCGTAGCGTCGAACAGTTCATCGAGTTCACGCGCAACCACCCGGAATGGTTCGATGTGCAGGAGTTCGAGGGCGAGGCGCGCATTCCTTTTTGGAATCACGACGCGTTCTTCAAGAACCTGTACGCCCGTCGTGACGCTTTTCACGAGTTCGACATCGTCGTGATCTTCGGTCTGCGCGCGGACGGCAAGCTGCACTATCACTCGTTTTACGTGGTCGACTCGGACCCGGTCACGGGTATGCCCATCGCGCTGGCCGCCAATGCGGGTCGCCCGCGCATTCGCAGCTGGGAAAACGAGATGCAGAGCGCGCCACAGCGCAGCGTGATCGCTCACATACGCCCACGCCTCACGTGGCTCGAATCCGTCGTGATCGGCGAGCCGAACCTGAGCGTCGAGCCGCCGGTCTCCGCCACTTCGCCCGGTTGAGCCGCTCCAGGCGGGCAGACCCCTTGACCGAGCGGATACTCCTTTGCGACTGTGCATCTCGCCTGCCTAGAACTGGAGACCATCGTGACCTCTGAACGTGACAAATCACCCGTGCGCATCGGCCTACTCGGCTGCGGGACCGTGGGCGGCGGCGTGTTACGCCTGCTCGAAGAAAATCGCAGCTTCCTAGCCTCGCGCGTGGGTGTGGAGCTCGAGGTCACGCACGTGCTCGTGAAGAGCCCGAACAAACAGCGTGTCGCCGAGTGCAAGAAAGAGTGGCTCACCACGGACCCCGAGGTCATCTTCGGCGATCCTCGCGTGGATCTGGTGGTCGAGGTCATGGGCGGGGAGGAGCCGGCGCGCACGTACATCGACCGCGCACTCGGGGCAGGCAAAGCCGTGGTCACCGCCAACAAGCTCTTGATCGCGAAACACGGCCCCGCGTTGGTCGAACGCGCCATCGAGCGGCGCGTGGATCTGGCGTTCGAGGCGTCGGTCGCCGGCGGCATTCCGATCATCCGCACGCTGCGCGAGGCGCTCTCGAGCGACACGGTCGAAAGCGTGCACGCGATCCTCAACGGCACCTGCAACTACATTTTGACGCGCATGCGCGAAGGCTTGAGCTTTTCGACCGCTCTGGCCGAAGCGCAGAAGCTAGGTTACGCCGAGGCGGATCCGACCCTGGACGTCGACGGGCACGACGCGGCCCAGAAGCTCGTGGTCATGAGCATGCTGGCGTTCGGGGTCAGCGTCGACGGCGCGGATTTCCTGGTCGAAGGCATTCGCGGCATCGAGGAGATAGACTTCAAGTTTGCCGATCGCTTCGGCTTCACGCTCAAGCATCTCGGCATCGGCTACGATCGCGGCGAGCGCGTCGAGCTCCGCGTGCACCCGGCGTTGGTGCGTAAAAATAGCGTGCTGGCGAACGTGGACGGCGTGCTCAACGGCGTCTTCGTCGAGGGCCGTGCACTCGGACCGTGCTTGCTGGTCGGGCGCGGCGCGGGCGACATGCCGACCGCGGTCAGCGTGGTCGCCGATATCGTCGACGTCGCCCGCTCGCGGCTGGAAGGCCAGCCAGGCCTGGCGACGCGCGGTATTCAGCTCAAGGAGCGCGCGGTGTTGCCGCTCGAACAAGTCGAGACGCGCTACTACCTCCGCTTCGAGGTCGGTGATCACCCGGGCGTGCTCGGTCAGATCGCCTCGGCCCTCGGCGGCGAGGGCGTCAGCATCGGACAGATGGTGCAGGAGGGGCGCGCCATCAACGCGGACGACTCGGTGCCCGTCTGCATCATCACGCACCTTTGCAAAGAGGGCTCGGTGCGCCGCGCGGTGCAAGCCATCTCGGCGCAGAAATTCCTGAAAGGCGCTCCGCGCATCCTGCGCATCGAGGACGTCTGAGCCCAATGTCCGGCGCGGCAGACGCGCCTCTCGGCGTGTTCGATTCAGGCCTGGGTGGCCTGACGGTCGTGCGAGCGTTGCTCCAGGCGCTGCCGAGCGAACGCATCGTTTACCTCGGCGACACGGCGCGCGTCCCGTACGGCACTCGTTCGGCGCAGACGGTCGTGCGCTATGCGCGCGGCTGCGCGCAGCTCTTGATCGAGCGCGGCGTAAAGGGGCTGGTTGTAGCGTGCAATACCGTGAGCGCGGTGGCGATCGAGATATTGCGCGCGGAGCTCGATCTGCCCGTGCTCGGCGTGATCGAGCCAGGCGCACGCGCGGCCTTGGCCGCGATTGAGAGTCTAGCGGCGGGGCCGGCACCCCCGAAAATCGGCGTGCTAGGCACCACGGGCACGATCGCATCGGGCGCCTATCCCCGCGCGGTTGGTCAACTCTCGACACGCTACGAGGTCGTGACGCAAGCCGCGCCGCTGCTCGTGCCGCTGGTGGAAGAGGGCTGGCTCGAAGGGGAGGTGCCGCGGCTCGTCGTCCACCGCTACGTCGAACCGCTGATCGCCGCGGGCGCATCGGTGATCGTGCTCGGCTGCACGCACTACCCCTTGCTCAAGGGACTAATCAGCGAGGCGGCCTGCGCGCTCGCCGGCAAGGAGGTCCCGGTCGTGGACAGCGCCGAGGCGACCGCGCGCGCCGTCGGCGAGTGGATTCGCGATGAGCGGCTGATCGCCGGCACCGTCGCGCCGTCCCCGGAGCGGGCTCTCGAGCTCTTGGTGACGGATCTGCCTGCGAGTTTCACGCTGGTCGCTGGTCGCTTTTTGGCTCGAGAAGCGCGTGGCGCTACGCAGGTGGATCTTTTGCCGGGCTGAGGGCTTTAGCCGGTAGGTGTGACGTAGCTACGGGCAGAATTGGCCGTTGATGCTGCCGCCACCCGAGCCCGGCATGGTGCCCGTTGTCGTATTGCCGGCGGTGTCCGTCAAGCTGACGGACTGTCCGTCGATCGCGACGCCGAAATCCCAGTAGCCGAACATCTGAGTTCCTTTGTGCCCGCCCGCGGTGGCGCTGGCTACCGGATAGCGCACGTTCTGGAAATAGGCCTGGCCCGTGTAGCCGTTGTTGTAGCTCGCGACGATACTGCCCGTAACCGGGCAGGGTACTGGTTTCCAAGTCGCGCCGTTGACATCGCCCGGCGTATTGCCCTGGCCGAGGCCGAGCGTCGACGCGACGGACAAGCTCAAATCGATGTGCGTATCCTGCGAGCAAGTCGCGCAGGCATCCACGACCGTCGCGGTGACCGTCTTGCCGCCGTAGGTCACGTCCACGCACATGCCGCAATAGACGCCGTTGGCGAACGTACCACCAGGGCCCTTGAACGCGACGAAGTTCTTGCCGGTTGACGTGTTCGGCACGGTGTCGCTGATGCCGGTTGGGCACGTGCCGCCGCCGCTCCCCGATTCAGTGCCGCAATAGCCGCAATAGGTCTTGAAGCTCGAGCAACCCCCGCCTTTGGTTGTACCCTGTCCGAACCAATAACAGGTGAGCTCCGCGCTGCCGTTGGCGGCGGGTGGGGCGGTGGGGGCCTTGCACATGACGGTTGCACAGCTGCCGTTCATGCACATCTGGCCGCTCGCGCAGGTCTTGCCGCAGGCGCCGCAGTTCTTGGCGTCGGTCTGCTCGTTCACGCAAGCATTGGTGCATAGAGTTTGCCCGCTCGGGCAATTGCACGCCCCAGCCGCGCAGGTCTGGCCGGTACCGCAGGTCTTGCCGCAGGCGCCGCAGTTCTTGGCGTCGGTCTGCTCGTTGACGCAGGCGGTCGTGCAGTACGACTGACCGCTCGGGCAATTGCACATGCCGCCGGCGCAGGTGCGCGGCGCGGCGCAGGTGGTCCCGCAGGCGCCGCAGTTTTTGGAATCGGTCTGCTCGTTGACGCACGCGTTGCTGCAAAGCGCCTGCCCGCCGGGGCAATTGCAGGCGCTTCCGCTGCAGGTCTGCGCCGCCGCGCAAGCTTTGTTGCAGTCGCCACAGTGATCGTGATTGGTCGTCAAATCCACGCAGCTTTGCCCGCAGGTGGTTTGGCCCGCGTTACACTGCGTCGTGCAAACGCCGTTCGTTTGCCCGGAGGGAACCGTACAAAATTGCCCAGCAGGGCAAACGGTGCCGCAGGCGCCGCAGTTGTTGGCGTCGGATTTCGTATCGACGCACACGTTGTTGCACGATGTCTGGCCCGCGGCGCATTGGCACGTGCCACCCGTGCACGTCTTGCCACCACTGCAAACGGTGCCGCACGTCCCGCAGTTGGAGCTGTCGCTGTCCGTTGACACACAGGTGGTGCCGCACAGAGTCTGCGTCCCGCAGCTGATGCCCGTTCCGGCGCTGCCACCCTGGCCCGCGCTACCGCTCACGCCCGAACCGCCGATGCCTGCCGCGCTCCCGCTCGCGCCGCCGCTCGGATTCGAACCCGCGCTGCTACCACCCGCGCTCACTCCCGCCGTGCCGCTCGCGCTCACCCCGGCTGTGCCGCTTGCGCTTCCAGCTAGGCCATTGCCCCCAGCGCCAGGCGCGCCCGAGCCGCCATTCGTACCGCCCGTTCCGCCTTGTGTGGATAGGTCAGGGTCTCCTGGCGCGTCTGTGGAAGTGGTTCCAGCTACGCAGCCGAAGGGGAGTAATGCTGCGCTGCCCAAGAAGCCTCGAATGACCCAGCGCGCCCACGTTCGCTTACTCATGGTTCGTCTCGACCGTTAGTTAGGGAAGGAGAAGGAGGAGAGTTGCAACGTTGCCCAAGGAACTGGCGACGCGCGAAACCGTTCGAGAATAGCACAAGCGCAGTGCGGTTAGCCTCGCGGTCAGTGCGCCGGCCGTATCGTGATGCTGTAGGCATCGCGTATCAACGTAACGGGCGCGATGCATTTCGGAAGGTGACGCGCGAAATTCGTCCGCGCCATCGAAGGTTTGTGGCTACGTCTGCCTCGCGCGCGTTGAGGCAACTCGCACGCGCCTGTTGGTGTTCGGCCAGCGCTAGCCTTCGGCGCTGACGTTCGGTTCGCTCGCTGCGAGGTAGAGCACGGCCATGCGCACGGCGACACCCGCCTCGACTTGCTCGAGGATGACGCTGTGCGGTCCGTCCGCGACGTCTTCGGCAATTTCGACGCCGCGGTTCAGCGGGCCGGGATGCATTACGATCACGTCCGGGCGCGCGCCCTTCAAACGCGCGGCATTCAGGCCGAACACGCGCGAATATTCGCGCAGAGTCGGTAGCAGCGGCGCGCCCAGCCGTTCGCGTTGAATGCGCAGCATCATCACGACGTCGGCGCCGTCGATAGCCGGCTCCAAGCGATCGTAGATGCGACAACCAAGCGCCTCTGCCGCGCTCGGCAAGAGCGTGCGGGGTCCGGCCAAGGCGACGTCGGCGCCCAGCGCGCGCAGCAGGATTGCGTTCGAACGCGCGACGCGACTGTGCGTGATGTCGCCGCAGATGGCGACCTTCATGCCGTGAAAATCCTTGCCCTTGCGTTGGCGAATCGTGAACGCGTCGAGCAAGGCCTGCGTGGGGTGCTGGTGCATGCCGTCCCCTGCATTGACGACGCCCGCGCGTACGTGGCGCGCCACGTAGTGAGCGGCGCCGGAGGCCGGGTGACGGATCACGATCACGTCCGCGTGCATCGCGTCGAGGGTGTTCACGGTGTCGCGCAGGGTCTCACCCTTGCTCGTGCTGCTCGAGGAGCCACCGATGTTGACCACGTCGGCCGACAAGCGCTTGCCGGCGAGCTCGAAGCTCGTGCGCGTTCGCGTCGAGGCCTCGAAGAAGACATTGATCACGGTCTTGCCGCGCAGGGTGGGCACTTTGCGTACCGGTCGGCGGGTCACCTCGAGGAACGCCTGCGCGGAGTCGAGAATCTGTTGTGCCATGGCCGGGCTCAAATCTTCGGCCCCGAGTAGGTGGCGAATGCGGGCTTCGGTCATGGGCGCGGCGGAGCTTAGCCTGAGCCTTTGCCCGGTGGGATGGTTGGGGCGGAAGCGGGCTGCACGAAGGCCGAGATTTGCCCGCCACTATCGAGCACGTCCACGCGATCGCTCGGCAAAATCCGTTCGGACTTCACGAAATAGTTGGCGGCGATCGGCAACTCGCGACCGCCGCGATCGATCAACACGCAGAGCTCGATCAGCCGCGGCCGCCCGTAGTCGAGCAGCGCGTCGAGCGCGGCGCGCACGGTCCGGCCGGTGTAAAGCACGTCGTCCGTAAGCAGCACGAAGCGCCCCTCGAGGCTGAGCGGGATCTCGCTCGGGCCGATGCGCGGATTGGGCAGCGCGGTGGACGCGTCGTCGCGATAGAGCGTGATGTCCACGCTGCCGACGGGCGTATCGCGGCCCTCGAGCTCGAGGATCCAGCGCCGCAGCTCGCGCGCGATCGCGACTCCGCCCCGACGCACGCCGACGAGCACCAAGTCGTGGGCGCCCGCGTGGCGCTCGCTGATCTCGCCGGCAATGCGACGTAGTCCGCGCGCGGCGCTGTCGGGGTCGAGGAGGGTGCGCATCGCGATACGGGCCCAGCCTAGTTGAGCCAGCGGCCGTCCGGACCGCGTGGGTTGTCGTCGTCGCTGCCGGGCGCATCTTTGCCGCCTTCGAGCACCTTCAGGCCTGAACTGCGGGCCCGCGCGCGTCGCGCGTCGGCGTTGCGCCGCGTTTCGGCGTCAATTTGCGCCAAGCGTATTTTCAGCCACGCGCGTCGCAAGGGTGACGGCGTGCTGCCGCCGAGCAACCAGCCGGCGAACATCCCGCCAAACGGCGCGATCAGCCCCTCGGGCGCATGCGCGACCGCCAGCACGTACATGACCCCGGTCCCCAAAATCACGAACATCAGCGCACGACCGCTGATCGGCAACACGAAAAATAGGCGGATGGTCTGTTCTGAGAAGCTCGAGGCCCAGGCCATAGCGATGGCCTCGACCACGGGCACGCCGCCGAACCAGTAGTCCCCGACCAACCGCTCGCGGATCGACGCTGGCAGCACCGCTGCAACCGCCATCTGCGCGGCGTACGCGATCAAGCCGGAGAGCACGAGAAAGCGGGCAAAGCGCGCGCTACCCCAGTGCTCTTCCAGCGAGGGCGCCAGAAAATACAAGCCGAGCAGCACCGTCGCGACGTGTCCGATGGATTCGCTCGGTTGATGCATGAGCGAGGCGGTCAAGAGTCGCCAGACTTCGCCGTGCAGGATGCTTTCGGTGTTTCCGCAGAAGAGCAGGAACACCGACGGCGAGACGTGGGCCCAGTTGATGCCAACGGCGAACGCTACCCACACGCTGGCTACCGTCAGCAGCGCGACGCGCACCACTTTGCCGGGGCGCGGCATGCCAGGGAGCGCGTCGTCCACGGGCCTTCTCGCCATCTTGTCTTCTGCCTTAGCGTCGCACCGCTCGACGAGCAACCCTTCTGCGACGGAACCGCAAGAACAAACCCTCAGGGCGTCGCGCTGGTCGTCTCGCTGCACTCAGCCGGAAAAACCAGGCCCCGGTTCTGCCGGGTCAGCGTCGCTTTGCAGGTGGCCTGCTTGATCGGCACGTCTCCGCCAGCATCCGTGGCGCCGATCGTGCTCGCCAACGCGCGGACAGTGAAACGGACGCTCTTGATGAGATCAGGATCCGGCGTGGCATTGGGATCGGGCGTCGCGTCGGGATCCAGCTCGAGCGACGCGATCGGCACCACGGTCTGCTCGCCGCACGCGATCGGGGCGCAGCTCGGCTTGCCCCCACTTTCGACGTCGAAGTGATCGATGCCGGAGCCTCCGCACTTCCAACCGAGCGTGTCGAAGGGGACCGAGACGGCGTCTACGCAATCAACGGCGTAGCGCGTGAGCGTGGCCAAGGCGACCACGCCCGGAGGTTGATAGTCGCCTGCGACGCAAGTCGGTGCGCCGCCGTCCGTAGCAGTGCCTGCGTCCGTGGCGGTGCCTGCGTCTGTGGCGCTCCCGCCGTCGTGGCCGGCATCGACTTGATCGAACCCGCCAGCCACATAGCCGCAACGCGCGGACCAGTTGGGCGTGACCGTGTTGCCCGCGGAGTCGAGCAACACGCGGCTACCCTGGGCCGTCGCGACTCCGCCCTCGAAGTCAGCGCTCGGCGCGTGTAAATCGCTCTGGTCGTAGCCGTCCACGTCGGCCACGTAGCTGTGGTCGACGACGAGGTACGAGAACGTCGTGTTGCGGCTGCAGGGGGTTGGGGCGCTGCCCGGCAGCTCGAACGGCTGCGTGCCCTTGCCGGCGTCCGGCGTTGCACCCGGGGTCACGTCGCGCAGCGTGGCGACGTACGTCCGCAGCGGGTCGCTGCCTTCGTCGCAAGGAAACCTGGGAAAGACGTCTGCTGTCGACACGCCGATCAGCGTCGGTCGGACGATCGCCGCGACCGTAGGCGCGCTGCTGCTGCATGCACCGAGGATCGGAGCCAGGCAAAGGATCACGGCGCGGAAGGTCAACCGCATGGGCCCGGCCTCTCTAGCACTGGCAGCGACTTATCGGCGTGATTCTTCGACGAGCGGTTTCGGTTCCGGCGTGCTGCGGCCCGAGGACCGAGCCACGCTACTCAGCGACCGCGCCGGAGGCGCCGCCTCCACCACTGGAGCCCCCGCTGCCGGCCGTGCCGGCGCTTCCCGCGTTTCCCGCTGCTCCTGCGGTTCCCGCGCCGCCCGCGCTTCCGCTGGCCGCCGGAGGAGGGGCCAGAAAGGCGCACTCGGTGGCTAGCTCCGGGTTGGTCACGACCTGACAGGCTTTGGTCAAGGTCGCCGGCTCGCTCGCCAAGGGAGAGGGGCAGGAGCTGAGCAGTGTATCCGGGGAGGTCGCGCAGGCGCCGGCGGCCCGAATCACGGCGACGCAGGACGCGACCACCGGGCCGCCCGGCGAATCGACAGCCAGCCCGTGGAGACATTGATCCCGATAAAAACGGCGGCATGCGTCGACGTCCGTGACGCCGATGCCGCAGTTCTTCGCGGCCTCGCAGCGAGCTTCTTCGATGCTGCGGCAATCGTCGATGCCCTTGGCGTCGGTGCCGCAGCCGGCCGCGCTCACGATCGTGAACGAACACAGGGCGGCGATGAGTCCCGAAGCGGTGTCGGAGAGAGCACTCATGGGCCCTCGGGCACTACCATGAGCATCGGGCGCGGGCGAAGTTTCGGCCAAGCAGTAGCGAGCTTGGGAACGCGCCGCGCTGCGCGCTACGATGGCGGGCGATGACCCGCGCGATGATTCTGTGCGCTGGATTCGGCACGCGCTTGCGCCCGCTGACCGACGAGCTGCCGAAGCCGCTCGCGCCGATCGGAGATCGCTCGATCCTGAGTCACACGGCTTCGCACCTGGCGAAGCTCGGCGTCGCGGACGCGGTCATTAACGTGCATCATCTGGCCGATCGATTCAGTCGAATAATCAATGATTTACCGCTCAAAGTTCAGATTGTACGAGAGCTCGAGATCCGCGGCACGGCGGGGGGCGTCGCCGGCGCGCGGTCGCATTTCACGGAGGCGCCCGTGCTCGTGTGGAACGGCGACATACTGGTCAAGCCGCCCGTGAGCGAGGTGCTGGCGTGTGCGGCCGAAGTTGGGGTTTGCTTGTGCGTGGCCGAGCGCGTCGACGGACGCGGCACGGTCGGCCTCGACGCACGGGGCTCAGTCGTGCGTCTGCGCGGTGAGTGCTTCGGTGAAGAAGTGCGTTCGGCCGATTACGTCGGCGTGCTCGCCTTGAGCGGAGAAGTGCTCGGGGCGTTACCGGAGCGCGGTTGTCTGATCGGGGACGTGACACTGCCCATTCTCCGGCGCGGCGGGCGCGTCGCCGGCGTGGCGGTGACCGGCGGCTTCCTGGACGCTGGTGACCCCGAAACCCTGCTGCGCGCGAATCTCGATTGGCTCGAGCAACGTGTGCTTGCGAGCTACGTTGCGCCAGGAGTGGAAGTCGACCCGGGCGTCTCCGTCGAGCGCTCGGTCGTGAGCCGGGGCGCGCGCGTGCGTGGCCACGGCGCGCTCCGCGAGTGTCTGATATGTGAGGGGGCGGAAGTGACGGCGCCGCTCAGTCGCGCCATCGTGACGCCGAGTGGCCGCATCATTCATGCTCGAATCTCGTCCGGTTGACGCTCCGTCCGACGCTTTCACGCTGGCCGAGCGGCTGCGCGAGCGCCAAGACGTTTCGCTGTGGTGGGCTCGGGGCGGGGCGCTCGCGTACCTCGCGTGCGATCCGATCGCCGAGCGGGACACGCTCGATCCCGAGCCGGAGCTCCGTCTCGACGCGCAACTCGCACCGGACGCCTGCGCGCCCCGTTGGGTCGGCATCTTGCCTTACGAAGCGCGGCGCGAGCTCGAGCGTCGCGGTCGCGGTGCAAGTCGCGAGAAACCGCAGATCGACCGGGTGCGGTGGCTTCGTTACGGCGCCGTTGCGGAAATTGGATCACGCGTGCGCGTCCTCGGGGACCAACCGGAGCGGATCGCCGCGCTCGTTGGCTTGTTAGAACGGCCCAGCACGCGCGAGCGGCGGGCGGCTCGCCTCACGCTCGAGCGGGTCGAGCCGCCTGCACTGCACGCGGCTCGCATCCGCGCGGCGCTCGAGGAAATCCGGGCGGGCAACCTGTACCAAGTGAACCTGGCGCGCCGCTTCGACTTTCGCGTCGAGGGCAGGCCATGGGAGCTGTTGGCCAAGCTGTCACGCACGAGCCGGCCAGCGTTCGCAGCGGCGCTCGCGTGGGGCGAGTTATCGGTGATGGCCGCATCGCCCGAGCTCTTTTTGCATCTCGATACTTCCCGCCAAATCGTGACCTCGCCCATCAAGGGGACCCGTCCGCGCGGGGCGAGCGCGGAGCTCGACGCGCAATTGCGCGCGGAGCTCGCCGAAGATCCCAAAGAGCGCGCAGAGTTGACGATGATCTTGGACGTGGAGCGCAACGATCTCGGACGCGTGTGCAAGCCCGGCTCGGTGCGCCTCTTAGAGCCCCCGCACGTGGAGACTCACGCGACGGTGCATCATCGTCTGGCGTCGCTCGGCGGTGAGCTTTACGACCACGTAAACCGACGGACGCTGCTCGAGGTCATGCTGCCGAGTGGCAGCGTGACCGGCGCGCCCAAAGTGTCGGCCATGGACTTGATCGCAGAGCTCGAAGCCGAGCGGCGCGGGCTGTACACGGGCGCCTTTGGTACGCTCTCGCATGACGGCAGACTGACGCTCGGCATGGCGATTCGCACGCTCACGGTGCTGGACGGGCAGGGGCACTACTTCGCGGGCGGCGGGATCGTGGCCGACAGTGACCCGAGCCGCGAAGTCGAAGAGACGCTCTGGAAAGCGCAAGCGCTGCTCGAGCTCGTAGGCTGATTCCAGCCGGAAACTAGGCCAGCCCGAGCGTCGCACGCTAACGGGTGAGGGGATGGAATCGGTCAACGTCAGGAACTTGGATCAGATCCAGGAGATCGAGGGCTCGTCGCGCGGAGCGCGGATCGGCGCTCTCGTGCTCGCGTCCCTCGGAGGCGCCGCGCTGGTTACGGTCGCGCTGGTGATGGCCAAGCGGGCCGGACCGCCCGCAAAAGCCGAGCGCGATCCACTCGCCGAGCTCGTCCGCGAAGCCAAGGCGGAGAGCGCGCCGGCCGAGCAGCTCGACGGCCGCGATGTGACTTTCCCTGGGCTACTGAGCGACGCCGAGAAACCGACGACGGCGCTTGCCGCCGTGCGCGACGAGCGCGGGCGTCTGCTCGACATGGCCTCGCTCGCTGCAAACCAGGAGGCCGTGCCGAGCGCGCCGCCGCCACCTACCGATCGCCTGCCCGTCGTGCCGCTCCCCGTCGGTACGCTGCTCAGCGCGACGCCGGTCACGACCGACCCGAAAGATCCGCTGACTAGCCTGGCCGCCAGCGTGTCCGCCGTGTCGGACAGCGCGGAGCTGGCGCCCGCGGGTATGGAGGGTGGATTTCAGTTGCAAGTCGCGAGCTATCGCGAAGCCGCGGACGCCGATCATCTGGTGGCTGATTTGCGCAAGCGCGGGCATCGCGCGTTTCGCATGCAAGCGAACGTGCCCGAGCGCGGCCTCTGGTACCGCGTGCGCATCGGGCCGTTCAAATCGAAGTTCGAGGCCGCGGCATACAAGGCGAAGTTCGAACGCACGGAGCGGCTCTCGCCGTTCCTCGTCGATCCCGACAAGGTCAAGCAGGCGGAAGACCAGCGCGCGCTGCGCGTCGCCAAGGCCAAAAAGCTGCATAACCGCGAGTGATCTGGGCCATTGTCAAAGACTTGGCCCGCAGCGTGGACGCCGGGCAGGGTCGAAGCATGGGAACTCGTTGTGAAGTCTGCGAAACCATTCGACCCGACCGCCTCGCGAGCGAACTCATCCAGATCTCGCTCGACGGCCGCAGCGTGCTGCTTTGCGCAGGACACGCTCAAATCGCCCGGAACTCCGAGGTGAAGAGCCTCGACGACCTTCGCGATCTGTATCGCGAGAGCGACGGCGAGCGCTCGTACATCTCCCGTCGAGCGCGCGAGCACGAATCGCCGGGCGCAGCCGAACGCGCGAGCGACGGCCGGCGCGCGGCCGATCTCGGGCAGTGAGCTCGAGGCTCGCGAGCTAGGGTCTGTCCTTGCGCGACAGCTGCTGACGAACGGCCGTCGCGATCGCTGCGCTGACGTTCTTGCTTTTGGCGAGGGTCTTCAGCTCCGACTCGCGCAAGTGCGGGATCATGCGCGTCGCGAAGGTCAGGGGACAGCGCGGATTCATCACTAGGTTCAGCTTGATCTGGTAGCTGCGTGTAAATTCGCGATTTTGCGCGATCGTGCGCAGCACGTCCTCGGATACCGCGCGGCTCGCGCTGATGATGGCCGCCTCCGGCTCGCGCATCAGCGGGCTCTTGACGGCAGCGACGGCGACCAATCGATTCGGGTCGCGCACGAGTAGTGTGCGGGCCGCAGCGCTGCCGAGCGTGGCGATGCGAATCTTCTGGCTGACGGTGGATTCGGCCAACACCGCGTGAAGAGGTTTGGCCTTCTTTTTGATCTTCTCTTCGCCTTCGGGGTCGACCTCGTAGGTGTCCTCGCCTTCGTGGAGCTCGCGCTCGAGCTCCTCTGCCAGCAAATTCGCTTGCTGGAACTGCAGGTCGTCCGGGCTCGGTTCTTCGGCGGCCTCCAAGATCAACTCGTTCTTGATGGCGGCTGCGGCCTCGGCAAAGGCGGGGATCTGCAGCTCGAGTTGGTTTCTCACGGCGAGCTCGATCAAGCGGTCCGCGGTCGACATGCGCACGCGCTTGTTCATGTAGAGCTTCTCGATCACCGTCGGATTTTTGAGCATCAGCTCTTCGTTGGTCGCGATAAGCTCTCCGGCGCGCTCGTCGGCCGTGCTCGCCATTTGCTCCAGCGCGGCCGTTCCGATCCGTGGCATGCGCAAGAGCGCCGTCACGACCTCGTGCTGATTCGGATAGGCGTGGGCGAGCGCATCGATCACGAACGCAGGTAGATCGCCGCCGAGGGCGCCGTTCAAAATGGGCGGGGGCAGCTTGCCGATTGCGCCGCGCGCGGTCTCCGCGACTTTTTGATCCGGCGACTCGCACAGCGCGCAGATCACCGTGACGATCTCGGCGGGCTTTGCGCCGGGGATCACGCCGCGCGCCGCCATCAACTTCATCGGGGCGGGCGCGTCCGGCGAGAGAACCTTCTGCGCGGCCGCTGAAAGCGACGGAAGATCGAGGTCGGTGGCCATCCCGTAACGAGCGTAGCCGCGCGGGCGCTGGGCGCCTAGAGCGGTTTCGACGTTGCTTCACGCGGCCGATCTCTCGGATCGATCCGAGGTCGGTTGCCGGCGTCGCCCGCGGCGTCTATACCTTTGCGTCGAGCGTCAGCCGCGATTCGCCATAATTCCCGAGGGTAGAAGGAACAGCATGGGCATCATCGACTTCGTCAAAGGTGGCGTGCAGCGCATGATGATCGCGCGCCCGGATTCGGAGAAAGACAAGATCGTCTACAAGCATCCGGATCAGAACTTCCCGTTCTGGAGCCAGCTGACCGTCGACTCGGACGAAGTCGCGCTGTTTTTCAAGAGCGGCACGTTCGTCGGCATGCTCACCACGCAAGGCTCGCCGCACACGCTGCAAACACAGAACATCCCGTTCTTGAACGCGCTGGTCGATAAATTCACGGGCGGCAACGCCTTCATCAGCGAGATTTATTTCGTCACCACACGCGATATTTTCAACCAGACGTTCGGCGACTCGATCGGCTCGATGCGCGACCCGGAACTCGACCTACGCGTGACGCCGCGCGCGTTCGGCACCTACTCGTTCCGCATCCTCGATCCGGTTCGCTTCGTGATCGGGTTCGTGGGGCAGGGCGCGGGCAACGCCGAGCGCAGCATGCAGTGGGTGCGCGACACGTTGTTCATGGGCCTCAAGACCACGCTCACGCGCATGATCAAGCACGGGGACATGACGTTGATGGACGTCGGTGGTTGCGGCCCTGACGTCGCGCGGGCGATCGTCAATGATTGCCCGGATCTCGGCAATATTGGCATCAAAGTCACGGCGATCGCCAAGCTCAACATCAACCTGACGGACGAGGATCAAGCTCGCGTCGACGAGATGCAGGATCAGATCGTGCAAGCCAAGGTCGACGCGCGCAAGGCGAAGATTGGGGTTTCGCAGGCGGAGGCGGAGGCGCAGCAGCGCCAGTTCGCCCTCGATCAAGAGTTCATGAATCGCGCGCGCTACGTCAATCAGCTCGACATGAATCGCTACCAGCAATACGCGGGCGCGGAAGCGCAAATGGGGCTCGGTCAAGGGCTCGCGCAAGGTGGCGAGGGCGTGGCCGCTGCGGGGCTCGCTTCCGGTATGGCGCTCGGCGCCGGGCTGAACGCGGGTGCGCGTGCGCCGATGCCTTATCCGGGCCAGCCGCCGGGTTACCCGCCGCAAGGTTATCCACCGCCCGGCTATCCGCCACCGGGCTATCCGCCACCCGGTTACCCTGCGCAGGGTTACCCCGCACAGTACCCGCCGCAAGGTTATCCACCGCCGGGCTATCCGCCGCCGGGCTACGGACCGCCACCTGGCTACGGACCGCCGCCCGCGGCAGCCCAAGCAGCGCCCGCGGCGGGAGTGCCGGCTGGAGCCCCGGCGGTGGGTCGCTGTCCGGCGTGCGGAGCGGGCAATCCGCCTGCAGCGCGCTTCTGCGCAGAGTGCGGGCGTCCGCTCGGCTGAGGCCGCGGGGGAGCGTCCAGCGTGCCGATGCTAGGCTGAAGGTCTGGTGCCGGACGACACGCTGATTCAATTTGCGGGCGCTCCGCCAGCAGAGACGATCGTAGACCTCAGCGGGTCGCGACCGCGTGCGACAGTTTGCAAGACGTGCGGCCAGCACTTCTCCGCCGACGGCCGCTTCTGTCCTTTTGACGGCGAGCCGCTGTCGCCGGCTGAGAGCTGGGATCCGCGCGCGGATCCGCTGCTCGGCAGCCTAGTCGACAACCGTTACGAGATAGAGGCCGTGATTGGCGAGGGCGGTATGGGTACGGTGTACGCGGTGCGGCACCGCTCCCTTGGTAAGCGCTTTGCGCTGAAGGCGCTGCGCAAGGATCTCGCCAACGACCGCGAGGTGGCCGCGCGTTTCATGCAGGAAGCGCGCACCGCGGCCGTCGTGTCGCATCCCGCGCTCGTCGAAATCACGGATTTTGGTCGCTTGCCGAGCGGGCCGCCCTACTTCGTGATGGAGCTCTTGGAAGGGCGCTCGCTCGCGGACTTGATTCGGGCGGGCGGGCCGATTCCGGCGGCGCGGGCCGTCGATATCATTCGCCAGATCGCCGACGGCATGACGGTCGCACACGAGGCGAACATCGTGCACCGCGACCTGAAGCCGGAGAACATTCATATCGGCGCGGGAGAAGGTGGCCGCGATCGCGTCAAAGTGGTCGACTTCGGTTTGGCCAAAGTGATCGGCGCGAGCCGCCTCACGCGCGCGGGCGTCGTGTTCGGCACGCCGCACTACATGAGTCCAGAGCAGGCGCTTGGCGAGCCCGTCGATCATCGTTCGGACATCTACGCGCTCGGCATCGTGATGTACGAAATGTTCACCGGTCGGGTTCCGTTCGAAGCGGACAGTTACATGGGCGTGCTCACCAAACACATGTACATGGCGCCCGTTCCGCCCAGTCAGCTGATCGGCACCGCAAAGCTCGGCGCGCTCGAGGACGTCACGCTGCGCTGTCTCGAAAAAAAGCCGCAGCAGCGCTACGAGTCGTTGCGCGCGCTGGTAGCGGATCTCGACCGCGCGCTCAGCACGAGCGGCGTGCTGAGCGAGGCCGGCTCGCTGCGCAAAGAACGAGCGTCGGCCCGCTCCTTGCTCGCTGACGAGCTCGAGCTACCGACTCGGGAGGAGCTCACGCTCGGCCTCTCTCGAGCGAACGCGTTTCGCGCGCGCTGGCCGCTCGCGGCAATCGGCGTCTTGTTCCTGTCCGGGATCGGCTCCGCGATGCTGCTGCGTCGCACGGTCAGCGCCCCGAGCGTGGCAGCCACCCACGCGCCCGCTGCATCCCCGCCGGCGCAGGCGACCCAGCCGGTCCCGGTCGCGGCGAGCGTGACACCCAACAAGCCGATGCCAACTCTACCGATCGCGGTGACCCCGCCCCCGAGCGTTTCCACGAGCGTGCGCACGGTCCCAGAGAGCCACGCGCGGGTCGCTCCGCCGCGCGTCCCACCCAGCAAACCCACGGACGCAGCAAAGGGCAGCGTTGTCCGGCCCGCCATGGGTGGCGAGATCGTCGACCCGTGGGCCCATTGAGACTTCGACAAAGTTTGGCTCGTTACGGGCGCTTGCTTGGGTTATGCGCTAAGCCATGGGCGCTCGGGGCGCGGTGGGCTAACTTGACAGAGCCCCCGCCACCCGGGGACCCTCCTCCCGTCGCCGCCTTCACGCGGCACCGTTAGCGTGGCCAAGAAACAACTGTTGCTCGTCGATGCCGACCCGCGCAGCGTGCGGGTCCTGGAAGTCAGCCTCAAAAAGGCCGGCTACAGCGTCACGACGGCTACTGACGGCGCGGACGCCTTGGCCAAGATCGAGTTCTCGACGCCCGATCTCATCCTGAGCGACACGCGGCTGCCGCGGCTCGACGGCTACGAGCTCGTGCGGCGGCTCAAGGAGCACGGGGACGTGCAGATCCCGATCGTGTTTCTGACCAGCCAGAAGTCGATCGAAGACAAGATCCGCGGACTCGAACTCGGCGTCGAGGACTACCTCACCAAGCCCATCTTCGTGCGCGAGCTGATCGCGCGCGTGAACCTGCTACTCGCGCGTCGCACGCAGGAAAAGATGGCGACCAGTTTGCCCACGAGCCGGCGTACTCGGCTGAGCGGGTCGCTCGAGGACATGGGCGTCGTCGACCTCTTGCAGACCTTCGAGGTCAGCCGCAAGAGCGGAGTTGCCCGCATCAGCAACGGCCGCCGCGACGCGCGCATCTACTTCCGCGACGGCAAGGTGGTGGACGCCGAGCTTTCTCGCCTGCGTGGGGAAGAGGCCGTGTATCGCGCCTTGATCTGGATGAGTGGCACCTTCGAGGTCGAGTTTTGTCCAGTCGACAACGAGGACATCATTCCTACCTCGACGCAGGGTCTCTTGATGGAGGGCATGCGCCGTGTCGACGAATGGGGGCGCTTGCTCGAGCAATTGCCCTCGCTCAAGACTATTTTCGAGGTCGATCATCAGCAGCTCGTCGAGCGGCTCAACGAGATCCCGGACGAGCTCAACGGCATTTTGCGGCTGTTCGACGGCGGGCGCACGCTCCTCGACGTGGTGGACGAGTCTCCGTTCGAGGATCTTTCGACGCTCTCCACGATCACCAAGCTCTTTTTCGAGGGTTTGCTGGTGATCGGCCGCGCCGCGCCGGATGAAGACATCGTGCCGGGGGGAAGGGACGGCGCACGTGGTGATTCGTTGCCGCCGTTCAGTCCCGAGGCGGGCATGGATGACGTCGTACCGGAGCACAGCAGCGAGCCGAAGCTCGCGGTCAGCCCGCGCGCGAGCGAACCGCCGCCGCATTCCTGGCGCCCGTCTGCGCCGGAGCTCGCCACGCTCAACCACGCCATGCCGGCCATTCCCGTCGACAAACCGCCGCACACGTTGCCCGGCTTGAACCCAAGCGATGGCACGCCATTGCCCGCGGGCGCGCGCGGCCGCGTGGTGATGCCCTCCGTGCACCAAGCGGCCGAGCCGGCCGCTGAACAGCCGCTCGCGGCGCTCGACACGCGTCAGGTCCACAAAACGCACACGGGCCTTGGACCGCTCGTCCCCACGGACGAATTCATGACCGAGTCGCCGCGCCCGATGACGTTGTCCACGCCTGCAGCCGACCGCACCGATCCTCGGACCGTACCGGATTCACCGGACGCGCGGGCAGCTGCTCGGGCAGCCGTAGAGGCGACGCTCCCATCAACGACTCGCGAAACGCCGGCCACGCGCCTGAACGAGGGCAAAGTGATCCCGTTCCCGGCCGCGCGTCACAGCGACGAGATTGCGGAGGAGCCACCCGCGCCGGTGCCGCTCACGCGCACGCTCCCGTTCGTCGATGCGCGCGAGCTCGACTCTGCGCGGGAGCTAGCAGCCGTGGCGCTTGCTCCCACTCCGATCACCCCCGCCGCAGTGCCGCCTACCGGGCCGCTCGCGTCCACCGAGCGCGAGCCACTTGCGGCTCGCAAAAACGATCTCAACCAGACCCGCTCCATGGGAACGCCGCCGGAGCTGCCGGTGCAGGTGCGAGCGCCTGCGTCTACCCCGCAGCCAGAAAAATACCCAAGCGAATCAGCCGAGTCCGCCCCCATCTCGGAAGAGGCCCATGAGGCATTTTTCTCGGCGGGCGAAGCCATCTCCTACGAGGAGGGCGCCGAGCGCGCCGGGCACGGCGCACGCGCATACGACGATCTCTCCGGCGAGGATCTCTCGGACGACGGGCGCCGTCGCATCGTCAGAACACCGGAGCAGGAGAAGCGCCGCGAGCGCTTCATCATCTACGTCGCCGCATTCGTGGGGTTCGCGATCGCGATGCCGAGTATCGCGCTCTGGCGTCGGCACGGCGCGTCCGCCGTCAGCTCCGCAGAGGTCGCGCCGCCGCCGCTGGTCGTGCCGGTCGCCGCGCCGCCGCAACCCGAGACTCCGAAACCGATCCTGGTGCCGCCACCGCCGCCCCCAGAGCTTGCGGCAGAGCCCGCGCCGGCCGAGCCGCCCAGCCCAAAGGCTGCCGCGCCGATCGATCTGCCCGCGGTCGAGATGCCCGCCGCACCGGTCGCGCCTGCGCCCGTCGTGCCGCCTCCGACACCGAAAGCCGAACCGCCGCGCAGCGAGGCACCGCGACTCGCGCCCGCTGAAACGCCGGCGCCTCGACCGAAGCTCGTGCCACAAAGCGAGCCCAAAGCAACGCCCGCGGCTCCGCCTCCGCCCGCTCCGGCGGGTGGTAAGCCGCCCACGGCTGCGTTTCCGCTCTGAAACGTTCGCGAGCGTCGCCGAGCGTCGCCACCTGGGCGAACTCGCGGCGCGTCGAACATTCAGGTCTACGCCGTCATTGACGCGCGCGTGGCCGTCAGCGGTTGGCAGCGATTTCGGCGTTCGAGCGCGACGATGCCGGAGAGGTGAGCGCCGCCGATGCATCGTCGATGTTGCGCCGCCCAAACCCTGCTTGATTCGGCGGGCCGAGGCGCGCCGGGCTTCGGGTTTGAGCGACCCGCGCGAGAGGAACTCGGCTCTCGGGCAGAGCACCCCGAGCCGTCGGCGAAGCCGCGCAGCCCGTGATCCATAGCAACAAGCAGCCGCAAAGAGCGCGGGACGTCATGCTTGGAAGCTACGCCGCACGGCGCCGTCCGGCCCAACATTTGGGCCTTCCGAGGACGCGCGTCGTCTGAGCTCGGTCGCAGGCCGCTAACGCCGAGAACGCGGTTTTTCGTCGACGAAGCGCTTGATCAGCCGCAGCACGTCGCCGGCCACCTCTTCGTGCGGCGAGTGCCCCGCTTCCAGCAGCTCGAAGCGCGCGCCCAGGATCTCGCGCGACAACCGTTGCCCGAAACTCACCGGCCAGACGCGATCTTGGCGGCCCCAGAGCACCAGCGTGGGGGTCTGAATGCGCGGCGTTTGAGCGGCCACGTCGCGCGTATCGATGGTGGCTCGCAGTGTCGCGAGGGCACTGGCTCGCGCGGCCGGCTCGTTGAACGCGGAATAATAGTGTTCGAGCCGCGCGGTATCGACACGTGCGCCGGGACCGAACAAGCTTTGTTCGAAGTGCGCGCGAAAGCGGCGGGGCCCCCAGAGCTGCTTCAGCGCGAGTCCGCCGAGCACGGGCAGCATGGCGAGGCGGCCGTAGGCGCTGGCGCTGCTGCCGTAGCAGAGCGCGTCGATCAGCACCAAGCGTGAGACCAGTTCCGGGTGGCGCGCCGCGACCGTCAGCGCCACGGCACCACCGAGCGAGTGCCCGACCAGTACCGCGGGGCCGAGCGACAAACCCGCGTACAGATCAGTCACCGCCTCGGCGAACGCACTCACGCCATACGGGAAGCGACTGGCCGGCGGCTTTTCGCTGCTGCCGAAGCCCGGTAGGTCGGGCGCGATGACGCGGTGGTCTTGCGCGAACTCGCCGAACAAGCCGTCCCAGCACGTGTGATCGACGAACGGACCGTGCAAAAAAACCATGGGCGGACCGCTGCCGAGCTCGGCCAGCCGCAGGCGGACACCGCTTGCCGTCAGATCCCGCTCCAGGGCGTCGGACATGCCGGGAGCCTAGTGTCCAGACTCTGCAATTCCTAGCGAAACTCGGCAACTCCTCGCGTGCGGTGACCGATCCGAGAGCGTGACCGAGCTCGTCCCGCATCATCGCCGCGATCGCTACGTACTCCTGCGGCCCTTGGGGCGCGGCGGGACGGCGGAAGCCTGGCTGGCCAGGCGCGAGGGCGGGATGTTCGTGGAAGAAGTATGCGTGAAGCGGCCGCTCCGCTACCTGAACCTGACCGAACGTCGGGCGCTCTTGGAGGAGGCACGCGTCCTTTCGCGCATTCGCCACTGCAACGTGGTGGCACTGCTCGATGCGCTCGAGGACAACGCCGGCGGCATTTTCTTGGTGCTCGAGCTGGTGCGCGGCATGGATCTGCGGGCTCTCACCCGAACACTGTGGAAGACGGAAAGCCCCGTGCCGGCCGCAGTGGTCGCGACGATTGGGACATGCCTATGTCGAGCGCTCGCGGCAGCCCAGCGCGCGGTCGCGCCCGGCATCGTGCACCGCGACGTCACGCCGCACAACGTGCTGATTTCGCGCGAAGGCGAGGTGAAATTGGCTGATTTCGGGGTCGCGCGTGCCTTCGACCGTGGAACGTGGACGCGCGCGGGCGTCGTGAAAGGCAAGCTCGGGTTTCTTTCGCCCGAACAGTTGCGAGGCGACAAGCTCGACGTGCGCAGCGACCTATTCGCGGTGGGGCTCATCCTGTGTGAGCTCTTGCTGCATAGGAAAATGTCGAGCGACCCTGACGTGGACTTGTCGCTACGTGTCGGTGAGCAGTTGCGCCTGCTCGCGCTCGATCGCCGCAGCTTGCCGCTAGGTTTGCTCGACGCTGTGCGCGCGCTCCTCGCGCTCGATCGCTCACAACGACCGGCGTCCGCGGATGCGGCCGCGCGCATGCTCTCGCTGTTCACCGACGAGCAGCGCTCGATCGAGCAGCTGCGCATGCTCGTACTCGAGGCCGGCGCTTCCGCGCGCATGCCCCTCTGAGGGCGGGTGAAGCGGCCGCTGAGGGGGCCCGCCGTTCACGCACACACTTAGCGAAGTTTGCCTGCCCGATCACGCCCGTAGCAGCGTTGAGCGACGGTTTGGAACTTTTGCGTGCAGCAAATCCTGAGCTGGCGGGCGCGGCGCACGCTGGCTCGGGTGGCCGCACTCAGCAACGCCGCTCGAAAGCATGTAGTTCCATGTGTGCTCGGACAGTTTACTGGATCGATGGACAATGCTCGAGACATGACAAATAATGTCTCACCAAGGATGCGAAATAGCGTCCATGGAGCTAGCCGCTTCCATGCCCAAATTTTTGCAGAGAAAGTCCTTCGGCTATTCCACTGAATAGAATATATTCGCACGCGCTGGAGGTTCGGACCTTTCCCGAGGCCCTCCGGCAGGAAACCCGGCCCGTGATTGACGAAACGACCCTCAGCCAAATCGAACGCGAGCACGCGGCCGGTATGAGTTCGGTCGACATTCTCGATCTGTTCGCGAAGCACGGCGTTTCGTTGAGTGAGGCCACGCTCCGAAAATACGTCCAACTCGGGCTCTTGCCGCGCAGCGTGCGCGTGGGACGCAAGGGCAAGCATCAGGGCTCGCAGGGTCTTTACCCGGTGAGCGTCGTGCGCCAGGTCCTGCGCATCAAGCAAATGATGGCAGAGAGCTACACGATTGAGCAGATTCAGCGTGAATTCTTGTTCATCCGCAGTGAGGTAGAGCAGCTCGAGCAAACGCTCAGCCGCATTTTCAAGACGCTCGACGGCGTGCTCAAAGAGCGCAAGACCGAGCGCTCCGCCGCAGTTCACAAAGACGTGAGCGACGCGCGCGGCATCAGCAAAGACTTGATGGCCCGTTTGGTGGCCATTGAAGACAAGCTTACGAAGCGAAATAGGATCGAGAGAGTGGCGGTGTCGTGACGGTGCGACGCCGGTAGTGAGTGAGTGCAGGCTGCTCGGCAATACGTGAGCGAATGACGACGGGCTTCGTCTTTCGACACGCCGGATGACTGGCACTCTCACGCAGAAAACCAAACGAAACGGCGCCACGTGAGTCGGACTAGGTCCGGCCGCGGTTGGGTGATCGTGCGAGCAAACCAAAATGAATCAAGAGCAGGCAGCGGAGGCATTCATGGACTCGAACAAGCTCGGCGCGGTGCCAGAAACCCAGCCGGAAAGTGGACAGCTGATGACCGACGGCGCGACAGCGCTGGCAGCGAACGAGGAACAAATCACGCGCGAGCAACGTCGCTCGCGACGCAAGCGCGACGTTCGGGCGCGAACCATCAGCGTCAAGCGCATGACCAAGCGCGAACTCGAAATCGGCAAGCTGCTTTACCCCGAGACCGACTACTACAAACCCAACACGCGCGAGGAGTGCGTGGACGGCCCTCGACCATGCCCGTACGTCTCGTGCAAACACCACTTGTTCATCGACGTGTCACCGCGCACCGGCGCGATCAAGCTGAATTTCCCCGATCTGGAGGTATGGGAGCTCGGTGAGTCCTGTGCGCTCGACGTCGCGGACCGCGGAGGAACGACGTTGGAAGACGTGGGAGCGATCATGAACCTAACGCGTGAACGGATTCGTCAAGTCGAAGTGAAAGCGCTCGCCAAGCTGGAGGCCCTGCGCGACATGATGGCCTTGCGCGACTACATCGACGAAGGGCCGGTGGGCAAACGGCGCCTGCCGCGTCTGAGCAAAGCCGATCTCACCGGCGACCGCTTCAAGAGCGACGACGACGACGATCTGGACGTGTCGGACGACGACGAAGAAGAAATCGAAGTCGTGTCGAAGGGTCCGGTCGCCCTGCTCGAGATCTAGCTCGAAACTCGTTGCTAACCCCGCGCGTGAGCGAGCACGCGCAGAAAATTCTGGCCCAAAGTGGCGCGGATTCGCGCTTCGGGCCAGCGTCGCTCGAGCATGAGCTGAACGAGGCGGGGGAGCTCCAGGCAGGTCGGCATGTCACGCGGCGTGACGATCGCGCCGTCCCAGTCGCTGCCGAGGGCGGGCGTGGCCTCACCGGCGACGTTGGCGACGTGCTCCAGGTGCCGGACGATGCTTTCGGCGCGGCCAGCCCAGATGTGATCGCCGAGGTAGGGCGCGTGATACATGATGCCGACCACGCCGCCGGAGCGAGCAACCGCGCGCAGCTGATCGTCGCTCAAATTGCGCCAGTGGCGATGAACGCCGTTCACGCCGGTGTGTGACACGATCAACGGCAGCTCGTGCGCGTGAGCATCGACTGCTTGCCAAAAGCCGCGCTCGTCGATGTGCGCCAAATCCACCAGGATCTTCCGATGATTGAGCAATTGGATCAGCTCGCGACCGTACGAGCTGAGCCCGGTGCTCTCGAGCTTGAGCGGAGAGCTCGTCGTACCGATGCGGGAGCTCGACAGGTGGACCAACGTCACGCGCAGAATGCGACGATCGTAGAGCTCGCAAGCTTGGTCGAGTTCGAGCTCGAGAGCGTTACCACCTTGCACGCCCAAGAACGCCGCGTGCTTGCCGAGCGCACGCGCGGCGTCGTACTCGCGGCGGTCCGTGACGAGCGCAAAGTCGTGCTCGACGCGCGCGAATTGAGCGACGAGCAAGTTCAGATTTCGCTCGAACGTCGCAGCTCGATCTGCGCGATCCCGCAAGGGATTCGTGGTGATCACCCAGGTGGCGCCGCTGATCTCGGCGGCGCGAATGCGCGGAAAGTCGACCTGGCCGAATAGCGCCCCCGCCAAGAGCGGCCGGTGGCGATGCGTGAGATCGTAGCCGAACAGCCGATGCCAGATGAACGAATCGACGTGCAGATCGATCACGTCGTTCGCGCGATAGAGTTCGATCGCGTGCTCGGACACACCGAGTGTGCGCGCCCACGTGGAATTAGTTTTTTTTGCCTCCGTTCGCACGCAAGAGGTCTAGGCGATCCTTCTGCTCGTGGGAAAGCAGGCGCCTGTCCCGGCAGGCTTTTGTTGGGCTCCTGCCCCGGCTGACGATCGTGATCTGGTCTTCCAAGACCCAAGGACGCGCCAGGGGCTCTGCCCCGGGCATCGGCGTTACGGGGCTCTGCCGGGCCGCGGGAGCGCGACCGGCGGGTCGAGCGACTACAGGCCTTTGGGTACCGTGTTCAGGTCGACGGCGCCGAGCGCGTAGCGGATGAGCGCGCTGCGATTGGCTTTGGTAAGTCCGCGGGCTTTCAAATCGTCGACCATGGTGTCGAGCCGCTTCAGGTCTTCCGTGTACATGGAGATGCAGATCACCTTGTAATGGAGCGGCTTTTCTTGGCTAGCCCGGGCCTGATACGGCGCGGGCCGCTCGCCGGAGCTCGGCGCATAGAACGTCGAGGAAAGGACGCCGTCGACCTCGTCCGGGTCCAGAACCTTGGCTGCTGCTTGACGCAAATCGTTTCGATCGCTCATCACCCCAAACCTCCGGCTGCGCTCGCATCGTTTTGCGAGTCTCTTTCTGACATCAATCGTTCGACCACGCGCCAATAGTCGGCGGCGGCATTGGACGTGGCGGCGTATTCGAACAGCGTTTTGCCCACCGAAGGCGCTTCTTTGACGCGCATGGTCGCATGAATAGGCTCGAGGCACACGCGCGCGAAGTTCTTGCGCATCGTGTCGAGTGCCTCGTGCGAAATGCGCGCTCTGCTATCGAACATGGTCGGCAGAACTCCCCAAAAATTCACGGGGTGACCGAGGATCTTGTTCACGTGCTTGATCGTTCGCAGCACCTGGCGCACCCCGATCAGCGAGAGGTAATCGCAGGCCACCGGGCACAGGACGGCGTCCGCCAGGACCAACGCGTTTTGGTTCAAGAGCGACAGGCTCGGCGAGCAGTCGACGATCACGTAATCGTAGAGTTCGCGGGCGCGCTCGAGTCGTGAGGCGAGCACGCGGTCGCGCTGGCGCTGGCCTGCGATATAAAGCTCGGCCGCGGCCAGCGTCTCGTTGGCCGTGATCACGTCGAGGTTTGGGCGCGCCGTGATGCGGGCCTGCTCGATGCTGAGCCCCATCACGATCACGTGATAAAGCGAGCGCTCCGAACGCAGGCCGAGCGAGGCGGCCACGTTGCCTTGGCCGTCGGCGTCGACCAGCAGCACGCGCGCGCCGCGCGCCGCTAGACCCGCCGCGACGTGGACCGCCGTAGTCGTCTTGCCGGTTCCGCCTTTGTGGTTGAAAACGGCCAGGACCCGGGGTCCGCGTGTGCCGCTGGCGGGCGCGGCGCTGGCGTCGTCGTTCGCCGCTTGTACGGTCGCGGGCGGCGTCGCAGCGCGCACGCCGGGCTCCAGCGGCTCGGACTCGAGCGCGTAGGTCGGATCGCTCAGTTGGCCGATCCGGACCTGTCGCACGCCCGACAGGATCTTGCTCCGGCAATCGGTCGAGCATGCGTAGTGGCGCCGCCCGCCCGTGAACAGGACTTGCGCGGCCAGCTGCACCTCGAATGGCGTCGCGCATGCGTCGCAGCTCACCGTGCCGTCGCTGCGCCCCTTGTGGCTGGTCTCGAGGCAGCGCTGTGAGCAATAGAACGTATAGTGGGTGTGCACGCTGCCGTCCTCGGCCCGCTCGCGCACTGGTTCCATCTGGTAGCGGAAGTGGAGCTCGAATTGGCTCGCGCACACACTGCATTGGCGGTTGATGACGACCATCGTTTCTCTCGTTATCGAAGTGCGTCTCAGCGCTTCTCACGAGGGCTCACGGCGGGCCAAATTCCGCGCGCGCGCCGCGCTCGAATCGGGTCGCTTTCAAAGCTCGAATCGAGCTGCAAGATCAGCGCATAAAGCGCTGGATTTATTGCCGAATACTGCGAGGCGTTTGCCCCGAGACGAACTCAGTGACGGAAATGACGGACGCCCGTGAAGATCATGGCGATGCCGGCGTCGTCCGCAGCCTTGATCACTTCGTCGTCCTTCTTGCTGCCGCCAGGTTGCGCAATGGACGTGATGCCAGCGCGGGCCGCGACTTGTAGGCCGTCCGGAAAAGGGAAGAAGGCGTCGGAAGCGAGCGACGAACCGCGGCTGCGTTCGCCGGCGCGCTCGACCGCGACTTGCACCGCCGTGACGCGCGCGGTCTGTCCACCGCCGATACCGTAGGTCTCGTAGATGCCGGGGCTCTTGCCAGCCCCGGCCAGCACGATCGCGTTACTCTTGACGTGCTTGCAGGCCGACCAGGCGAACTCCAGCGAGGACATTTCCGACGCCGTGGGCGCGCGTCGCGTGACGATGCGCCCAGCCTTGACCTCGCCGAAGCCCGTGGCGTCGCGGTCCTGCACCACGAACCCACCGCCGACGCGCTTGAATTGCCGCGAATTGTGGCCCGGGCCGAGCCAACCGCCTGTCGCGAGCAGACGCAGGGCCGCCTTGCCGCGCAGGCGGGTCAGCGCGCTCTGCGCAAAGCCGGGAGCGATGATGCACTCCAGAAAGGTCTCGGCCAGAATTTGTGAGGTCGCGTCGTCGACTTCGCGATTGAGGGCGACGATGCCCCCGAAGGCACTCATGGCGTCGGCGTCGCGCGCCGCGCGGTAAGCGTCGGCCAGCGTCGGGCCAGTCGCGATGCCGCACGGGCTCGTGTGCTTGACCACGACGGCCGCTGGATTCTCGAACTCGCGCACGGCGTCGAGCGCGGCTTCGACGTCGACCAAGTTATTGAAGCTGAGCTCCTTGGCTCCGCTGCCCACACTTTCAGCTGATGCGAGCGAGCCGGGCAGAGCGTGGCGCTCGCGATAGAACGCGCCGCTCTGGTGCGGGTTTTCGCCGTAGCGCAGGCTATAGGCCTTTTCCATGACCAGCGTGAGGTAGCGCGGGTAGCCGTCGCTTTCGCCGCGGCCGCTGAGCCAGCCGCTGATCGATGCGTCGTATGCGGCGGTGTGCGCGTACACTTTGGCGGCCAGCCGCTCGCGCGTCGCGCGATCGACCTCGCCGGTCGCGCTGAGTTCGTCGAGCACCGGGCCGTAGTCGTTGGGATCGCAGATCACCGTCACTCGTTCGTGGTTCTTGGCAGCTGAACGCAACATGCTCGGCCCGCCGATGTCGATGTTCTCGATCAGCTCTTCTGGCGAGGCACCCGGCTTGGCCAACGTTTGTTCGAACGGGTACAGGTTGACCACCACTAGATCGATCGGCTCGGCGCCGATGCGCGCGAGGTCAGCGTCGTCGACGCCCTCGCGAGCGAGCAGCGCGCCGTGCACGCGTGGATGTAGCGTTTTCACTCGGCCGTCCATCACCTCGGGGGAGCCGGTGTAGCTCTCCACCGTTTCGACGGCGATGTTCGCTTCCTTCAAGGTGCGGAAGGTCCCGCCCGTCGAGAGCAGCTTCACTCCGCGTGCGGCGAGTGCTCGTGCGAAATTGACGAGGCCAGATTTGTCGGAAACGGACAGCAAAGCGCGGCGGATGGGCATCGATGGTTTTCGCTATATCCTGGGGCCTCTGCCGTCAATCGAGATCGCGCAGCGAAATGCCGGGCCCCCCCGTCCGAGTGTCGGTAGCTCCTGAACTGAGCTATAGGAATACGAGCGATGCTGGCGACCCGCGCAGGAAAACCAGGCCGTTCGTTGCGCGCGCTATGTAGCGCACTTGGTCTAGTCGTCGTGCTGGCGAGCTGCTCCCAGAGCGGGGACACGGAAGACTACGTGCCGTCGCTCGCCGGCGCACTGCAGCCGGACGGCGGCGGCGCCTTGATCGACGAGGGGACGGCCTGCGGCAAGCTCGTCGACGCGGAAGCGGCTGAGCGCAAGCAGCTCGGCTGCCCTGCCGCTACCCACGCGGCGTGCCCCGCCTACATTCGACCCGCCGGCGGCGCGGATTGCTTTCAATACGACCAAAGCAGCCTCGACGGCTGCCTCAAGGCGTATCAGAGCTTCCAGAGTTGCGTCGATTTCGACCGACACCCGTGTCTGCTCGTCGCGGTCGCCGACTGCCCGGACTCCGGCGTGGGTGAGGCGGGAGCCGCGGGGGCGAGCAACTAGGACCTGCGCTCGGCGAGGGCGACCCAAAAGGCGCGCAGATCTTCGGGCAGCGGCGCGACGACCTCGAGCGGTTCGCCGGTTACGGCATGACGCATCCGGAAAATGTGAGCGTGGAGCGCGTGTCGCGGTAGCTCGAGCAAAATGAGATCTGCGCTCGTGAGCTCGTCATCGGCAGCGCGAGCGAGCAGACGCTCGTCCGGTCCATAGAGTTTGTCGCCGACGATCGGGCAGTCGAGATGCGCCAAATGGGCGCGAATTTGGTGCTGACGGCCGGTGTGGAGCGCGCACTCGACGAGGGCGTACCCCGCGCGTCGCTCGAGCACTCGGAGCGCCGTGCGCGCCTCGAGACCCGTACCGGGTGCCGCGACCCGCATCTTCACGCGCAGGGAATTTTCGGGGTCGAGCTCGAGCGGGACGTCCAGGAGGCCTTCGGCCGGAACGCCGCGCGTGACGGCCAGGTAGATTTTCTCGATGGCGCCCTGCGCGTCGTGGCCGCCGAGCGAACGGATCTCGAGCGCTCGCTTGAAAGCACGCTCGGCCTCCGGCGTGCGCGCGAGCAGCAGGATGCCACTGGTCTCGCGATCCAGACGGTGCACGAGGGCCAGGAATTCATCGGGGCGCTCTTCTTCCAGGCGCTTGATCACGGTGGTCTTGTGATAGCGAGCGCTCGGATGCACCGCGACCGACGCAGGCTTGTCGATCACCAGCAAATGCTCGTCCTGGTACAGGACGGGTAGGGGTGCCTGCTCGCTGGTGTCCTCGAAGGGCAGCCGCCAAAGCGCGATTTGCTCGTCCTCGCGCACGCGCTCGCTCGGTCGGCGGGCGCGGCCCTCCGCCGAGTAAGCGCTGCGCTTGACGATCGCGCTCGCCCGCGTTCGACTCGTGTTGCGCAGCTGCCCCTGCACGAAGCGATCGAGGCGCATGCCGGACAGCTCGGCGGGCACGCGCAGCACGCGCAAAATCGCGTCCGCCGGAATGCCGAGCGGGCGCACGATCCCGGGCGTTTTGCGCGTCAATTCTTGCCGCGGCGAATTTCGGTGCCGACGCCGCTGTCGGTAAAGATCTCGAGCAGGAGCGCGTGCCGCCGTCGTCCGTCGAGGATGTGCACTTTCTCGACCCCGCCGTTCACGGCGTCGAGCGCGCAGCGCACCTTGGGGATCATACCGCCCGTGATCACGCCCTTTTCGATCAGCTCCTCGGCTTCCGTGGAGCCGAGCGAACTCAAGCGCTCGCCGCTCGCAGTCTTGACGCCCTCGACGTCGGTCATCAGCACGAGTTTGGCGGCGGAGAGCGAGCCGGCAATCGCGCCGGCGGCCGTGTCGGCGTTGACGTTGAGCGCGCGGCCGGCGTCGTCGACGCCGATCGGCGCGATTACCGGGATAAAGCCGTTTTGAATCAGCTGATCGAGGATGCCGGCGTTGACGTGGACGACCTCGCCGACGCGGCCCAAATCGAGGGGCGCGCCGTGCTCGTCTTTGTCGAGCTTCTTCGCGCGCATGAAGCGGTCGTCCTTGCCGGAGAGCCCGACGGCACGCCCGCCGTAATTGCAGATCATGCCGACGATTTCTTGGTTCACGCCGCCGCCGAGCACCATCTCCACCAAATCCATCGTGGCGTCGTCGGTCACGCGTAGGCCGCCGCTGAAGGTCGACTGAATGCCGACGCGGTCGAGCATCTGATTGATCTGCGGGCCGCCGCCGTGCACGACCACCACGCGAATCCCGACGTAGCGGAGCAGGCACACGTCGCGCGCGAAGCTCTCTTTCAGTGCCTCGTCGACCATGGCGTGGCCGCCGTATTTGACGACGAAAGTGCGCTGGTGAAAGCGCCGGATGTAGGGCAGCGCCTCGTGTAAGACCTCCGCTTTGCTGATCAGCTCGTCCATCGATTCGAGGAGGGACGCTAGCACGCCCGCGCCCGAGTTTCGGCTCCGCCTTTTGCCGGAACGGGCGGCGTGCTAGGTCCGCCGCAATGGATATCTTGTTGGCCACCGCAGAGCTTGCGCCCTACACGAACGACACGAGCGGCGCGGAGATCGCCAGCGCGCTCTCCAAGGCGCTGCGCCAACTGGGTCACAAAGTGACGGTCGTCGCGCCGCGCCAGCCCGGTTTCGAGGAGAGCGGACTACTCGCCGCGCGCCGGCTCACGCCGTTGCAGCTCCAAGGCGGCAGCGAGTTCCACGTGCTGGATAGTCAGCTGCCGTCGGGCGCCGAGCTCGTCTTGTTGGACCTGCCGGGGCTGTTCGACAGGCCGCGGGTATATGGAGAGGAGTCCGCGGACTACCCCGACAACGGCAAGCGCTTTTCGGTATTCGCGCGGGCGGTGGCGGCGCTCTGCGCGCAACGCTTGGAACAGGCCAAGCCGACCGAAGTCGTCCATGCGCTCGGAGCCGCCGCAGCGCTGGTTCCGCTCGCTTTGCGTGAGCAATCGGTGCCGACCGTGTTCACGCTCTGTGACTTGAGCGAGCACGCGGTGCTGCCCAATAGCGCGCGCGCAGAGCTCGGGTTCGGCGACCTCTCGTCACTCGAACTCGGGGGTGAACTCAATGTCCTGGCTTCGGCGTTGTCGCTCGCCGGCGCGTTGACCTGCCCATCTTTGCAACTCGCTCGCGAGCTGAGCGAGGCTTCGAGTCGTCTGGCCGCACTACGTGAGGGAAGAAACCCGCCAGTCGCGATCCCGAGCGGCGTGGACTATGCCGTGTGCAACCCCGCCACGGATACCGCGCTCGAGAGCCGTTTCGACGCGGAGGACACGGCCAACAAGGGCCGCTGCAAGGTGGCCGCGCTCCGCAAATTCGAGCTCGAGCTCGAAGCGGAACGGCCGCTGATCGTCGCCTGCTTCGAGGGAGACGCCGATCGCGATCGGCTGCTCGAAGCGCTGCCCGAGATCCTGAAAAATGACGTCGGGTTGATCGTGGTCGGCCTCGGCGCGACTATCCCGGCTGAACGCGCCTCGGCGTTGAGGAGCGATTTTGCCGGTGACCTGGCGTTCGTATCCGCGCCCGACGACGCAACGCTCCGTCGTCTATACGCCGCGGCGGATCTCGCCTTCTTCGGCGACGGCAGTGAGCAGCGCCAGCTCTTCGCGTTGCGCTACGGCGCGGTGCCGATCGCGTTCGCACGCGGCGGCAGCTCCGACGCGATCGTCGACTGCGACGCCGAGCTGAGCACCGGCACGGGTTTCTTGTTCGACGAGCTCACGGCGGCGGCGTCCGCGGGCGGGCTCGCGCGCGCCCTCACGGCCTATGGCTCGCCGTCGTTCGGCAAGCTCCGCCGGCGCGCGATGCGCCAAGACGTGAGCTGGGATCGCCCGGCGCGGCGCTACGCGCAGGTCTATCGCAAGCTCGTGCACG
This sequence comes from Polyangiaceae bacterium, assembly GCA_036496745.1. Lineage (GTDB taxonomy): Bacteria > Myxococcota_A > Polyangia > Polyangiales > Polyangiaceae > PMG-095. The sequence goes on from DASXKQ010000261.1 coordinate 37,428, forward strand.
GTGCCTGAAGCGCGGCTGGCGTCGCATCCTGGCCGATGACCGCGCGTCGCTTTCAGAATCCGGTGCTGCCCGGTTTCTACCCGGATCCGAGCGTGTGCCGCGTGGGAGCGGACTACTATCTCGTCACCAGCAGCTTCGAATACTTTCCGGGCGTGCCGATCTTCACGAGCCAGGATCTCGTGTCGTGGCGTCAGATCGGGCATTGCTTGACGCGCGAGAGTCAGCTCGCGCTCGCTGGAGTCAAAGCGTCGCAGGGCATCTTTGCGCCGACGCTGCGCTTTCACGCGGGGACGTTTTATCTGGTGACCACGAATATCTCGGGCGGCGGGAACTTCTTCGTCACGACTCGCGATCCGGCTGGGCCGTGGTCGGATCCGGTTTGGCTCAAGGAGAGCGCATGGGGCATGGATCCGTCGCTCTGCTTCGACGACGACGGGCGCGCGTATTTCACGCGTCACGGCGGCGGCGAGCAGGGCGGCATTTACCAAGCCGAGGTCGATCTCGGGCGGGGCGCGCTGCTCGGCGAAGCGCAGCTGATCTGGTCGGGCACGGGCGGCATTTGGCCCGAGGGGCCGCACCTCTACCGACGCGGCGACTACTACTATTTACTGATCGCGGAGGGCGGCACTGGCTACGACCACTCGGTGACCGTCGCGCGCGCGAGGAGCCCGTGGGGGCCGTTCGAGCCGTGTCCGCGCAATCCCATTTTGACGCATCGCGCGCGCCCCGAGCATCCGATTCAAGCGACCGGCCACGCCGATCTCGTCGACGACGCCGAGGGTCGCTCGTTCTGCGTCTTTTTGGGCATTCGTCCGAGCGGTGGTCGCTACCACCACCTCGGGCGGGAAACATTTTTGGCGAGCGTCGACTGGGACCCGGCGGGCTGGCCGTCGATTCGCGGCGACGCGGGCGTGGAGCTCGAGCTCGAGAGTCCGAGCGAACTCTCGCCCGTAGGCGCCCGAACAGCGCTGCGCGATGATTTCGTGGGGCCGGCGCTCGGATTCGCCTGGAATTTCGTGCGCAATCCGCCACCGGGCTCGTGGTCGCTCAGCGAGCGTCCTTCGTTTCTACGTTTGCACGGCGCGCCCGGCTCGCTCGATGATCTCGCGCCCAAAGCTTTCGTCGGGCGTCGCCAGCAGCATTTCCGCTGTACGGTGAGCACGCTGCTCGAGTTCGAGCCGGAGGGCGCACAGGAAGCAGGACTGTGTGTGCGCGCGAACGAGGAGAACCACTACGACCTGTTCGTCACGAGCGACGACGCGGGACGCGCGATCGTGCTGCGCGCGCGCCGGCTCGCGCAAACGGAGACCGTCCTCTGCATGCCGATCGGGCCTGGCGCCATCGAGCTCACGATTCAGGCCCAGGCGAGCAGCTACGAGTTCTTCTGGTCGCAGCGCGGAGTGCCCCGTTCACTCGGTTCGTTGCCGACGCGCGCCCTCTCCACCGAGATCGCGGGCGGCTTCACCGGCGTCTATTTCGCGATGTATGCGCTCGGCGCGTCAGCGCTCGCGGACTTCGATTGGTTCGACTACGTGCCGAGCGCGGAGTGACGCGTCACCACCACATGCTGGCGGAAAGCGAGACCACGTCTTTGTCCGGCACGATGTGGAAGTCCTCGCTGGGCGGATCGTTGTGCCGCGCCGAGGCGAGATCCCCATAGATCCAGTGCGAATACTGGAGCACGACCTGATCGGTGGAGGTCCAGCCCGTCCGGAAGATCAAGCGCGGCGAGAGCACCGAGAACGAGTAGTCCGAGCTGTCTTTGAGCGGATCGCGGTTGGCCGGTGGGACGCCGGTGGTGCGCTTGGGCGCCACGTGATCGACGCGCGCCGAGATCGCGAGCCAGGACAGCAGGCTATACGTGCCCTCGGCGCCGTATTTGACCTTGGTCACGTCGTCGAAGCGCTTGATCTTGCTTTGCACGTGCACGCCCATACCAAACAGGCTGACCAAGAAATCCGGGCCGTCCGGCGTGAACGCGACGGGGTAGCTCGCTAGGCGCCCCAGGCTCAGGTCGTACTGTCCGCCGATCGTGGTCAGGTGGCCGGTGCCGTCCGCATGCTTGCCTGAAGCGTCGAGCTCGCTTTCGGCGCCGAGGTAGTCGTTCATCAAGCCCGGGCCACCCGGCGTATTGAGGACACTGAAGATGCGGCTGACCGTGCGCGCATGCTCCGCGTTGGTGCGCGAAACCACGGCTGCCAGATGGCCGAATCGCCCCAGATTGAGGCCCAGATCCGTGGCCAACACGTTGATGGTGCCGTCGGGTGCCGAGCCCGAGTCGTGGTCGTCCTGGCTCCAGGCCGTGATGAAATGTCCGCCGAGGGTGAGCGCCGATTTGTATGCGACGCCGGCGTGGAGGTGATGGACGAACGTGGTGCCTTCGCCCGGATCCGCGAACGTGCTCCAGAGGTCGGGCGTGATGTTCGAGCCGGCGCGATTGGTCTGCCCTTGAAAGCCTTGCTCGAGCAGCAAGGACATGTCGCCGAATTTGCTGCGCATGGAGGTGAGCTCGCCGGCGCCGTTGATGCGCGCGATCAGCGGCGTGCCGTAGCGCCCTTCGTCGTATTCGCCGGTCGAGCCGTAGCGGCTGGTGAACGCGCCAACCAGGATGCGGAGGCGCGTCTTGTCGCCCAGGTCCGGCGTGATGCTCAAATAAGCGTCGCTGATGCCGAGCTGAGAAGCCGGCTCCAAAAACGACTCGGAGACGTTGGCTTGGCGCGCCAAGATACTCACGTTGCCGGTGACCAAGCTGTTGCCGTCGGACAGGTTCAGCTGCACGTACGTGGTGGGCGTGACGCCCGTGTGCGAGAAGGTCTCGAAGTCGTCGGGTACGACGGGCGGCGAGTGCAGGACCGTCTTGGCCTGGCCGGGCCGCACGGCGGGAGCCGTCGGATTGTCGAGCGGCGGTTGGCGCTTGTTGATGCCCATGTTGAGCGGCGCGGTGATAAAGCCATGGAAGTCGAAACGCCATTCTTTGTCGGCGCCTCCGTGACCGAACGCGGGGGTCATGCCGCCGGGCAGCGCGGCCGCTTGCGGCGCCGTGGGATCGATGCCCATCGAGGGCCCCAGATCGTCGTCGGAGTCAGTGGTCGCCGGGGCCTGCTGGGCGGAGGCTTGCGCCGCGAAAGCCAGGCTCGCGGACAAAAACAGCGCACGGCGCGGTCGAGGGAAGAGGCGTGGGTTTCTATAAGGGGCCATTTCGCTCACCACCACAGGTTGACGTTGAGGGCGAAGAGTTGGTCATCGCGGCGATCGGGCTGCAGGACGGAGCTTGCTTCGGCGTGAGTGTGCGGACCGTAGAACCATTTTGCGTAGAGCAGCGTGATTGCTTCGTGGCTGTTCCAACCCGTGCGAAACACGAGGCGTGGAGCGAGCACGTGAAAGGTTTCCTCGGAGTCTTTGGAGGTCGGCACGACGCGGTCCGCGCGCATGCCCACGCCGACGTACGGCAGGAACGTGTACAGCACGTCGAGCCCGTACTTGTGGCGCACGCGATCGTAGAGCGCGATCGACGAGGTGCTCTTGGCGATGATGAAGCCCGTGTTCACGACCACGTCCGGGCCGTCGTTGTTGAACGGCGTCGGGTAGCTGACGATCTTGGCTAGGCTCGTGCTGAAGTTGGCGCCGGCCACGGTCAGCGTGCCCGTGCCACCCGTAGGTTGTCCCCACCAGCGCTGATCGAGATCCGTGCCGTCGCCGCCGAACGTGGTCAGCCCCTTCAACAGCGTAGCGTTGTGGCCGCTCACGTAGGCCGCGCCGAAACCCAGGTAACCGTACACCGGCGAGCCGACGCTGAAGTCGGCGCCGTAGACGTTCAGGTGACCGTCCTTGATGTACGATTCGTCGAGCTGGTGCGTCGTGACGTTGTCGAGTTGGCGCTGAGAGCGGTCGTCTTGCGCCCAGTTCTGGATGTAGTGGAAGCGCGCGCGCAGCGTGAGGTCACCCTTGCGCTCGATGCCCAAGTGCGCGTGGTGAATCCAAGACGCGGGCCACGTGGTGTTGCCCGTGCCGTTCTGCCCGCTGTTGATGATGCTGAGCGGCGCCGCTCCGTTGCGGCTGCCCATGAAGCCGTCTTCCAAGGCCAGCGTCGTGCTGTCGCTGAGCGCGGATTCGGCGATCAGGTCCTCTCCCACGCCGCGCACGCCGCCCACGATCGAGTTCGTGTACATGCCGAGGCCGTACGCGCCGAGGTTGCCGTACGTGTTGTAAAAGTAGCCGAGCTGAGCGCGCAGCGTGGCGGGGCCGATCGGAATCTTGCTGAACGACATGTACGCGTTGTTGATGAACTGCTCGCTACCGATTTGGTAATAGGTGCTCGCGTCAGCCGGATTCCAAGTGGTGAGCGTCACGTTCGCCGAGACCGAGGGCGTGCCGTAGATGAAGTTCATCTGCACCCACTGTCCGGGCACGGTGTTGGTGCCGACGAACGAGGCGTACTCATCGACGGTCGCCGGCGGCACGTGGAACACGAGCTTGGTCTGCCCGGGTTGCGTCGTGGGTCGCTCGTTGCCGCTGAACTGCAGCGAGGCCGTCATGAAGCCGTTCCAGGTGAACGTCCATTTCTGCGAAGGGAGCGGCGCGCCGTAGCCGGGCGTCATGCCGCCTGGCAACGCGCCGGTACGCGGAGTGTGGGGCGGCATACCGAGTGTGCCCAGCTGGCGATAGCCGGGGATGTAGCCGGCGTTTGGCAGTGAATCACCCTTGGGGGTGGTGCTGGGGCTGGCCGCGCCCGCGGCGCCGGTGGTGGCTTGGGCTGGAGCCTCGGGCGGCTTGTCGGTGGCCGCTGCGGGCGTCGCTGCCGGCGCGGCGGGACTTTGGGTCGGCGCGCCCGGCACCGCGGCGTCCCCGGGGGTCGGAACCACGGGCGGCGTACCTGGTGTGCTCGGGGGCGTGCTCGGCGGTGTGCCCGGGGTCGGGTTCGCGGGAGCGGGCGTGGGCGCGCCGGGTGCCGGCGACACGGGCGTATTGGGCGCGGCTGGCGGCTCGGCTTTCGGCGGCGCGGGACTCGGCTCGTCCGCGTGCGCGGGAGAGCTGAGAGCGCAAACGGCTCCGAGCAGGGACGCCGCCAGCCAGCGCGTCCGAGCGATCCGAGACGCTGCGGGGCACGAGTGGAGCGCCGAAAGGGCGGCTCGGCATGTCATCGAGTGCCGACCTTGTACTGGGTATCCGGGGTCGAGCTCAAGCGGAGACGCACAATCAGCGCCTGTCATTTTCGGACACGGGTCAAAAAGATCGCACGGTCGCGATAGCGGACTCTCGAAGCGGGCATGAGCAAATGCGCTGGCGTTTAGCGTGGTCAGTGCGTTTATGAGCGGCGCAAAGCATGGGCGGGAGCCGACCGGGACGAATTCGGGTCGTCGCGGCAGCCGTTCATGGCACCTTCGAGCAGGTGACCGCGGCCATCGCTCTGATCGGGATCGTGCTGGGGGCCGGCCCAGCCACGTCGTCCGCTCCGTCGGTCGCGATCCGCATTGAATTTGACGCGCCGCCCGGCTGTTCCGATGCCCAAACGTTCTCGGACGCGCTGGCGGATCGCAGCCAGAGCATTCACTTTGCCAAACCAGGCGAGCCGGCCACGTTGCTGCGCGTGCACCTAAGTCGTGCCGGCAATCAGGTGCACGGCGAGCTCAGTGTGGTCGACGCTGCAGGAGCTACCGACAGTCGACGAGTCGACGGCTCCAGTTGCGACGAGGTTGCGCGGGGACTGTCGCTGACCGCGTCCCTGGCACTCGATCGCATGCTGCCACCCCATTCCGATGCCGCTCCTTCCGACGCGCACAACACGGCCCCGACCGATGCCAGCGACGGAGCGAACCCGAAAAGCGCGTCCGAACCTGGCGGCGCGGACGCGAGCAAGACGCCAGCGTCTCGGCCGAGCGAGCCGCCGCCGCAACAAGAAACCGCTCAGGCCGAGCCAACGCACGAACCCTCGGAACCGCCGACGCCTCGCGCGCGCACGCCGATTTTTACCGAGCTCGGACTCGAAGCGGCCGCCGCGGAGCTCGTGGAGCCCAAATGGGATCTGGGCGGCGGTCTGTCCGCTCGCGTCCATCAAGGGACGAGCGGGCCGACACTCGGTTTGGAGCTGCTCTATTTGTCGAACGACGCGCTGTCTTCGTCGCCGGATCTCGTGGTGAGTTGGGCTTCCGCCGCGCTCAGCGTGTGCCCGCTACGCGTTCCGATTGGAGCGCCGTTCTGGTTCGAGCCGTGCGGGCTTGGCTCGGGTGGTCGGTTGTCCGTCTCGGATCGCCTTGCGCTACACAAACACTCGAGCACGCGTTCCTGGTGGAGCGCCGGCGGACTATTACGCGGCGGTTGGGACGCGGCCGCCGAAACCTCGGTTTACTTCGAGGTTGGCTTCAGTATTCCGCTCTTGGAGCGACGTTTCGTGATCGAAGACCCGGTGCAGGCTGTGGGCCGCACCCCCCTAGGGTCGGTACTTTTCGCCATAGGGTTGAGCTATCGTTTGTAGGGACTGTGCAAACTCCTCAAGCTCGGTCATGATCAACTCCTGGCTCGCCGGGAATTAACAGCACCGATGCCCGAATTCGCCGTGACCGGAGTGCTTCCAGTCGACGGTTTGGGTGTTCCGCCGCAATCGGCCTCGAGGCCGATCCAGAGCCGATCACCGGCGTCCGAAGCGCGCTTGCGTGGAATGGTGGATGCCCATCTGAGTTTCGTGGCGCGCGTACTGCGCAATGCCGGAACGCCGGCAGCCGAGGTGGACGACGCGGTGCAACGGACCTTCATCGCCGCCTCCAACCGCCTGGAGGACATCCGCCGCGGCGCGGAAAAGAGTTTTTTGCTGCAGACGGCGCTGCACGTCGCCGCGCACGCGCGGCGCACGCTCGCGCGCCGGCGCGAGGTGCAGGGTGACGAGATGCCGGAACTGGTCGAGGCGTTCGCGACGCCCGAGCAGCTGACGGATCAGAAGCGCTTGCGCGTGGCGCTCGACGGAGTGTTGGCCAGCATGGAGCCCGAGCTTCGCACCGTCTTTACGTTGTTCGAGTTCGAAGAGCTGAGCTCGGCTGAAATCGCGAGCGCGCTCGGCATTCCGCGCGGGACCGTCGCCTCGCGCTTGCGGCGGGCGCGTGAGGAGTTTCGTGAGCGCGTCGCCGCGCTACACGCGCCGAACGGCGGGGGAGCTTCGTCGTGAACGATCCTCGTCGTCTGCGCGAAACCGGTTGCAGCGATCTCGAGCGCGCGCTGTTGGACGTCGGCTCGGTCTCGCCCGATTCGACCCACGCGCGCGTGAAAACACTGGCCGCGCTCGGTCTGGCCGGGACGGCGGCGCTTTCGGCCGGCGCTGCGAGTGCGTCGTCGCCATGGCTCTTGCGCTTGGGTCTCAGCAAGCTGCAGGTCGTGGTGTCCATGGCCAGCGCGGCGACCGCGCTTTCGGTGGGCGTGTTCGTGTGGGAGCAGCATCGCGTCGCGCAAGGCAAGGCGGACACTCAGGCAGTCGCGCAGGTCGCCGCTCCGGCCAAACCGCTCGCGCTGGTGCGCCCGGACGCGCCAGACAACGTCCCTTCTCCGGCGACGGACGCACCGAGCGATGCCGCGCCGAACCTCGTCCCGGCTCACCGCAAGAGCGACCGTCGCGATAGCGCGCCACTGGCTGCCGAGCTGGAGGCGCTCGACGCGGCGCGTGCTGCCCTCTCGCGCGGCGACGCGGGCGGCGCGCTCTCGCGCTTGGACGCCTATGCGCGCGCTTACCCAGCGGGGCGTCTGGTGCTGGAAGCCGAAGTGTTGCGGATCGACGCGCTCTCGCGCAGCGGCCAGACGACTCAGGCGCGGCAGCGGGCAGAAGCCTTCCTGCGTCGCTACCCGAACAGCGTGCTGGCGCCACGCGTGCGTAGCTACGTCGGAGGCTAGGGGTCTTTAGTTTTTGTTGGGCGGAGTGTCTCGCATTCCGCTTGGCGGGGCTTTGCGTCCCTGAGCGTCGAGCACATGTTTTCTGGAGTTCTGGCTGGAAACTGTCATGCGACTGCTCCGACCTGTCGGAAAGCATGCGCCGGGTCCGCCGGCTCTCATTGGGTAGTGGCCCTCGGTTCCACGCCGTGATCTGCCGCTGCGAGTCTGAAGTGCCGTGTTGCGGGGCATTCGCCCTGCACCCTAGCGCTACTGCTTCAGACTTTGGGACGATCAGATCTCACCCCTTCGGGTGCGTCGAAGCCCCCGATCGGCAAAGGGAGGCGAGACCAAGAAAACAAAAACCGGGCGACCGCGCCCCGTGGCACCCGAAGGGGTGGACCAGAGCCCGTTTCGCACACGGCCCGCCTCGATCGCAGGACCTTGAAGCAAGCCCACGGAGCTCACTCCGATAAGTCGCGAAATTCTCGAGAAAATCTCAAATTTCAAGCAGTAGTGCTAGGAGGCTACCGGCAAAGCTTAGAGTCTGGCCAACGCTCAGTCTGCACCTGCGCCCGTTCGTGCATTTGGCAGGGTGTTCG
>DASXKQ010000262.1:0-42102 GCA_036496745.1 Polyangiaceae bacterium
AGCGATCCGTCGCTGATCAACGAGGCATTTAGAGCCGTTCACACGCTGAAGGGCCTGGCCGGGCTGTTCGGTGCGGCTCGCCTCGGCGCGCTCTCGCACCGTTTGGAGGACGTGCTCGACGATTTGCGGCTCGGTCGCATCGAGCTCGAGCAGTCGGTGCTCGACGTACTGTTCGCCGCGGTGGAGGCGTACACCCGCATCCTGCAAGCCGAAAAGACCAACTCGGACGAGGATCTCGACATCGACGAGCTGTTCGGCAAGCTCGAGCAGATCGGCGCTGGAGCGACGCCGCCGCTCAGTCCAATCGGCGACTACGACTTGGATCCCGGGCTGCTCGCCGTATTGACGGAGTACGAAGAGCACCGCCTGCGCACGAGCATCGAGCACAAACTCTCGCTCTATCGCCTGCGCGTGCAATTCGATCTGTCCACGATCGACAAGGCGCTCGAGGACATGAAGGAGCGCGCCAAGCGCCACGGCGAAATCATCACCTATTTGCCCACGGGTGAGGCGACCAGCTCGGACACGATCGAACTCGACCTGCTGCTCGCGTCGCGTGACGATCTGGCCATGCTGATCGGCTCGCTCGGGGCGGACAACATCGTGATCGAGGAAATTCCCCGACGCGGACGGCGCTCCGCGGTGCCGGGCACGTTGCCGCCCAGGGCCAAGGCCACGCCCGCGGTCGCGCGCCCCGACGCGATCGAGATGCGCGACGAGCGCGCGCCGATCGAGCCGGCCGCGTCGCTGCGCTCGCTCACGCAAACGGTGCGCGTCGACATTCGCAAGCTCGACCACCTGATGAACATCGTCGGCGAGCTGGCGATCGTGCGCAGCGCGCTCGGGCGCGTCTCGGAGAAGCTGCGCGGCGAAGGTCAGCGGACGCTGGCCGCCGAGCTCCAGCGCATGCACCGCAACTTCGATCGCCGCTTGGGCGAGATGCAAGACGGCATTCTGGAAGTGCGCATGGTTCCGCTCGGTCAGGTATTCGATCGCCTGGCGCGCGTGGTGCGCCAGATCAGCCGAGACGTCGGCAAGGAGATTCGGCTCGTGATCACGGGCGCCGAAACCGAGATCGACAAACTCATCGTCGAAGAGCTCAGCGATCCGTTGATGCACATGATCCGCAACGCCATCGATCACGGCATCGAGCAGAGCGCGCGGCGCGCGGAGGTCGGCAAGCCGCTCGCCGGTACGATTGCGCTGAATGCCTTTCAAAAAGGCAACCACGTGATGATCGAGGTGGAGGACGACGGGCGCGGCATCGATTTGCAAGGCTTGGTCGAGCGCGCGATCGCAATGGGCAAGGTCGGACGCGCGGAGGCCCAAGAGTTGAATCGCGACGAGATGCTCGCGCTGATCTTCTTGCCCGGCTTATCGACCCGCGAATCCGCGGGTGATTTCAGCGGGCGCGGCGTGGGCATGGACGTGGTGAAGACCAACATCGGCAAGCTCGGCGGCGTGATCGACGTGCACAGCGAGAGCGGCATCGGCACCAAGATGACGATCACGCTGCCGATCACGCTCGCGATCGTCAGCGCGCTCTTGGTGCGCGCCTCTGGCCACACCTTCGCCATCCCGCTCTCGTCCGTATCGGAGGCGATTACGTTCGAAGAAGGCGCCGTGCGCACGGTCGACGGACGCGAGGTGGTCACGCTGCGCGGCTCGACCTTGCCGCTCTGTCGCCTCGATCAACTCCTGGGTCTGGACGCGCCGCACGGCGAGCTCGGTTCACGTCGCCGTTTCGTGGTCGTCGCCGCGCTCGGCAACCGCCGCTTGGGCTTGGTCGTCGACTTTTTGTACGGGCAGGAGGACATCGTGATCAAACCCCTTGGCCGCTCATTGGCCGCGGTGCGCGGCTTTTCCGGGGCGACCGAGCTCGGCGATCAACGCGTCGGCCTCGTGCTGGACGCAGCCGGCTTGATCGAGGAAGTCTTGCAGGGTGCGGCAGAAGCGCCGCGCCCGCTACTCGAGCGTCAAAATGGCTAATCTCAGCACAACCGCTCCGTCTCGCTTGGCGCGCCGCACGCAGGAACGCGGCCCCGTGCGCGAGTTCTTGGTGTTCACTTTGGCCAACGAGACCTACGCGGTCGACTTGACGCGCGTGAAGGAAATTCTGAGCCCGCCGCCGATCACGCGCGTGCCGCGGGCATCGCGTGAAGTGCTCGGGGTGTGCAGCGTGCGTGGGCTGTTGGTCACGGTCGTCGACCTGCGGCGCAAGCTGCGCGTCGAAGAGCGTGCTCTGACGCGCCGCGCGCGCATTCTGTTGACCTCGTCCGGCGACGAGGAAACGTTCGGCCTGTTGGTGGACGAGGTGAAACACGTCGTCAGGCTCTCGTCGAACGAGCTCGAGCTGGCGGCCGCCGCGCTCGGCGGCGACACGGCGGAGTACGTGATGGGCGTCGGGCGACCCGAGGGGGAGTTCCTGATCCTGCTCGACCTCAAAGCGATTTCGGTGAGCTGACGATGGCACTCACGAAGCAAGAACGCGCCGACGCGCAGAAGAGCCTGGTGGGCTTCGTGGTCGGCGAGATCGCGTATGCCGTGCCGATCGCGCACGTGCGCGAGATCGTCAACCCGATCCCGCTCTCGCAGCTGCCGCACGCGCCGGCCGCCGTGGCCGGCGTGGCAGACCACCGTGGAGAGGTCGTGCCGATCGTAGATTTGCGCATACGCTTCGGGCTGCCGCCGACGCGCGACGCGCGCAAATGCAAATGGATCTTGATCGAGGTGGAGGGGCGAGGCGTGGGGCTGATCGTCGACCGCGTCACGGGGGTATTCGGCAAGACGGGCGGCGACATTCGCGCGGCGCCCACGCTGGGCGCCGGTGACGACGTGCGCGGTATTTCCGGCGTGACCACCCACGACGGCATGCTCACGTTCGTCCTCGACACGGCCGAGTTCGAGGTCTTGACGAGGCCCGTGCCCGCGCAGCTCTTGGTAGGATCTTTGGGGGGTATGCCGTGAGCGCCGAGCGCACGCTCGAGCAAGCGCTCGGCTCGTCGGATCCCGAGGAGCGGCGACAAGCCGTCTCGGAGCTCGCCGGCCGCGACTCCGAGCGCCGCCCGGCGCAGCTCTTGGCCGCGCTCGGCGACGAGGATTGGCGCGTGCGCAAGCAGGCGATCGAGGTCGCCAAGGCGCTGCCGTCGTCACCCGAACTGCTCGCCGCGCTCGTGCGCGCGTTCGAGCCGGGCGACAACGTCGGCTTGCGCAACGCCGCGGTCGAGGCGCTCGCGGCGTTCGGCACGGACGCGGTCGACGCCATCGCCACGCGTATCACGAGCCTCGACGCGGACGGCAAAAAGCTGGCTGCCGAAGCGCTCGCGCGGACCGAGAGTCCGGTCGCGCTCGAAGTGCTCCGGCCACTCTCTGCGGAATCGGATCCGAACGTGCAGGCCGCGGCGATCGACGCGATCGCCGCGGTGGGCGGTGCGTCCGCCGGGGAGGCCGTCCACATCTTGCGTCGCTTCCTGGATAGCGAGCAGGCTTTCGTGCGCTTGTCGGCGCTCGACGCGATCAATCGCCTCGGCGCGCGGCTGTCGTGGCCGGTGCTCGAGCGCTTGCTGGACGACCCGGTGCTCGAGCGTTCGGCGCTCACGGCCGCGGGTCGCGCGGCGCACGCCGAGGCCTTGCCCACGCTCTTGGCCGCGCTCGATCGCTCTCCGGGCGCGATCGTCAGCGCGCTGACGGCGCTCGTCGACTACGCGCGCGCCGCGGCGCAGAACCAAACATTTTTGCCGGTGCCCGAGCTGAGTTCGGGCGCGCGCGACAACGTCTTGAGTTTTGCCGCTCCAGCGCAAGAGGATCTCGCGCTCCGCAAGCTCGGCTTGGTGGCGGGCGCCGTGCTGGGCATCGAGCCCGTGGCACGGCTCGCCGCCGAAGCGCTCTCCGATCCTCGCCTGTTCGCTGACGCTGATGAGGCCCTCGGGTTCTTGGGTGAAAAAGCGCTGCCGGCGCTGCTCGAATGCGCCGCCCACAGCGACGCCGACGCGTGCGCCGCGTGCATCGAGATCGCCGCGCGCCTCACCGGCGAGTCGAACCGAGACTGGGTGGTCAACCAGATCCGGAGCTTGATGCAGTCGCACGCGCCGCAGGTCGTGCGGGCGGGTCTGGGCGCGGTCACCGCTCTGGGTGACGAAGCGAGCCTCGGGCGCGTCGCGGCCTGGCTCGAGCAGGAGGACGTCGCAGGCGCGGCCGAATCAGCGCTGGCCGCGCTCGCTGAACGTTACCCGGAAGCGGCTCGTGCGCTCGCCCGTGAAGCGACGGCAGACGGCCCGAGCTGCTACGCGGCGGCCGTGATTCACTCCGCCTTGAGCGCACCGATTCGCGGTTCCGTGGCGGACGACGTCGCGTTCTTGACCGCGCTCTTGTCGCATCAGGCGGCGGCAGTTCGCCGCGCCGCTCTGGGAGGTCTCGGCAACAGCGAGAGCGCGCTCGGCGTGGAAGCGGCGGCCTTTGCGCTGACCGATGAAGAGCCGGCCGTGCGCTACGCTGCGGTGCAAACGCTGGGCAAGCTGCGCGCCGCGGATGGCTCGCGTCCCGGCCTGGTCAAGTTACTCGAGCTGGTGCAAAGCTCGGACGATCAGGAATTGATCGCGTCGGCGCTGCGCGCGCTGGGTGAGAGCGGCGATCACGCAGCGTTGGCCGTGCTTCGCCCGCTCGTGCGCACGGCGTCCCCGATGGTTGCCGTCTCGGCGATCGAAGCCCTCGCGCGCGTGCCGGATGCGCGCCGGGTCGAAGGCCTGCTCGAGGGGCTCTCGCACCCGGAAGCCGAAGTCGTGAAGGCGTCGATTCTCGCGCTCGGGGACGCGCCGGATCCGCGCATCGTCGCGCACCTCGGCGCGTGTCTCGATCACGAGGCGTGGGACGTGCGGCGCCTGGCGGCCGACATGCTCGGACGTGGCGCCAGCGAGACGGCCGAGGCGCTGCTACGCGCGCGTCTCGTGAGCGAGGACAATCCGATCGTGCGCGACGCGCTGACCCGCGCGCTGGAGGGTGGCGGGACGCGGCACACGCCGGCTCCGCCGCGCATGGGGAGCCTCCGCCCGCGATGAGCTGGCGCGCATCAGGTGAGCCGCGCGCGCGGCTCTCAGCCGAGGAATTTCGACTGTTGCGCGACCTCGTCTACGAATACGCCGGCCTTTCGTTCGAAGAGGAGGCGACGTTCCTGTTCGACCGCCGGCTCGGCGAACGAGTCGAGGCCCTCAGCCTCCCCAACTTCAACGCTTACTACAAGTATCTCCGCTTCAACGTGCGGGGCTCGGCCGAGATGGAAGAAGTCGTCGAGCGGCTAACCACCAAGGAGACTTACTTTTTCCGTCAGGAGTATCAGCTTCGCTCATTTTCCAAGGAGCTCTTGCCGCTACTCGCCAAGCGAAACGACGACAGCAAGCGGCTCTGCATCTGGAGCGCGGGCAGCTCGACCGGCGAAGAGGCATACACCCTGGCCATCCTGGTTCGCGAATCGGGACTATTCGCAGATTGGGACGTCCGCATCGTCGGCAGCGACATCTGCAAAGGTTGCGTGACGACGGCTCGGCGCGGTGTTTATCAGTCGAATTCATTTCGCACCACGCCTGAAGGGATGCGCAGTCGCTACTTTCGCGAAGCGGGCGACGGCGTGCATGTCTCAGAAAGTGTCAAGCAGCTGTGCCATTTCGGTCAGTTGAACCTGCTCGACAGCGGCCGCGCCAGCATGGTCGGGCGCGTTGACGTCATTTTCTGCAGAAATGTACTGATCTATTTCGACCTGCGCTCTCGCCGCCGCGTGATCGACAACTTGTACGAGCGGCTCCTGCCCGGGGGTTATTTGCTGCTCGGCCACTCCGAGTCGCTCTTGAACCTCTCGACCGCCTTCGAGCTGGTACACTTGCGAGAGGATCTCGTGTACAGAAAACCGCTGACTACCGAGCGCTGGGACAGCACGAACCGTCGATGACATCGCCTATGACGCAACCGCCGCTGCGTGTGCTCGTCGTGGACGACTCCGTCTTCAATCGACGGAGTTTGACCGAGATCCTGGTCTCGAACTCGGAGGTGGAGGTCGTCGGTAAGGCGGCTGACGGCGAGGAAGCGCTGCGCCTGGTGAGCCTGCTCAAGCCGGACGTGATCACGCTCGATCTCGAGATGCCGCGTATGGACGGCTTCACCTTCTTGCGCATCTTGATGACGAAGATGCCCACGCCGGTGATCGTCGTCTCGAGCTACAGCCAGAAGGAGAACGTTTTCAAGGCCCTCGAGCTCGGCGCTCTGGATTTCGTAGCCAAGCCCGACCGCTACAACGATCCCGATCTGACCGCCATCCGTGACGAGCTCGTGCAAAAGGTGCGCGTCGCTCGCAGCGTGCGTTTGAGCCCGGCGGTGCCTGCGCGGCGCGTGGTCGAGCCCTTGCCGCTGTCCGCGCCGGTCTCGCCGCGTACGGCCGTCACGCTGGTTCCCCCCCGCTACGTGGTAGCGATCGCGTCGTCCACGGGCGGCCCGAGCGCGCTGATGGAAATTTTTTCGCGCTTGCCCGACCGCGCGAAGTTCGCCGTGCTGATCGCGCAGCACATGCCGGACAAGTTCACGCGCACGTTCGCGGAGCGTCTCGATCGGCGCAGCGCGCTACGCGTGAGCGAAGCTCAAGATCAGGATACGGTGGGAGAGGCCACCGCGTTCGTGTGCCCCGGCCGGCAATGCATGGAGCTCGAAATGCCCCCGCGCGGCCCGCTGCGCTTGCGCGTGGTCGCGCCGGACGAGCGCGATCGCTACGTGCCGAGCGCGGATCGCTTGCTCACGAGCGTGGCCCGCGCCGTCGGCCGTCGCGCAATCGGCGTCGTGCTCACGGGCATGGGCGACGACGGCGTGCAGGGCGCGCGCGCGATCCTCGACGCGGGCGGCATCGTGGTCGCCGAGAGCGAACTCACAGCCGTCGTGTACGGCATGCCCGGCTCCGCCGTGCGTGCCGGCGCCACCACCATGAGCCTGCCCCTGAACGATATCGGGGACTGGATGGCGAAGCTCTAAGGGCCCGCGAAATCCCCGGCAAGCTCGCGCATGCGCGCGGCCTGCGGGCTCTCCGGAAAGCGTCGCACGAAGCTGCGTGCGCGAGCCACGGCAATTTGACGGGAGCCGAGTTGCAAGAGCGCGTCGATTGCGAGCGCGGCGCGCTCCTCGCTCAGTTGGCCGCGTGGATAGTCCGAGTCGGCTCGTTTTAGAATTTGCAGCGCCTGCGCGGCGTTCCCTGAGCGGAGTGCGTCGCGGGCCGCGAGAACGCTGACGCTTTCGTTGGGAGTATTCGCCAGCGCTACCGCGTTCGGAGTGTTCGCACTGCTCGGAGTGTTCACAGTATTGGCAGTGCTGGCAATGCCCGCCGCACTGCGCTCTGCTCGCGTGCCTCGCAGCGAGGCGCTGCTCGGCTCGGCCGCGCCTGTTTCAGCCGAAGCGGGCTCAGGCGCGACGGGCTCGGCCGCGACCGGTTCAACCGCGGCCGCGGGCGCGCTCGGGATCGACCCGGGCCTCGAGAGCGTTGCAAAAGCTACGACGCTTGGCTGCGCGGTCGCTTGCGGCCCGCGAGCTCGAGACGTGGCGACGTACCCGCCCGCGACGAGCAGGCCGGCGGAAAGCCCGACCGCTAGCCCCTTCAGCACGGCGCCGCCGGCCAACACCCCGGCCTGGGGAGCCAGCCCCGTAGCTCCGGCGTTTACGGCGCCGTGGGGTCCGGCTTGCTGGGCCGCAGTCGTCAAGCTGGTAGCGGCGAGCGTACTCGAGAGCGCAGCCCAGAGCGCCTCTTCAGCGCCTGCCGGCGGCGCAAACGCGGCATCGGCGTGCAACGCGCGTGCGAGCTCGTCGCCACCCCGCCGAAGAGCGAGCCTGTCAGGTTCCGTCATAGATCCTCCGAGCTGCAAAGGGCGCCTCGCTCCGGCGCTCCCTGCTGACCGCCTTTTCGAACAGCGCGCGTGCCTTGCGCAAGCGTGAGTAAACGGTGCCGAGCGGCAGCGCGAGCCGCTCCGAGATCTCCGTGGTCGAGAGCCCTTCGAGCTCGAACAGTACGAACGCGGCGCGTTGTTCGAGGCTCAATGCGGCGAGCGCGGTCTCCAGCAAACGCAAGTCGTCGCGGCCCGCGCGGCTCGCTTCGACGTCCGCCTTGGGATCGCTGAGCTCGGCGAAGCCCGAGTCGTCGAACACTTCGCGCCTCACGTGCGCGCGCTTGCCGTAGTCGCTCGCCACGCGCAGGGCGATCCGAAATAGCCACGTGGTCAGCTTGGCGCGCCCTTCGAACTCGGCGAGCCGCCGATGGACGATCAGAAATGTCTCTTGCACGGTGTCCGCGATATCCGACTCTCGAACGCCAAGCCTCCGCAGCGAGCGCCAGACGAACGAAAAATGTTCGCGGTACACGCCCTCGAAGGAGAGGTCGGCGGATTCGGCGTTGCTCACCACAGCTTCAATTCTGGCCTTCGTACCCGCTGCGTCCAGGGGTCAAGAGCTCGTGGACCGAGCGGCCGATTCCCATCACCAAATCGTCGCGCCGAGCCCGAGCCCCAAGAAAACACCGCCTCGCGGCGTGGCGAACGCCTGACCCGCGTCTCGAACGGAGAAGGTTTGCTGCTCGAGCGGGGCAAAGGCGCTGACCTGGGCCGAGTATTGAAAAATCTCGCCGAGCGGTCCGCGCAGGATCGCCGTGCCTCCGAGGGTGAACCAGGGCTGATACGTAGGCGGCACGGCAGCCAGGTAGTGGTTGCCTTCACCGCGGAGCAACGCGGCGCCGAACGTTCCGCACGCGAGGACGGACAGCTCGCGCGCTCGTCCGAGTGCCAGGCAGCCGTGGCTGAGCGAGCCAAGCCAGCGCACGTCCACGCTCCCTCCGCCGTAGTCGCGTGTTCGATTGGGCGTCGCAAACAGCTCGAGCCCGAGCCCGAACCAGTCGCTGCGCAGCCAGCCGCTCGTCGAGCCGAAGAGCAACGCCCGGTCGGCCAGGCCGAGCGATACGCCGCCTCCGGCAAACAGCGCGAGCGTCAGAGCTCGGCGCGTCGCGGGCTCGACGTGCGGACGCGTCGTCGCTGCGCTTGGCGCGTGCGGTGGGTTGCGGGCGGGCGTGGCCGGTGGTTTCTGCGGCGGCTCGTCTGCCTTTGCGGCGGGCGCTGGCGCTGGGCTCGCTTCGTCGGTGGAACGCGGCGCTTGCGCCTCGCGCAGATCGAGAATGACCGCGAGCGCGGCGACGAGCAGCGTCTCGAGGTCGTCACAGCCGGGTGCCGTGCTTTCTAGCGTGCGCCGCCCATGTTCGGCGCCGTTCACCGAGATTTCTGCAGATTTTTGCGCGCCGGAGGCTCGCAGCACGACGTCGATCGCGAGCTGCCGTGCCGGGCGATCCGGCGCTTCCACCCAGCCGGACAAGGCGGCGGCGATCGCGTTCGCGTCGCGGCATTCCTCCGTTCCTGCCTCGCGCTCGATCGAAAGTGCCGCACCCGCGAGCTCTGCTCGGCTGCGGTCTGCGGCCGCGAGCGGCCCGCTGAAGGTGAGCAACGTAAGCCCGCAGAGCGGGACGCCCAGCCACAATCCCGAGCTTGACCGGGTCACGGCCTTTTCGATAGCGCAAATTGGCGCGAAGCAATATTGAGAAATGGAAATCGTTCGTTCCCGCCACGAGTGGATCGAAGGGCGAGATCGCCGCTTGGCACAACCGTGAGGAGTCGGCATGCAGCGCACAATCATTTGGGGAGCTTTCCTGTTCGTCGCGGTATCGCTCAGCGCGTGTGGGAGTCACGACACCGAGCTCGGTCAAGCCAGCGAGCCCTTGAACGGCGTTTCGTGTGGCAAGCAGGGCGAGGTCCGCGGCACGTGCGCGTGCTTCAGTGATGGACGTTGGCTATGCGCCGGACAGCAGTCGGTGACTTGCGCCGCGCTGTTCGCCTCGGGCGGAGGGCGGCTGCTCGTGAATCGCCCGAACCCCGACCCGATCGGCGACTATCAGTCCGAGTGGTCGAACTGCAGTGACGGCCGAGTCTACGGCGTTACTTGCGATGGCTTGTTCTGCAAGTGCAGCGTGGACAGGGCCGAGACGGGCCGCGAGTTTCTGTCGCCGCGCGGGGCCGAGATTTCCGAGACCAGCGAAGGCTGCGGCTTCTCGCTGCAATATCCAGCGGGCGTCGGTGCGGGCAGCGGTCCAGTGCAGGGCATGCCGTGCGCAAGCCCTGGTAGCGCGGACGCGAGCACCGGCTGCGTGTGCGACGCAGCCGGCTGGGATTGCCCCGTCGGCAACGGCTGTCGCTTCGGCGGCAATTTTCAGTCGGCAGGCGGTGCTGCGCTACAGATCATGTCGGACGGCACCTGGGGCTTGACCGCGGGCTCGTCGACGTCGACGGCGGGCACTTGGCAGCTCAATTGGGACGGCAGCCATTTGTCCGCGTACGTGTTGTCCATCGGCGACGCCACCTGCGAGTCTTCGTTTGCGACGTATGACGTGAGCTACGCGAGCAGCTGCGGCAGCGTGACGTTCAGCGCGCTGAACGAGCCGTGCGCGGCGCGCGGCGCTCTGCTCGACGGCTTTCAGGGCGCGCGCGAGTGAGCGCGAACGCGCGAGTGCGCCGCTTCTAGGTCGGCTTGCCGGGCCGTCTCTCGACGGCTCGGTCCGGCGTGGAGCTCGCTCTCGCCGGAATGATCTGGCCGTCGTCCGGGTTAGAGTCGTGACAGGCCGCTCGTTGAGCGCCTAAATCGAGGTAATCCACGATGATACGGCCCATTTCGCGTTTGGTCCCTTCTTGGCTCGTACTCGGCAGCTTGGCGCTCGGTGGCGTCGGCTGTGCCAAAGCCCAGAGTCCTCAGCTGCGCGCGGAGTTGCCGACGGCGCCTGCCGCGGAGGCGCCGCCGCTGGCCGTCCTGCCGCACCCGGCGCTCACCAAGCTCGGTGGCGACGTCTCGATCGCCGACGTCACCGAGCGCGTGCTGCCCTCGGTCGTGAACATCTCGATGACGAAGGTGACGCGCATGTCGGCCCCGGTGCTGCCGTTCTTCGGACCGTTTGGCCCGTTCGGTCCGGAGGGCGGTGGTGGACCGCGTGAGCAGCAAGAGCACGGGCTCGGCTCGGGCGTGGTCGTTTCGAAAGACGGCTATGTGCTGACCAACAACCACGTCGTTTCCGAGGCACAAGAAATCAAGGTCACGCTTTCGGATCGCCGTGAATTTCCGGCCAAGGTCATCGGCACCGATCCCAAGAGCGATCTGGCCGTGATCAAGATCGACACGCGCGGCAGCGAGCTGACTCCGATCGCGTTCGGGGATTCGTCGCGCCTGCGGCTGGGCGACGTCGTGCTCGCCATTGGCGATCCCTTCGGCGTCGGTCAAACGGTGACCATGGGCATCGTCTCGGCCAAGGGCCGCGCCGACGTCGGCATCGCCACCTACGAAGACTTCATTCAGACCGACGCCGCGATCAACCCTGGGAATTCAGGCGGCGCGCTGATCAACACGGACGGAGAGCTGGTGGGCATCAATACGGCGATCCTGTCGCGCAGCGGCGGCTATCAGGGCATCGGCTTCGCCATTCCAACCAAAATGGCGCTGCCGATCATGAACAGCTTGAAGACGGACGGCAAGGTGTCCCGCGGCTGGCTCGGTGTCGCGATTCAGGACGTCGATCCGCAGATCGCCGAGGCGCTCAAGCTGCCGTCCGCGAGCGGCGTGCTGCTCTCCGATGTCCGGGCAGGTGGACCGGCCGCTTCCGCGGGCTTGAAACGCGGGGACGTCGTGCTCAAGGTCGACGCGGCGACCGTCAACACCACCGGCGAATTCCGCAACGCAATCGCCGACGCCGGAGCGCGCCACAAGGTAACCCTCCAGGTGCTACGTGACTCCAACCCCGTCAGCGTCGACGTGCAGCTCGGCGAACAGCCGGATCGCGACGCTCGTCAGGCGAGTTCGAGCGGCGCGGCGCACGGCGGCGCGCTCGACGGCGTCGTCGTCTCGGATTTGAACGCGGAGAGCCGTCGCGAGTTCGAGATCGACAATGACGTGAGAGACGGCGTCGTCATCGCGCGTCTGGATCCGAACAGCACGGCCGCGCGCGCCGGTCTGCGCCCAGGCGACGTCATCGTCGAGGTCAATCGCACACACGTGGACACGCCCCAGCGCTTCCAAGAACTTTACGTCAAGTCCAAGAACAGCGTGCTCTTGCTGGTGAATCGGCAGGGAAATAACATCTACGTCGTCGTCAAAAGCTGAGTTGAGGGTTTGCTTTATTGGGTTGGGGCGGAGCAACCGCCGCGCGGTTGCAGACCGAGCGCGTGCGGCGCTACGATGACCGGCCCATGTCAGATCCTCGTCTCATCAGTAGCCCCAGCGTTCCTGGTGCGACTGGGCTGAGGGGGCCATCGGCGGCCGTATCCGACGGCCGGCCGGCGATGAGCAGCATGGCCGCGCTCAATCCGCGGGTTTGCCCGACGTGCGGCGGCCGTTACCCGGCCGATTTCCGGGTCTGTCCCCGCGACGCGACGCCGCTCGAGGACGCTCCGAGCGACGAGGACCCGCTACTCGGGCAGTTACTCGCGGGCTCGTACGAAGTGCTGCGCGTGATCGGCGAGGGCGGCATGGGCCGCGTGTACGAGGCGCGCCACACGCGCCTGCACGCCAAGCACTTCGCGGTGAAGGTGCTGCATCACGAGCTCGCCCGCCAGTCGGAGGTCGTTACGCGCTTTCAGCGCGAAGCCGAAGCCGCCAGCGCGCTGATGCATCCCAACGTGGTCGACGTGTACGACGTCAACACCAGCCCCGACGGGCGGCCGTACATCGTCGCGGAGCTCTTGCAGGGAGAGGAGCTCGGCAACCATCTCGATCGCATCGGCAAGCTCGAGGTGGCCGACGCCGTGCGCATCGTGCGTCAAGTGTGTCGCGGGCTCGCCGCGGCGCACGCCAGAGGGATCGTGCATCGCGACGTGAAGCCCGAGAACGTGTTTCTCGCCGGCCCGGAAGGCACCGTCAAGATGCTCGACTTCGGCATCTCGAAGTTGGCAGAGAGCCCGGACGGCCTCACCAAGGCGGGCACGGTGATGGGCACGCCGGACTACATGGCCCCCGAGCAAGCGCGCGGGGATCGCGTCGACGCGCGCGCCGATATTTACGCGGTCGGCGCGATTCTCTACCGCGCGCTCACGGGTCGCAAGCCGTTCGAAGGTCTCGACCCGATGGCGACGCTCACCGCGGTCCTCACGCAAGAACCGCCGCGCCCAACGGCGCTCGAGCCGTCGATACCGCTCGCGCTCGAGCTGGTCGTGCAGCGCGCGATGGCCAAATCGCTGAAGGAGCGCTTCCAGACCATGGAGGCGCTCGAGCAGGAGCTGCTCCCTTTCGACGAATTCGGTGCGGCGCCCGCGCTGCAGCCCTCGGTGGTCGTGCAGAGTGTTCGGAGCGATACGCCGCCGACGCTACTCGAGGCAGCCGCGCGCACGCTGCTCGCCGCTCCACAAACGGGCACGGGGGTCGACGCCATCGAGGAGACCGCGCGCAACGTGCGCTTGGCGCGCCCGGGTCTCGTCTTCTTCTCGCTGTTCGGTTGGTCGTGGCTATTTTTGAATCTGGTGGCCGTGGCGGCGGCGCTCGTGCGCTTGCTGCGTGGCAACGACCTCTCCTCCGTCGAGGTCACGCTCTCGATGGTCGGTGTGCTCGCAACGCTGTCGAGTCCGTTAGTCATGTGGGTGCGTCACCTGCGTCGAGACGTGTGGCCGAGCACGCCGCGTGCGGTAGAGGTCTTGGGCCGTCTCCGACGCAGCACTCTCTACAGCGTGGCCGCTTATGGCTTTTCCGCTGTGCTGGTGCAGGTGTTCGAGGGCGTGCTCAGCCGCAACGGTGTCGGCGTATCCAGACCAGGCTGGGCGCTCTTTTCGTTCACCGTGGCGTTTGCCGTTGCCGCGCTCACCTGGCTCGCCGCGAGCTCCCGCGCCCGGGCGTAGACTCGGGTGCGCGCGCCGCGGCCGATGCTCGCGAAAGCCTTGCCAAAACCCGAACTTGGCGAGCGGGTGTTCTTGAGCGCCCGATGCGAGATTTCGTCGGCGCGACTAGGGGAGGCGGACGACGGCGCTGGTGCGTGCGGATCGGATGGCGAATTTGACGATTTCGCGGAGCTCGTCGAGCTTGATCTTCTCGTCCGACACGCGCAGCTGGGGCTGTGTCGCAAATTTTCCCACTTCCATGTCGTCCTGGATGCGGACGACGGAGTAGGAGCCGCGCGCCAAGCGCACGATACGGTAGGTCACGCCCTCGTATTGAACCATGCCCTTGATAGTGATGCTCATCGGAGTCGGGTTCCTGGCCTCAAGCGCGAATATCGGCAGATTCTTTCAGTGTAGCCTGCCGGAGTGTCCAACACGTAAAAGCCCGGTTTCAAGATAGTGCAGCTTCGTGCTCGCCCACGCGCAAAGCGCGCCCGCCCGAGCGCGCCGAACCTACCACCAACCACCGAACCTTTGGCAATATTGTTGGGCGACGCGCTTTCATGATCCAGCGTCCCATGGTGACGAGTCCAGGGGCGTTAGGCAATGGTCAAATCTGACTTGGGCGCGGATGCTCGAGCGCTGCTTACGCACAGCGTGTGCAAGCTCGCGACCGACGAGACGCGCGGGTCTGAGTCCAGGTCGATGTAGGTCGATTGAGGTGCCCTGCGCCAGGCACGCATTCGGGCCTGTTTTTAGGCATAAACGTCGGCGCCATTAATGACCACGCAGCCTGCGAGCGAGGACGGGCCGCGTTGCTCCGAAAGTCGCGCTATCCTCGGGGAGAATGTCGGGTTTGATCCGCAATCGTGTACTCGCGACCGTCTGTGTTGCGTTGTGTGCGTGCAAGGCCACACCCACCCCGTCACCCGCGGGGCAGGCCGTGCCCGCTGAACCGGTTCGTGCTTCCGCGCACAAGGTCTTCGGCGCGCCTCTCTCTGCCGTGAGTGATACGTCTCTGGCCGATCTACTCAGGTCACCGAAAACCTATCGCGATCAGAGCGTCACGGTGGAGGGGCGTGTGAAGAGCGCTTGCACCCGACGTGGCTGTTGGATGCAAATTTCCGCGGAGTCGGATCCGACTGCGCCCAGCTGTCGCGTGACCTTCAAAGACTACGGCTTTTTCGTGCCGACCGATTCGGCCGGTTCGCAGGCCAAGGTTCAAGGCTCCCTCACGATCGATACAGTGCCGTCCGAGCGTGTCGCGCACTTGGAGAGCGAAGGGGCAAAATTCGCCGACAAGAATCCAGACGGAAGCGCCAATGAGCTGCACTTGGTCGCGACCGGCGTGGAGCTCTGGCGCTAGATCGCATGCTCCAGCATGCGATCTAGCTTTTGGGTTTGTTATTTTGCCGAGTTCCTTCGCAAGCCGCTTTGCATCGCTAGCGATCAGAGGCCAGTCGGCGCCGGGTTTGCCGGATTTTTTGGGGTCCTGGTCTCTGTGGCGGATCGTGATCTGCCTTTGCCAAAGACTGTCAGGTTCCACTTGCGGGGCTTTGCCCCGGCGCCCCAGGAGGGTGCTCTTTGAGGTTGGGATGGTGATCTGATCGTGCCAAGACTGATCGGGTCCACTTGCGGGGCTTTGCCCTGACCATTCATCACATCTCGACGGACAAACTGGCTGCGATCGTGGCAGCTGGAAGCGCCGCGCAGGTTTTTGTTTGTGTGTTCCACGTCGCTGCGCCCCGCGACGCTCGACCTGATGGAAGGCATGCGCCGGTTCCGTCGGCTCTCATCGGGTCAGGGCTGCTGATTTCATTCCGAGATCTGCCGTTCCAAGATCGCAACGCCGCCTTGCGGGGCGTTGCCCACCCCTTCGGGTATGTCGAAGCGCCACCTGCGCCCCAGGACGGTACTCTTTGAGGTTGGGATGTGGCTAGCCCTGCACGTCAGGAATGCTGCTCGTTGAGGTAAATGCCGCTTGCGCTCAGCCGGTGCTACTTTTTGGGGCCGATCATCTCTTCGGGCCGCACGAAGCGAGCGAAGTCTTCTGCTGAAACGAGGCTGAGCGCTTCCGCGGCTTGCCGCAGGGTGGTGCCCTCCTTGTGCGCCTTCTTGGCGATCTTGGCGGCGTTGTCATAGCCAATATGCGGGTTCAGCGCGGTGACGAGCATCAGGGAGTTTTCCAGATGCTGGTGGATGCGCTCCCGATTCGGCTCGATGCCGATCGCGCAGTTCTTCCGGAAGCTGTCGCAGCCATCGGCGAGCAGCCGCGCGCTCTGCAGGAAGTTGTGCGCGAGCAAGGGCTTGAACACGTTGAGCTCGAAGTTGCCGCTCGCGCCGCCGAAGTTGACGGCCACGTCGTTGCCGAACACTTGCGCGCAGAGCATGGTCATCGCCTCGGATTGGGTCGGGTTCACTTTGCCGGGCATGATCGAACTGCCTGGTTCATTTTCCGGAATCGCGATCTCGCCGATCCCGCAGCGCGGGCCGGAGGCGAGCCAGCGCACGTCGTTCGCAATTTTCATCAAGGACGCGGCGAGCGTCTTGAGCGCGCCGTGCCCGAACACGATCGCGTCGTGCGCGGCGAGTGACTCGAATTTGTTGGGCGCCGTCGTGATGGCAAGCTGGCTGAGCTCAGCGACCTTCTTGGCGACGCGCACGGCATACTCGGGGTGTGCGTTGAGCCCGGTGCCCACCGCGGTTCCGCCCAGCGCAAGCTCGCACAGGTGAGGTAGCGCGCTTTCCAAGTGTCGCGCGCCGTGCTCGAGCTGTGCGACCCAGCCGCTGATTTCCTGGCCGAGCGTGAGCGGCGTGGCGTCCATCAGATGCGTGCGGCCAATCTTCACGATCGCCCCGAACGCTTTCGATTTTTCCGCGAGCACGTCGCGCAGTGCGCGCACGCTCGGGAGCACGCGGTTCTGCACGGCGTCCGCGCACGCGACGCTCATCGCGGCCGGGAAGACGTCGTTCGACGACTGTCCGCGATTCACGTGATCGTTCGGGTGCACGAGTCGCTTCTCGCCGCGCACACCGCCGAGCAGTTCGCTCGCGCGGTTGGCGAGCACCTCGTTCATGTTCATGTTGCTCTGGGTGCCGCTGCCCGTCTGCCAGACGACGAGCGGGAATTCGCCCGGGTGTTTGCCGGCGATCACCTCGTCCGCCGCGGCCACGATCGCGTTGCCGAGCTTGGGATCGATCGCGGAAAGATCCATGTTGACGAACGCCGCGGCCTTTTTCACGAGCGCCAGCGCGCGCAAGAGCTGCTCGGGCATGTGCTCGCCGGAGATGGCGAAGTTCTGCAGGCTGCGCTGCGTCTGCGCGCCCCACAGTTTGTCGTCGGGGACTTCGATCGGGCCGAAGGTGTCGAGTTCGGTGCGGGTGCCGGAGGACATGGCTCGGCCTCGCAAATTCCCCGCACGAAAGCAAGGTCGCTCTGGCCGTCTCCCTACAATCCGCGACAATTTCGCGGCTTTTTCCGATCGATGGTAGAAGGCGAGCCATGGCACGCCGCCATCGCGCCGTCCGAGCCTCGCTCGCCGCTCTGCTCGCGATCCTGCCCGCGGGCGCGTTTGCGGCCGAGCCGGCGCACGAAAAGCCCCAGGCCGCGGAAAAAGCCAAGCCCGCGGCAAAACCGAGCAGGCCGCCACCCAAACCCGTGACGGCCAAAGCGGCGCTCAAGCCAGCCCCTGACCCAGCAGAGCCGGTTGAGCCCGCCAAGTCCGAGCCCGAAACCAGTCGCCCCGATCCGCAACGCGGCGTCGGCACGCGCTCACTCGGCGCGCTGCCTGCTGCGGCGTCGGCGTTGCCGGACGCAGCCGAGCCGGCCGCGGAGAAGCCCAAGAAAACCGAGAAGCCCGACAAGAGCGAGAAGCAAGCCCTGCACGCGCCACATCAAAAAGGCCACCCGCCGCGCAAGCCTTCGGCGACGCTGCCGGTTGGCTCGCCGCGGCTGGTGCCCGATCGCGTCGCGCGCCAAAAGATAGCGGATGGGCCGAGCGACGAGGAGCTGCGCGCCGGCAAAGACGATCCGGAATTGCGCTCGCTGCGTGACGCCGAGCGCGTGCTCTTTCCGCGTCCGCTCACGGGCGTCGAGCCCGGCTTTCGCTGGGATCTGCCGGAGCCCGTCGCGTCCGACGCGCCCGAGGTCGTCGCGACGGGAGCGCCCCCGAGCGTCAGCCTCGACAAGCCGCGCGTGAGCGCGCTCGACGGCGCGCCCGACGCGGCCTGGTTGAAGAGCCTCGCATTGCCGAATCTGCCCGTGGTGCTCGACGAGTTCGTGATCAAGTACCTGCGGTTTTATCGCGACAGTCCGAGCGGCAAATCGATCGGCAAAGTGTGGGCGAAAAAGAGCGGTCGCTACGCGGGGGCGATTCGCGCCGAGCTCGCCAAATCCGGGCTGCCGACGGACCTCGTCTGGCTCTCGATGATCGAGAGCGGGCACAACCCGACGATCAGCTCGCCCGCGGGTGCCGCCGGGCTCTGGCAGTTCATGCCGGACGCGGGGCGCACCTACGGACTCACGGTCGATCGCTGGGTCGATGAGCGCCTCGATCCGGAGCGCTCTACCGAGGCCGCGAGTCGCTACTTGAGTGATCTCTACCGGCGCTTCGGTAGCTGGGAGCTCTCGATCGCGTCTTACAACATGGGCTACGGCGGCATGGTCAAGGCTATCCGCAAGTTCAACACCAACGACTTCTGGCAGCTCGTGCGCTACGAGGCCGGCGTACCGTGGGAAACGGCGCTGTACGTGCCGAAGATCTTCGCGCTCGCGATCGTGATGAACAACAAGAAGGCGTTCGGGCTCGACACGGTGCCGAGCGATCCGCCGGAGGCGTTCGACGTCGTAAGCGTGGGACCGAGCGTTGCGCTCGATGACGTCGCGCGCGCGGCGGGTGTCGAGCTATCCGCGCTCGCCGCGATGAATCCCGAATACCTCGCGGGGCGCACTCCGCCCTGGCTGGCTGGGACCCCCAAGCCGAGCTGGCGCGTGCACGTTCCGCTCGGCAAGGGCAGCGCGTGCACCGCGCTCCTGGCTCGCAATGCCAGCAGTGACGACGGCCTCGACACCTATTCGGTCAAGTTCGGCGACACGGTCGAAGCGGTGGCGAGCGCGCACGGTACGAGTGAAGCCCGCATCCGCGCGATCAACCACGTCGATCCGAAAGAAGTGCTCGCGGCGGGCACGCTCTTGCTCTTGCCCCGCGCTAGTGCCCCGGCGAGCGAAGTAGGAGTGAGCGAGGTGGTTGTCGTCCCGCCGCGACAGTTCAGCTACGCCGATCGCTCGCGCATCTTCTATCGCGTGTTACCTGGGGACACGCTCGCTCGCGTGGCGCGCGTGTTCAGCGTCGCGCTCGGCGATCTGTCGAGCTGGAACGCGCTCGACGACTCGGCGCGCTTGCAGGCGGGCATGGTGCTACAGCTGTTCGTCGACAAATCGCGAGCGGTTGGCAGTGCGCACTACGTCGCCGCAAACGACACGCGCGTGCTGGTCGCCGGGACGCCCGATTTCTACGACTATTTCGAAGCTCAAAACGGCCGAAAGCGGCTGATCGTGAGCGCGCGTGAGGGTGACACGCTCGGCACGCTCGGTCACCGCTATGGCATGAGCCTCGGCAGCATCGAGCGCATCAATCGTCGCTCCCGCAACGACCAGCTGAACGCGGGGGAGAGCGTGGTCGTCTACGTCGACAAGGGTCACACGCCGGCGACCTCGCGCAAGCCAGAGCTCGAGCCGGAGCCTGCGCCCGAGCCCGTGTTGAGCGACGCACTCTTGGCGGCCGAACCCGCCGAGCACGAAGCGGCACCCGATCCGATCGCGATTGAGCCGAGCTCCGCGCAGGCCAAGGCCACGGACGCCCCCGCGAGCGGCGCGCGGCCGAGCGCGGCGCACTGACTAGACTCGAGTCGGGCAGTCTTGGTTGGAAGAGATCACACCGCTTCGGGTGTACTTGCGCACGTCATTGAATCTTCCATTGCTGGGACGTATCGCCCGTCGTCGCTTCCATGTCCACGAACCTCGACGTCGCGATCGCGGGCGGCGCTTGGAGGGAGAAGCTGCTGCCGCTGGCCCCGTTCGTCAGGCGGAACAAGCTGTTGCCGAGCGCCGTGAAGGTCCACGTTTGGGCCGGCGTGGGTGAGCTGAACGCGTCGGGTGCGTCAACGAGCTCCACGCCGTAGCCGCCCGGCACCACGTAAGTCTGAAGCACGAACTGAAAGCCCTTGGCGTCGGTGTGCCCGCGGTTCGTGATCAGATATCCACCGCTCGGGGCCGCGACGACTGACCAGGTGCAGGTGAGGGAGCTCGTGCAGTTGTCGTTCATGAACGTTCGGTACGGGGTCGTGACTTCGATGTCGAGCTCATGGTTCGGAGGCGGCTTGTCAGGGCTCGTCGCGTCTTCGGTTATCAGGAGTTCATTGCGCAGAATTCGGTAGCTGCCCGTCGGCGCGCACGACGCATCACAGCCGCCCGCACCACCGGCTCCGGCGCCGCCAGTTCCGGCGACACCACCCGCGCCAGCGCTCGCGCCGCCCGCGCCAGCTCCCGCGCCGCCGGCGACACCACCCGCGCCAGCGCCCGCGCTGCCCGCACCGGCACCGGCGACACCGCCGGCGCCGCCACTTCCGCTCGTTCCGCCCCCTCCGGTACCTGCATCTCCGCTGCTGGCTCCCGCGCTACCACCCGTGCCCGGCCTACCGCCCACACCCGTGCCGCTGCCGGAGACGCCTCCGGAACCACCGTCCATCGCCGCGCCGGAGCTTCCACCACCGAAAGCCGCGCCGCCCGCGCCGGAGCTGATCGCGCCTGCGTTCCCCGCTGCGGCGCCCATGCCGGCTCCTGCGCCGGAAGCCGCGCCCACCGCGCCTGAAGACGCGCCAGCGCCGGCGCTTGCACTCCCTAGGAGCTCCGGTGGCGGAGCTCCGCACGCGCAGGCCGCCCAGAGCGCCAGAAAGCCTGCGATTGGTTCGATTCGGTGCACGTGAGATGCCTCGTGGTTTTTCATAGCGTTCAAGCGTGGCCAGCGAGCGCCGATAGCGGCATGCGCTCGATCACCAAGGTACACGGAGACTTCGCGCGAAACGTCACGAGCGTCCCGTCGAACGCTCGGATGTCGGCCGGATCGCAAGGCTTGACCATCCCCGCGTGACGGATTCGCGGACCGCTCCGTCTCCTCCAAGTGAGGCCATTGACTCAGATGCCGAACAAGCTTTCACCACGCAAGAGCCTTGCAGCCCCCGCGCCTGTAATGCTCTGCATCGCAACGGGGTTGGTCGCGAGTGTCGCGGTTGGATGTGGCAGTGCAAGTCCGCCGCAAGTGATCGGCGCGCCTTCGCATCTCGATGCGGGTGGGTCGAACGGCGAGGCCGGTGGTTCCACGAGTGACGCGAGTGGCGGTAGCGGCGCTGGTTCCGGGGGTGATGCTTCCGGTTCCGGCGGTGACGTCGCTAGCTCGGTCGGGGGTGCAGTCGGCGGTGATGGGAGCCTGGGCGGTGGCGCTGGGACGGGCGCCACGAGCGCAAGCGGTAGCGGCGGCAGCGGCGCGCTTGGAAATGGCGGGGCGGGTGGTGACGCAGCTGGCACGAGCGGTGGCGGCGCGGGAACGAGCGGTGGCGGCGCGGGAAGCGGAGGAACCAACGCGAGTGCGGGCGCGGGTGGCGCAACGTTGCCAGCCACGTGCGAGCCCGTTCCGGCCGTGCCGAACGTGTATGACGGCATGCCGAGCAACGGCACCTGCCCGAGCGCCATTGCTGCGCCACGCACTGGCTTTTGGTACTCCTTCAACGACGGGACCGGCGTGCAGCGACCGGCGCCGGACGAGGAGCACTTGGGCACGCTCGGCGGCCGTGCAGGCGCCGCCGACTGCGCGATGCACAATACCGGCACGGGCTTTATCACCTGGGGCGGCGGGTTCGGTTTCGACTTCAGCGATGCGGCAACCGGGCCATGCACGTACGACGCGAGCACGTTCCACGGTATCAGCTTGTACTTGAAGGGTACCACCGCGGGCACGCAGGGCATCGGGCTCGGGGCGTTTCCAAACACCGTGCGCGTGAACCTGGCGACGACCGAATCCAACGCGAGTGATCAGGACCACTACGGCGCTTGGTGCTCGGTGAGCGCGACGTACACTCTTTGCAGTCTGAGCTTCGCGACCGTAAAGCAAGCGGGCTGGGGCGTTCCCATCACGTTCAACCCCGCGCACATGGTCAGCCTCGCGGTGCAGGCGTCGCTCGCTGCTGGCTTTGCGTCGACGTCATGGGACGTCTGGGTCGACGACGTGACGTTTTTCTAGGTTGAAGCGCTCGGGTCCCATTAAATCTCGCAATTTTCGCGGCAATCGGCGGCGGCCGGCCTGGCTCGGGAAGCTCGAGGCGCGGTTCGGGGTACGATGCCGGGCCATGCCCGCCTCCGCCGCCGACGTCGCGCGCTTCGAAGCGCTCGCGGCGCGGGCCGCCGACCGTGACGAGGCGGCGCGCAAGGAGTTGATCGAGCGGCTCTGGCCGGACTGGATCCGCATCGTGAGTAGCAGCCGGAGCATGGGTCGGATGGCCCGTTCCGAGGACCACGTGCACGAGGTGGTCACGCTCGCCATCGAGAAGCTGTGCAAGGGTGACGCGCGGGCGCTCAAGCTGTTCGTGGCCTGGCGCGAACGCAACGCGGACAAGACGTTCCTCGACTGGATTCGCATCGTGACCAAGAACGTGATTCGCGACTACGTGCGTGAGCAGCTCGGCTCCTCGCGCACGCCGGGCGACGAGCTGAGCGTAAAACGCCTATTGAACGAGTTTGCTAGCTCGCCTGTGCTCGACGAGCAGTCGTTTCGCCCACCGCTCACTGCGACGCAGACCGCGCGCCAATTGCTGGAGTTCGCCGAGCAGCGCTTGCCCGCGGACCAGCTGCACGCGCTTCGCTCTTGGCTTGCGGGCTCGACCTTCGAGGACATCTCCGGCGAGCTGGAACAGGGCACGGAGGACGCGCGCAAGTTGCTCAGGGCGGCCGTCGCCACGCTGCGTCGGGAGTTCGGAGATGGCGAGCATTGAGCTCCTAGCCGGCTCTACGTTTCACGGGCACTATCAGGTAGTGCGCTGCTTGCGCGCGGGCGGCATGGGCGCCGTGTACGAGGTCTTGCACGCACCGACGCAACGCCGCCGCGCCCTGAAAACCGTGCTGTCGGAGTGGGTGACCGATCCGGAGATGCGCGCGCGCTTTCACTTGGAGGCGACCGTGACGGCAGACGTCGAGAGCGAACACATCGTCCAGGTGCTCGACGCCGGCGTGGACGAGCCGACTGGGTTGCCCTTTTTGGTGATGGAGCTGCTCAAAGGCGAGAGCCTGGCCGAGCTCGTCGCGCGGCGCGGCGCGCTTCCGGCGCGCGAGGTGGTCGCGCTACTACGGCAGGCGAGCCGCGGCCTCGAGCGCGCGCACGCGGCCGGCATCGTGCACCGCGATTTGAAGCCCGAAAACCTGTTCGTCACTCAGCGTGACGACGGCAGTGAGCGGCTCGTATTGCTCGACTTCGGCATCGCCAAGCTCGTGGCGCAGGGCAGTCAGGCCGCCACCACGCGGAGCCTCGGCACGCCGCTGTACATGTCGCCCGAGCACGTGCGCGGCGATGGCGACATCGGTCCGGCAGCGGACGTGTACTCGCTCGGGCAGCTCGCGTTCACGCTGCTCGCGGGCGAGGCGTATTACCAGGCCGAGTCACGCGAGCAGAGCAGCGTGTACGGCTTGCTCTTGAAGATCATGGCCGGACCGGCCGAGCCCGCCTCCGAGCGCGCGAAGCGTCTGGGCGCGTCGCTGCCACCCGCCTTCGACGCTTGGTTTCAGCAGGCCACGGCGCTGGAGGCGTGGCAGCGGTTTCCTGGCTGCTCGGAGCTCGTCGCGGCGCTCGCGCAAGCGCTCGGTGTCACCGATGCGAGCGGTAGCTCGACCACGGGCGCGGTCGCGGTGCGACGAGTATCGCTGCCGCCCGCGCCCGCAGCGGGCTCTGCGCGCCCGCGTTCGTCGCGGCTCTGGCTCGTGCTGGCGGCGGGCTGCGCGCTCGTGTTCTCGGCGCTGCTGCTCTCTCTCGCCACGAGCCGGGCGCCCTCGCCGCCGGGCGCGCCGGTCACGGCCGCCGCGCCACCGAGCGTCGCGCGCGTCTCGTCGTTGCCGGCGCCGGAAGCGCTCCCGGCGGAGCCCGTCGGGCGTCCGTCTTCGGTCGCCGCGCCCCCCGTGGCCGCGTCGTCGCTCGGCGCACGCTCGATGCACGCCGTCGCGGAACATAAGCCGCTGGTCGCGCCGCCCCTGGCTGCCTCGTCGCTGCCCGCCCCCGCTCGCCCGCCCGCGCTTGCGCCCTCCGTGCCGCTGCCGGACAATCCTTCGCGCCTATGAGCTTATCCTTGCGCCCTGCTCGCGTCGCGCCGCTACTCGTTTTCACGCTCGCTTCTTTCTCGGAACAGGGCGCCCGCGCACAAACAAGCGACGCAGCGGCGAGCGCCGCTCCGGACGCTGCTGAGCTGAAGCGCCAAGGTGACGCCGCTTTCGACGGCTGGCACTATCGTGAGGCGCTCGCCGCCTACTCGCAGGCCTACGATCTGTCCCACGATCCCGCCCTGCTCTACAACGAAGGGCGTGCGCTGCAAGCGCTCGGTGCGTACGCCGGCGCGTTGCAAAAGCTGCAGGTCTTCCAGGCGCAGGCGCCCGCGGAGCTCCGTGCCCGTGTGCCCAGGCTCGCAGAGCTGATCGTCGAGCTCTCCGCCCACACGGCGTTGCTCAACGTTCGCGGCAACGTGCCCGGCGCGCGCCTGCTGCTGAATCACGTCGAGCTCGGCAAGTTGCCGCTCGCAGCGCCGCCCCGTGTCGACGCAGGCAAAGCGACGCTCGAAGTGCAGGCCGACGGCTACTCGACGTTCCAGCGCGCCGTCGAGCTGCCGGCCGGCGGTACGCTCGTGCTCGACGTCGCGCTGATCCCGACGAATCGCTCCGCCAGGCTCGTCGTGGTCTCCCCCACGCCGCGCGCGTTCGTCAGCGTCGACGGTAAACCCATAGGCAACACACCGACCGAGCTCGTCGTCGAGGCCGGCCCGCACCAGGTCACCCTACAAGCCGAGGGCTTCGACACGTCCACCGTCGCTACCATCGTCGATCTCGGCGCCAAGAGAGATCTGACCATCACGCTCGAACCCACGAGCCCCTTCACCAGCAAGTGGTGGTTTTGGACTGGAGTGGGCGTCGTCGTCGTGGGCGGCGTCGTGCTGACCGCCGCGCTCTTGACTGAGAAGGGCGCCGATCACGGCGATTTTCAACCAGGCCAGATCTCGGCGCCGATCAAGTTTTGATGCTCTCCACGCGTCGGAGTTTTGTATTTGTGCCTGGCTTAGGCGTCGTGCGCCCAGCGCGACTTGTGGGAGCGCCGGCGCCGGTCCACCCCTTCGGGTATCACGGAGCGCGACCGCCCGGTTCTTGCGTCTACCCTCGGCCTCGCTTCCGCTCCGTGATCTGCTGCTCCAAGACAGACGCGTCGCTTTGCGGGGCGGCTGCCCACCCCTTCGGGTATGTCGAAGCGCCACCTGCGCCCCGGGAGTGCGGACGCAGGACTCTTGGTCGCGCGACTTTTCTTCGCGGGCCCTTCGGGATATCTCAAGATACCGGCGATATGGTCTAGCGTGTGAACGGCTCGACGCTCTGCAGGCACAAGTTGAAGCTAGCGGCCGCCACGCCGCCCTGCACCTGAGCTTTGAGCCCGAACCATTGCCCGGTGAGCGCGCAGCTCGTCGAGCCCGACGCGCACGCCACTTGGTTGAAGCACACGGCTTGCTCCGCGGATCCGTTGATCGGCGGCAAGGTGACGAGCGGCATACTGTGGCCAGTCATGTCCGAGTATTCGTCGAAACCGACGAGCACGGGGTTGCCGCCGGAGTTGCCCGTAAATTTGAGCTGGAAGCAGTTGGCGACACCGCCGTACGGCTGGCGCACGGAGTTTTCGCTGTGCAGATCCAGACCCAGGCCGCAGCCCCAGTTCGTGCTCGGATTGGTGGCGAGCGTCGCGCCGTTGATACAGCAAGCGCCGCTCGTGCATGGGTTCGAGGGCGGCGTGCAGCTCACGCCGTCGCCATAAGCGTAGTAAGCGCCTTGAATGCCGAGCGGGTCGTCGTCGGCGCGCGTCGCGTCGGTGCCGACCCAGGCTTCGGTGTCGACGATATTGGGCCCGATGGGCGTGCTGTAAGAGCCGCATTCCAGACGAACGTCATTGAAGTTGTAGTCGTCCGCGGCAGAGCCGTTGTCGATTTCGAAACTGTTGTTGCCGGAGACGAGCAGGCTCGACACGTTGTAGTGGACTTGCATGTAAAGGTTGTAGTCGTGCGTGTTGCCGTTGTTGAATTGCCAGCCACCGCTCTGCGTGGGCGGAATGGGCATCGGAAAGAACGACTGCAGCGTCGGTAGCGCGCTGCCGTTCAAGTACGCGCGCGGCGGCACCTCGTAACTCGGGCTGTCGATCTGGAACGACAGGTAGGGCTGAGTGCACGCGCAGTCGACGTTGAAGCTTTTGACGAAGCTTACGCCCTCGTTGCCGGGCCCGTCGCCGAGGTGATGCGCAAGCGCCTCGATGGATACTGCGCAGGGGCCGGCTCCAGCTACGCCGCCACTGCCGCCTGCGCCCGCACTCCCCGCGCTGCCGCCCGCGCCTGCCCCGGAGCTTCCACCCGCGCCGCCGTTGCCGCTCTCGCCCGCGTTGCCACTCGTTCCCGCGCTCGCGCCGCCGTTGCCGCTCTCGCCCGCGTTGCCACTCGCCCCCGCGCTCGCGCCGCCGCTGCCCCCATTGCTGGCGCCGCCGCTGCCCCCATTGCTGGCGCCGCCGCTCCCCGACCCTAGCTGCTCGTCGCCGCAGCCGGACCCTTCGCACGTCGTGGGATCGGGAATGATCGCCGACACGCAGCGCGCGTGCACGCAGGTTTCGGTGGGCTGGCACGCGATACCGTCGCAATCGGCGCGCATGTCCACCGGCACCGTGAGCCGTTCATGCGGCAAGTAGCGCAGCGCGCGGCGCGCCACGATGCAGCCTCGGCCGTAGCTCGGGGGCTGGCAATCATCGACTGATTTGCCTTCGTGCGCGAGCACGACCTTGAACGCAAACTCCGCGTCTTTGTCGCCGGAGGGCACGAGGACGAGCGAAGCGACGTGGCCCGTGCTCGGCTGGCACGCCGTCGAAAACGCTGCAGCGGGTCGTAGCTCGAGTGAGCTCAAAGGCCCGACGCTGATGCTGGTTTCCGGGCCCGCCGAGCAAGGCAGATCGGTCGCGACCTCGATGACCGTCTCGGTTGGCGAGCGACAGGCGAGAATCGAAAAACCTACGGCTGCCAGGAGCAGGCGGATCTGCATGAAACGTCCCACCACAGTATAGACGGTTCCGGCGAGCGGGTCGTCACGCCGCTCTGCGAAAGCGCGAAAAATACGCTCTAGACCTGGCTCGCACGAAAGCGCACGAGCCCGCGCGCCGTCTCGCCTGGCTCGAGCACGAAGACGCCGGAGTTCGAGTCGCGCTCGAACCAGTTGAAGCCGTCGTTCATGTTGCTGACGGGTTCGACGCAGAAAAAATCTCGACCCTCGGGCACATAGATCACAAGATGCGAGAACAGCCGCTCAGCGCTCATTTGCAGGCGCACGCGCCGCTCGGGCCATTCGATCTGACAGCTGCCGTCCCAACCGGCGAAGCAATCGTCGAGTGTGACGCTCGCGATCGGTCGCGCACGCGAAAAGTTCCAGGTGTCGGGTACGTCGATCAGCTGCTCGGGCAGGCAATCGATGGGAGCGTCCCACACCTGCGGCAGCGAGGCCTTGAGCGTGACGCCCGGCGTGCGATCGAAGTACGGGTGTAGACCGAAGCCGGCGGGCATCGCGCTGTCGGCTTGATTGGTGAGCGACAAGTGCACGTCCAGGCTGTCGTGCGTGAGCTCGAAGCGCTGCGTGGCGCGGTACGCCCAGGGAAAGTCGCCGGGCGTGTAGTCGAAGCGCAGTTCGGCTTGCGAGTGACCTGCGGCGGCGACCGTCCACGCGGCTAGCCAGCCGTGCCCGTGCAGCGGATGCGGGTGGTCGCCCATGTTCGGCTCGAGCCGATGGAGCTTGCCGCGAAACGTGAAGGTGCCTTCACGCACGCGATTCGAGTACGGCACGAGTGGGAAGCAAGCGGTCTCCACGGCGGCGCGTTCACTGTGTGCGCGCGCGGTCGCACGACGCAGCAGATCCACGGGACCGCGCGAAGTCTCGAGGCAGAATGCCCCGATCGAGCCGCCGATTTCCGGCAATAGCTCGAGGCTGAGTGAGCCGCGCCGCAGGCTGATCGATGAACTTTCGGAGGGCATTGCCTGACCAGCCTAGCTCGCCGCGAGCTTTCTTGCGGCCTCAAATGCTCGGACGCTCCGGGTACGGTAGATTTTTGAGGGCGCACGTGAAAAAGAAGAGGCTATGCCGGCTCGCTTGACTGCCATCGTTCTAGCCGCGGGGCTCGGGACACGGATGAAGAGTTCATTGCCGAAGGTGATGCACCCACTCGCGGGGCGGCCGCTATTGCACTACGCGGTGCGCGCTGGTTTCGACGCCGGCGCCGAGCGCGTGGTGGTGGTCGCGAGCGCCGGGGCACCGCTCGCAGCGTCGCTCCAAGCCGAGTTCGACCAGACGCGTATCGTCACGGTGGTCCAAGATCCACCACGGGGCACTGGCGACGCGGCGCGCATCGGCATCGAACAGGTTCGAACGGAGCGCGTGTTGATTCTGTACGGTGACACGCCGCTCGTACGCGCTGAAGAGTTGCGCGCGTTGGTCGGCGCGCTCGACGTGCCGGGCGCGTCCGTGCTCAGCGTGATGACCTGCACGCTCGATCAACCGTTCGGCTATGGTCGCGTGCTACGCGACGGGCTCGGCGGTGTAGTCGGCATCGTCGAAGAGCGCGATCTACGTACACCGGGCGAGCAGGCTATCCGCGAGGTGAACGCCGGGATGTATGCGGGTGACACGGAGGCCGTGCGGCTCGCGCTCGCGCAGCTGGAGCCCAACAACGCGCAGGGCGAGTACTATCTGACCGACATCGTCTCGCTGCTCGCGCGTGCCAGCCGCGTGTCGGCGGTGTTCGGACACCCGCACAGCCTGCTCGGCGTCAACGATCGCGCGCAGCTGCGCGAGGCGGAGGAGCTGATGCTGGAGCGGATTCGTCGTCGGCACGAGCAGAGCGGCGTGACCGTGCGCGGCGCGGCGCGCATCGACGATCGCGTGGAAATTGGCGAGGACAGCGTGATCGAAGCCGGAGTCGTCCTGCGCGGCGCAACTCGTATCGGCGCTCGCACGGTGGTGGACGTGGGCTCGGTGCTGAGCGACGCCGCGATCGGCGACGGTGTGCTGATCAAGCCGTACACCGTGATTTCCGCGAGTCGCGTCGGTGACAATGCGCAGCTCGGGCCCTTCGCGCACGTGCGTCCGGAAAGCGAGCTCGACGCCGACGTGCACCTCGGCAACTTCGTGGAAACCAAGAAAACGCGCTTGCGCCGTGGCGCGAAGGCCAATCACCTGGCCTACCTGGGAGACGCGGACGTCGGGGAACGCACGAACGTCGGCGCCGGAACGATCATCTGCAACTACGACGGTTTCAGCAAGCATCGCACGGTGATCGGCGAGGGCGCCTTCATCGGTAGCGACTCGCAGCTGGTCGCGCCCGTCACGATCGGTGCGGGCGCTTACGTCGCAACCGGCACGACCATCACCGACGACGTGCCCGCTGACGCGCTCGCGATTGGGCGCGCACGGCAAGAAAACAAACAGGGCTACGCGCCGAAGCTCAAGGCGCGCCTGGCCGCCGCGCGCGACGCACAGAAAAAGACCTAGCGCCGCGCGCCGCGTGCGCTCGTCTCAAATGGAGACACGCAAGCGCTCGCGCGCGCTGAAGTTGGCCCGCTCGTCCCTCATTCGTTAACGATGGCCTCGAGCGGCTCGTCCGCGTGAAGGAGGCGGCCATGGTTTTCGGAGAATTGTCGATTCGACCCAGCGTCGAGGCGCGCAACCAACTCGTAGAAGACGCGATGCGGCACTACTCCGCCCTCGGATTCGTGCATCAGACGGCCGAAGACGATCACAACGACGGCAGACACGTCACGCTGCGCGGTCGTCGCTTGGTGAACTTCGGCAGCTGCTCCTATTTGGGCCTCGAGACCGACGAGCGCGTCAAACAAGGCGCGTGCGACGCCGTACGCCGTTTCGGAACGCAATTTTCGTCGTCGCGCGCGTACGTTTCGACGGCGCTCTACGCGGAATTCGAGGCGCTGCTCGAGCAGATCGTGCGGGCCCCGCTGGTTGTCACGCAGACGACCTCGCTTGGCCACCTAGGCGTCTTGCCCGTGCTGATCAGCGAGAACGACGCGGTACTCTACGACGTGCTCGTGCACGCCAGCGTGCAGGCGGTGTTGCCGACGCTGCGAGGAGCAGGCATCGAGTGCAAGGCGGTGCCGCACTCGCACCTGCATCGACTCGAGCGGGCACTATGCGAGCTCGAGCGGACGCACGAACGCGTTTGGCTCTTGCTAGACGGCGTGTACAGCATGCACGGCGACGTCGCGCCGCTCGACGAGCTGTTCGAACTGCAAGCGCGCCATCCGCGGCTCTATCTCTACATCGACGACGCGCACGGTGTGAGCTGGACCGGCGCGCGCGGTGCCGGCACGGTGCTCGGCGCGCGCGCAATGCGGCCGCGCTCGGTGGTCGCGCTCGGTCTGTCGAAGGCGTTCGCCGCTTCCGGGGCGGCGTTCGTGTTCTCGGACGAGGCGACTCGAGATCGCGTGCGCCACTGCGCGAGTACGTTGATCTTTTCTGGCCCGCTGCAGCCCGCGCTACTCGGCGCCGGCATCGCTTCCGCCAAGATTCATTTGAGTGACGAGCTCGTCACATTGCAGCGCGCGCTGCTTCAGCGGATAGGCTTGTTCAACGAGCTCTCGCTGGACGCGGGCTTGAAGATCCGCGGAGACTCGCTCACGCCGATCCGCTTCGTAGAGGCGGGGCCAGAGGAGCTCGCGACCGAGCTGGCACAGAGCGCGTTCGACGCGGGCTACTACGCGAACTTGTCGATGTTCCCTGCGGTGCCCCGCCGCCGCGCCGGCATGCGCGTCATGCTCACTACCCACCAAACGGAGCAGGATATCGTGGGGCTCGTGACGGCCCTGGCCGAGCGGCAGCCACACAGCCACGTGCGCTGACTACGGCCATATTGCAAGTCTTGCTGCGGTTTGGCCGGGTGAAAATTGCATATTTGCCTAACTTTTGCCGCGCGCGATCGCACGGGCTGACGCATGCTGTTCGCAAGAGGTCAGCATGGATACGTCACTCACTCTCACTCGCTTCGGTACGGCGGTCGTGGTCGTCTTGGCGCTCGGCTGCGCAGGCAAGAACAGCAGCGCCTCGGACACCGCCCATGGAGGCTCCGCCCAGGCGGGCGCTGGGACCGGCGGGGGTGGCCGCGCGGGGAGCGGAACCAACACCGGCGGGTCGAATGCAGGGGCCACCAATACCGGCGGCGCGAACAGTGGGGGCTCGAGCGCGGGCGGTTCGAGTGCCGCGAGCACGGGCGGTTCGGGTGGCGCGAGTACGGGCGGCGCGGGTGGCGCGAGTACGGGCGGCGCGGGCACGAGCGGTCTGGGCGGCGCGGGCACGGGCGGCAGCACGGCGGGCTCCTACATCGCGTGTGCGAATCCGAGCCCGGTGTTGCTCGCCGGCAAAGACACGGGCTTCGTTTCCTGCGGGGCGGGCGTCGTGCACCGCGCCTCGGTCGTCGCGTGTCCGAGTTTGTTGCCGCGCGCGAACGGGGGAAGCTGCACGTTTGGGTCCGGCGCCGCAGGCGCGCCGTGCGCCCTGGACGCGGACTGCGCGCAGAAGCCGAACGGCACTTGCAACCACGTGACTACCGGCCACTTGCCGTCATGCGCTTGCGACTACGGCTGCCTGAGCGATCAGGATTGCGCCAGCGGCGAGATCTGCGAGTGCAGTGACCCCGTCGGACAGTGTCGAGCCGCCGACTGCACGACGGACGCAAGCTGCCCTGCCGGCAGTCAATGCGCGAGCGCCGCGGACGACTTCAACGGCTGCTCGTCCTACGCCAGCCCGCGCGTCTTCAAGTGCCAATCGAGCGCCGACACGTGTCTCACGGACCAGACTTGCTCGAGTCCCTCGACGGCATGTGCCTTCGACGGCGACGCCGGCACGCGCGACTGCCGTCCGTCATGCCCTCTTACGCCTTGATGAAGGCCACGCTCTAGGCGGATCGCCTGCCCCTTAGCTGAGAGCGCGCCTAGCTCGCGCGACGGCCGTTCTTGCCGTTTACGGCGAGCGGCTCGACGCTGCTCTGCGGCGAGCTCGGCAGCTCGTGCTGCATGCGACGCCGCTTCACTTCCAAATACGACGCCGAGAACGGGTTCGCGGCGACGAGTACGGGCAGGCGTTTGTCGACCGCGATACCGAGCTTTTTCAGTTCGTCGAGCTTGGCGGGATTGTTGGTGAGCAGGGCGATGGACTCTACGCCGAGCTCTCGCAGCATGGCGGCTGCGACGTCGTAGCTGCGCGCGTCGACGGGTAGATGCAAGAGCTCGTTTGCCTCCACCGTGTCGGCGCCCATGGCTTGGAGCGCATAGGCGCGCACCTTGTTGGCCAGGCCGATGCCGCGACCCTCTTGGCGGAGGTAGAGCACGATGCCCGCGCCGTGCTCGGCGATGTCCGCCTGCGCGCGCTCGAACTGCTCTCGGCAGTCACACTTGAGCGAGCCGAACACCTCGCCCGTCAGGCACTCCGAGTGCACGCGCACGGGCACGCCGCGCTGGCCGCGCACATCGCCCATTACCAGGGCGCAGTGCTCGCGGCTCAGAGCCGGGTGCGCCGTCGGATCGTCCCAGCGAAAAACGCGCAGCTGAAACGTGCCGTAGCGGGTGGGGAGGGGGGCCTGCGCGAGCTGCTCTAGGCGACCATGGGCCTCATCGGCCCGGGCATTGACGTCTATCACGCTGGTTCTCGAAACAATGTGGGGCTTGTAGCGGGTCGGGTCAAGCCTAAGTCATCGCTCGTATTTCGGCGGTTTGCTACGTGCGAACGCCGGATGGGTCGCAGATTGTGCATCAGAGCTGTCATTTCAGCATTCAGATGCCACGGGGCGCGTTTTGGTTACGTGCCGGCCCCTCGCCCCGCCCCGGCGCGCCCGCGCTGCACAGGCTCAAGATCGCGTGCTCGAGCAATGCTTTGGGGGGTCTGCGCGAGCCCCCTTTCAAGGCGAGATCGAGCTCGGCCAAAGTGGGCAGCCAACGCTCGAGCGTGGCGCGCGGAATGCGCCGCACTTGCTCGGCGAGCTCCCGCGCCTTGAACGGGGGCGCTCCGGCGCGTACGGCCGCTTCGTTCGGTGAGACGCCCTCGCGCAGCGCGGACTCGAATCGTAAGAGCTGACGCGTCGACCAGGCGATCACGCCGAGCAGGCGTAGCCCGCGATCTTGCGGATCGTAAACCTGATCGAGCGCGCTGAGCGCCGCGCCGGCGTCGCGT
Source organism: Polyangiaceae bacterium (assembly GCA_036496745.1). Classification (GTDB taxonomy): domain Bacteria; phylum Myxococcota_A; class Polyangia; order Polyangiales; family Polyangiaceae; genus PMG-095. Next base: position 33,442 of record DASXKQ010000262.1, read on the forward strand.
GCGCCGATCGCGCCGACCAGCTCCCAAACGCTCGCGGTGCGCAGGCGCACCACGCATTCCGAGACGATTTCTTCGCTGACCGGCTTGCCCTCGCCGGCGTACAAACACACGCGCTCGAGCGCGTCGGCGACCGCGCCGAGCTCGGGTCCGCAAAGCTCTGCGAGCAGATCGGCCACGCCCGGTTCGAGCGGGTTGCCCCGCGCACGCGCAGTGCGCTCGATCCAGCCTGGCAAGTCGCCGCGAGACAGCGGCTCACAGCTCACCAAGAAGCCGTCGCTACGCGCGCCCGCTACCAAACGCCGACGCTTGTCGAGTCCCGGCCCCAGCAAGACCAGGATCGTGCTCGGGCTCGGATTTTTAGTGTATTCGAGGATTTTGTCGAGCGCGTCGCCTTTGCCCTTGCTCGGCTTGCCTTCCGCGTCGTCGTTTTTCGGCTCCCAGCGCTCGAGCTCGCGCACCAGCACGAAACGCCGCTTGGCCATCATCGGCAGCGTGCGCGCGGCGCTGAGCACGGTGTCCGCGTCGCACTCCCCGGCGTGAAACTGGTCCTCGTTCAGGCCGGCGATGCCGCCCACCAGCGCCGCGCTGCGCAACGCTTGCGCGACGGAAGCTTGCAAGTGGTGCTCGTCGCCCACGAGCAGGTACACCGGGCGAAGCTTTTGCTCCTGGGCTTCGCGGATCGCTTGCTCGGGCGTCATTTGGCGTGGGCGCCGGAGTCTTCAGCAGACGCGGCAGCACTGCAAGCAGTTCGATTTGGCGCGCGCAATTCGCTTGTAGTATTAGCTCGCCGTCGTGGTTCGACGCATCGACGGAGCCAGCAGTCTCGAGCACAGGCCGAGATCGCGCCTGGTTGCGATCGGCAATTTCGACGGAGTGCACCGCGGTCATCGCGCGGTGATCGAGGCCGCGCTGCGCGAGGCGCACGAGCGGCGGCTGTCGCCCGTCGCGCTCACATTTCATCCGCATCCTGCCCAGGTGCTCGGCCGCGGCGCGCAAGCTCCGCTCACCACGCTCGCGCGCAAGGTGGAGCTCCTGTGCAGCTTCTCGGACGAGCTCACGGTGGTGGTCGAACCGTTCACGGTCGCGCTCTCCGAGCTGTCGCCGGCCGCGTTCGCGGCGGACTGCTTGGTCGAGCGGCTGGGCGCGAGCGTCGTGATCGTCGGTGACAATTTTCGTTTCGGCCACCAGCGCGCGGGTGGGCTCGCGGATCTCACGCGCCTGGGTGAACAGCTCGGCTTCGCCGCGCACTCGTCCGCGCTCTCGGGTGACAGTGACGGTCCGTTCTCGAGCACACGAGTGCGCGCGGCGCTCGCCAGCGGTGATCTGGCGAGCGCGAACCACGTGCTCGGGCGCCCGCACTCGCTGTCGGGTCGCGTCGTGCACGGGGATGCGCGCGGCCGCAGCATCGGCGTACCCACCGCCAATTTGGCGGAGGTCGCCGAAGCACTGCCGCCCAACGGCGTGTACGCCGTACTCGTCGATCGTTCGAGCGACGGCGTTTCGAGCGCGCTCGGACGCGGAGTCGCCAATATCGGCGTGAGACCAACCAGTGCGGCGGGTTTCAGCGTCGAAGCACATCTGTTCGACTTCGATCGCGATCTGTACGGCCAAACGCTGCGGCTGCACCTCGTGGCGCGCCTGCGCGACGAACGCAAATTTTCCGGTCTGGACGAGCTCAAAGCCCAGATTTCGCGGGACATACTCGCGGCGCAGAGCGTGCTTTCGGCGATACCCAATCCCGGCGGCGCGGCATGGTACTGAGCTCCGCCGCTTCGGCTTGACCTCGCGCTCGGCTCGGCGGATATCGGGACCCATGGTTTTCGACCCCAGCGTGCTCGACAACATGAGCCGTGAAGAGCTGATCGCGCAAGCCCGCGTGCTCGGCGCCGAGCGCGCTGAGCTTCTCACGCGCGTCGAGCTGCGCGACGAAATCGTGCGTCGCTCGGCGACGGACGTCGTGGAGCGCCAGCGCTTGCGCGGATTTCTGGGGGTTGCGCGCGATTTAGTCGCGAACGTGGTCGAAGCGGGGCTCAACCTGCCCGAAGCTGCGGCCCGCATCCGCGGCGAGACGCCGCGCGAAGAGTGGAAAGGGCCGACGCCCGTGGCGACCGTCACGCTGGCGGAAATCTACGTGGCTCAGGGCCACTCGGATCGCGCGCTCACCCTGCTCGATCAAATCCTGTCGAAGGAGCCGGAGCACGAAGTGGCGAGCGAGCTCAGGGCCCGCTTGCTCTCGGAGGATCGCGAAGCGTCGAAGCGCCGCGCGCCGCGCGCGGAAACATCGGCGCCCGAGGCGGAATCCACGCCGGTGTCCGCGAGCGCGCCGCTGTCGGAGTCCGCGCCCGATCTGAGCGCGCCACCCGAGCCTGCGCCCGCGCCGGCGCCCGTGCAGGAGATCCCGCCACCGCCCGGGCCCAATCCAGCACAACCCGTGGCAAGCAGCGCCGCCGCGCAGGCTCCTTCGGTCGCGACACTGAGCAGCGCCGACGGCTCGCTCTATGTCTACTGGGAAGTCCCGGAGAGCTTGCTCGAGCGAGGGCTCGCGCTCGTTCGCGTCGCCACGTTCCGCGCGCGCGGCAGCAGCGTGGAACAGACGACGCGCGATCTGCCCGTGACGACCGCGCAGGGCGGCCAGCGCATCACGGGCATCGACGGCGACACTTTCGTACGCGCGGTTTTCGGCGTGCAGCGCGGGCAAGCGTTCTCCCCACTCGCCGTCGCACCGGTCGCGCGCGTCGCCGGCGGCGACGTCCCAGCGCCTCTGTTCCGTCCGCGCTGGGCGCCCGATCGCGCGTTCGAGGCCATCGAGCGCCGCGCGCTCGGTGCCTTGTTGGCCAACGAGCACCACAAAGCCCCGTAGCCACATGCGCTCCGACTCCTCGGGTCAACGGCGTGGGCGCTTGCTGCTCGCCGGACTACTGCTTGCTCCCGCCGGCTGCGCGAGCACGAGCAGCCTGCTCGCGCAGCGCTTCTCGAAGGCGCACGGCTGTGACGCGAGCGAGGTGCATGTTTCCGAGCGCTCCGCGCAAGAATACGCCGCGGACGGCTGCGGGCAGCACGCGGATTACGTCTGCGAGAGCTTTGCCGGCATGAACGCCGATCCCAGTCGTTGCGTCGAACGTGGCGCGGAGCGAGGCTCGGACGGACTCACCACGCGCGCCGCGCACCCAGAGCTCGAGCCGCCCAAGTAGAGGCGACTTGCTGATCTTTGGAAGGAAAGATCACGATCTTGAAGTGAGAGACATTCACCCCGGAGTGTCCGGCGGGACCGGCACACGTTTGCTGCCTGGACGGAAGGGTCGCGAGACGTCACTGCAAGGGAGGATCTTTCGTTGTCGTCGCCCAAAAAGTCGTGCGACCAACCCCACTGAGAAGGCCACTGGCACCGGTCTCGCCGGCTCCCTTCGCGAGTTCCTACCTTTGCCGATCGTGATCTGGCCTCCCAAGATCGCGCAAGTCGAACCAGGTAGATCGTCGCGCAACCGCCGCGCGCGGTGGCCGATGAGCGGCCATCATGCGGGGGAATCGTTTCTTGTGGGTGCTCGGGTTCATGTTGAGCGCGGGCCGGGCAGGGGCACTGCCGCTCGGGGAGTCGCTCGAGCGCGGGTCCGGGGGGCTCTTCAACGGCCCAGCAGCGGTGGCGCTGCCGAGCTCTGCGAGCTTGTGGTTGTCGCTCGGCGCGGGTATTTCGCGCGGTGTCGAGCGCACGGGCTGGCAGGCTTTTCTTGCTCTGGGCGTGCCGTTCGATCGGCTCGCCGCGCCGCCGCGGCCTTCGCACTCCGCGGAGCGGGACTCGCCGCTCGCCGAGCGCGCCCTCAGCGAGGACGCGCAGAAAAAGAGTGACCCCAAAAAACCAGAGCCCACTCAGAGCGCGCACGGGGATCCCAAGACGGCACCGCCGGGCTCGGCTCCGGCGCAAGCTCCGACGCCGACCGTCGCGCCACCCGCTCCGGCGCCCGTGAAAGTCGAGCGTCCAGTGCGTCTCCAGCTGACTCCGGCTCTCGCACGGGGCGCGGTTCGTCGCGCGCTCGTGCTCGGCGGCTTTCTCGGGGCGCGCGGACGGCTGTCGAATCTGGCCACGCGCGCTCGCGCGTCCGCCGCGCTGCCGGAGCTTCGCTTGCGCGCGCTCCGCAGCAACGGCCAAACGCTGCGCCTGACGCCCACGCTCGGCGACCCGTATCAGTACACCGAGGGCGGCACGAACGAGCTCCTGCTCGAGGCGCGCATGACCTGGCGCTTCGATCGTCTCGTGTTCGCGGACGAGGAGGTGGGTATCGAGCGGCTGGAGAGCGATCGCATCGCAGCCGAGCGGAAGCTGCTCGAGCACGTGCTGTCCGAGCTCGCGATCTGGCAGCGCGGCCTGGTACGCGCCGCCGACGAAGACCTGGAACCGGAAGTGCGCGAGACGGCGGAGCTCGAATCCTTGTCGGCGCTGGTCGAGCTCGACGTACTCACGGACGGCTGGTTTTCGGGGGCGATCGGCGAGCAAGAGCCCACGTTTGCGGCGGACGCTGGCAACGTGAAAAAATCCGGAGTAGATCCCGCCTCCCATGCTCGCTGATGCTCGCAACGCTTTCACCGACCTCCAACGGCGCGTCGATGCGCTAAGGGGGTCTCTTTGACGTCCCGCAGCTAAAGCGGGAAATCGAAGAGCTCGACGAGATCTCGGCGGCGCCGAACTTCTGGAACGACCAAGAAAAGGCGCAAGCGTTGATGCGCAAGCGCTCGACGGCGAGCGAAAAGCTCACGCAGATTGACGCGCTCACGCGCGACGTGAACGATGCGGCCGAGCTGCTCGAGCTCGGCGCTTCCGAGAACGACGAGGGCGTGGTGCGCGAGGTCGAGGGTCAGGTGCCGGCGCTCGTCGAGCGTGTGCGCAAGGCCGAGCTCGGCCGCATGCTGTCGGGCCCAGTCGATCACGCGAACGCGATCGTCAGCATTCACCCGGGTACCGGTGGCACCGACGCCAAGGACTGGGGTGAGATGCTCCTTCGCATGTACCTGCGCTGGTGTGAGCGCAGGGGTTACAAGACCGAAGTCGTCGATCTGCAGCCGGGTGACGAGGCAGGGATTGACGGCGCGTCGTTTACCGTGGCTGGACCGAACGCGTACGGCTATCTGCGCGCCGAGATGGGCGTGCATCGCCTGGTGCGGATTAGTCCGTTCGACGGCAATGCGCGGCGGCAAACGAGCTTCGCGGCGATCGAAGTGACGCCCGACATCGAGGACGAGATCGACATCGAGGTCAAAGACATCGACTTGGAAGTGACGACCATGCGCGCCGGCGGCAAGGGCGGACAGAACGTGAACAAGGTCGAGACCGCGGTGCGCATGAAGCATTTGCCGTCCGGCATCGTCGTCGTCTGCCGCGCCGAGCGCAGCCAACACCAAAACCGCGCCATGGCGCTCAAAATGCTCAAGGCACGCTTGTACGAACTCGAGCAAGCCAAACGCGAAGAAGCGCAAGCGCGCTACGAGGCCGCCAAGGGGCAAATCGCCTGGGGCAATCAGATCCGCAGCTACGTGCTGCAGCCCTATCAGCTCGTGAAAGATCTGCGCACCGAGCACGAGACCTCGGACGTGCAAGGCGTGCTCGACGGCGAGCTCGACGCGTTCATCGAGGCTTACTTGCTGCAGAACGCCGATCGCGCGGCGGGGCATGGCGCGCCGCCGGGGGCGCTGGGGTAGGGATCGTCGGGTGTGCAGCGCGGACGCATAGCGGACGTGCGTTGGGTCGTTTCCGAATATGGCTTCGACGGTGTGCGGGAGTTTTTCCGCGCGGGCGCGCACCCTGAGATCTCGGGCTCTATCTGGCCGGTGGCACGGCGATCGCGCTCCACCTGCATCATCGGGTTTCACGCGATTTGCACCTCTTCAGCCGCGAGCCCGCGCTCGACTTGGAGCGCGGCTCGCGCGGAGCTAGTCAAACTGCCGAACGTCGAAGTGATTTCAATCACCGATGCGGCGTTGATGATTCGACTGGAACAGGTGCCGGTTGACGTCGTGAGGTACCCGTATCCGTTGCTTCAGGCTACCTCCGAAGGGCCCGCTCCGTTTCCAATCGCAGGCTTGCTCGACTTAGCGACGATGAAGCTCTCCGCCGCGGCGCGGCGTGGCATCCGGCGCGACTTTTGGGATTTGTACGAGATCTTTTCGAGCGGCGCGTTGACGTTGACGGAGGCCTTGGGGAGGGCCAGCCAGTATCATGGAACATGACGACGTTCACGTTCTGGGCGGCGCTCCCGCACACGGACTCTCGCTGCGCACAACTCACGAATCCCTGGAATTGCGCGCTAAAGGTGGGCGTGCCCCCGCCGGGGCACTGCGCGCTCTGCCAAATTGAAAAAGCCTGCGCTACGTGACTGCACTTGGTCGTCACTGAGTCCGGACTTCGGCGACCCGTCTCGCTGCACGGCGTAAGACAGGCAAGAGCTGCCCCAGTGCAGCGGGACACCTTCCGTGACGCACATGTGGCTGTCGCGGGCACATGGCGTCGGGCGATCCGCCTCGCCGAGCTCACAGCTCATGGCACGGCAGAAAGCGTGCGCATGGAGGGTGACGACCAGCGACGCGAGCGCGAGTCGGACGGCGACTCGCGCAGCGAACACCGCCTCCGAACGCCTCACGCACGGACGATATAGCGCGCGGTGACCGCGTGCCACGTGCAATTCGTCAGACGCGCGAAAAGGAGCCCGCGCCCGAGTGCGCTGCGCGAGCGGCGCCTCTTTTCTGCCATCTCGCTCCCGCACGGGTGACAGGCCACGCGTTCGGGTGTAGGTAACCGCCCTCGCAAAGCATGGAAAAGAGCGGAGAAGACGCGCTGATCGAGGTGCGCCGGCAGAAGGCCGCGGAACTCCGTGCGCGCGGTCAAAACCCGTTCGAAAACGCGGTCGACACGCGCGACCGCATTCTGATTCGAGATCTGCGCGCGCAATTCGACAGTGCCCGCGTCGAGCCGCTGAGCGAGCTGCGCTACGACGCCGAGCGGGTTCAAGCGCTCGCCGCGGAGCGCAAGTTTCACATCGTCGGACGGCTGCTCGCGCGGCGCGGCTTTGGCAAGGCGACCTTTTTGCGCCTGCGCGACGACAGTGACGAGCTGCAGCTGTTCGGAAAGCAAGACGTGATGGGCGACGCGTTCGCCGCCTTGGCCGACATCGATCTCGCCGATCACGTCGAGGCGCGCGGGCGCGTGATGGTGACCAAGACGGGCGAGCTCACGCTCGAACTTTCGTCGTTGCGCTTGCTGACCAAGGCGCTCCGCCCGCTGCCCGACAAATGGCACGGGCTCTCGGACGTGGATTTGCGCTATCGGCGGCGCTACGTGGATCTGGTCGCGACGCCCGAGGTGCCGGTCGTGATGCGGGCGCGCTCGATCATCGTGCAGGGTTTACGCGATTTTCTGGATAGCCGCGGCTTTCTCGAGGTCGAGACACCGACGCTCCACTCGTTGATCGGCGGCGCCGCGGCGCGCCCCTTCAAAACGCACCACAATGCCCTGGATTTGGAGCTGTTTCTGCGGATCGCGCCCGAGCTTTACCTGAAGCGGCTCTTGGTGGGCGGTTTCGAACGCGTGTACGAAATCGGTCGCTGTTATCGCAACGAAGGCATCAGCACGCGGCACAACCCCGAGTTCACGATGCTCGAGTTCTATCAGGCGTACGCGACGTACGAGACCTTGATGGACGAAGCCGAACAGCTCTTTCGCCATGTCGATCGACACTTGCAGAGCAAGCTCGAAAAGCTCGGCTTGGCGGCGCAATACCAGAAGTTCGTCGCGGAGCGGCCGTTCTCGCTCGCGGAGCCGTTCGCCCGTGTGCCGATGTCGCGGGCGATCGCGACGGCGCTCGAGCGAGCCCGTTTGCCGGCGGACGTCGCCGCCAAATTCGCAGCACTCGCGTTCGTGATGGGACCCGACGGCAAGCGCTTGCCGAGCGAAAGCGACGCCTGGGTCGAGGCGTGGAAGCAAGCGTCGCCGCGCGCCGCGGCCATCGATTGGGGAAATCTGCGCCGCGCGCTCAGCCACTGCGGCTCCGACGGTGAGCGCGTGTTCGTCGCCTACGAGTACTTGGTCGAGCCGTTTTTGGCCGAGGACTACCGCAGCGCAGACGGCGAAAAGAGCTTGCCGGTCTTCATCGTGGATTACCCGGCGGAGGTCTCGCCGCTCGCGCGCAACAAGGCCGCCGATCCCACACTCGTCGATCGCTTCGAGCTTTTCGTGCATGGCCGGGAGCTGTGCAACGCGTTCAGCGAGCTGAACGATCCCGACGAGCAAGCGGCGCGTTTTCGCCGGCAACTCGAGCTCAAAGAGCGCGGCGCCGAAGAGACGATGGACTACGACGCGGACTACGTGCTCGCGCTCGAGCACGGCATGCCGCCCGCGGCCGGCTTCGGGCTCGGCGTCGATCGCCTGGTGATGGCGCTCACGGGGCAGCCGTCGATCCGCGACGTGATCGCGTTTCCGCTCTTGCGCGCCGAGCAGACATGATCGCCGGTCACTACCAGAACCTTGGCCATGATCGCCGATAGCGTGTTTGCGCCGCTCTTTACGCGGCTGAGCCACACCTGGGGCGCGCTCGGCTTGGGCGGCCGCATCGCGCTCGTGACGTTCGCGGTGGTCGCGCTCATTTTCGGCGTGGTGATGCTCGCGCGCCGCGCGTTCCG
>DASXKQ010000263.1:0-5190 GCA_036496745.1 Polyangiaceae bacterium
CCCAACTGGCTCAGGCGGCGTGCGAGCAGGGGCGCGCTCTCTGGCTCGGGTAAGCAGGCCGCGCCCGCCAGGTTTACGCCGAAGAAGCGCAACCGCCGCCCAGTCTCGTCGGCAAAGTGCCCATCGACCGGCCGCACGAACCCGCGCGCGCCGGCGGGCTCCGCATTCATGCGTGAAAAGTCCACGCTGCCGCGACCAACGTCGAGCCCCGGCAACTCGACCGCGAACTTTTGCATCAGAGCCGGGCGCGTTGACACGAGCGCCGGAATTTTCTGTTGCTGGTGACAAGCCGTGAGCCCGAGCAACAAACTGAACCAACGAATGCCTGCTGCGACGGACATTGCACCACCGAACCCACCGCGACTATGGTCAGCCGTTCGCAACCGCGCGAGAGGGCTCCGCGCATCGCCAAGGTAATCTCCGTGAATTCTAAATTCGTCAGTGTGATTGAAGTCGGTGTGGTTTCTGCGCTGGTGCTCGCGGCGAGCACGGCTTCTGCAGCCCCAAAGGACAAGGCCGCCACCAAGCTCGCGGACGCTGCGATGCAGCAGGACTACGTGGGCACGCAGTTCAAGAAGGCCGAGCAGAAGCTGAAGAAAGCGATTCAGACGTGCGGGGACGATGGCTGCTCGCCGGTAGTGATGGGCCGCCTGCATCGAGACCTCGCGACAGTCTACATCGGCGGTCTGAATCAGCCCGCAAAAGGCAAGCCGGAGATGAAGGCGGCCATCGAGGCCTATCCGGATCTCCAGCTCGACAAGGATCTTGAAACGCCGGAGCTACGCAAGGCGTACGAGGCGGCCGGCGGCGGCAAGAAGGCCAAGGCGGACGACGACGAAGACGAGAAACCGAAGAAGAAGGCCAAGAAAGACGAAGACGAAGACGAGAAGCCCGCCGACGAGGACAAGGGCGACGAAGACAAGAAAGCCAAGAAGGACGACGACGAGGACGAAGAGAAGCCAGCGGAAAAGGAAGAAGACAGCGGGTCCAGCGACGGTCCGCTCAATTGGCTGTCGCTCACCGTTCAGCAGGACTTCATGGTGTACCCGGGGGAGAGCGACGTTTGCGTGAACAGCGCGCAGTACACGTGCTTCCAGTCCGGCGTGCAGGCGAATGCCGTGGCGCTCGGCGACGACGGGTCGGGTACGAATAACTACATTCACGCCACGGGCACCAGCGGCGGGGATCAAGTCAAGAGCGGCATCGGGCTCGCCACGACGCGCATCTTGCTCGGCTTCGATCGCTTCGTGATTCCGTCGTTGACGATCGGTGCGCGCGTCGGCTTCGCCATTGGCGGTGCGCCGAAGCCGGACGTCGGTTCGAGTTTCTTACCGGTCCACGCCGAGGTACGCGCGGCGTATTGGTTCTCCAAGGGCAGCATCCGCCCGTACGTCTTGCTCGGTGGTGGTCTCGCCGAAGTCGATAGCCATGTCGCCGTGGACTACTTTCAGACGGACGACGTGTCCGGCGCCACCTGCGGCACGAAGGGCTGTCAGAAGGGCACGCTCGACGCCTACCGCCATTCGGGCAATGGCTTCGTCTCCCTGGGCTTTGGTACCCTGTTCATGGTCGGCAAGACGTTCGGTATCGGCCCAGAACTGCGCTTCATGCAGATGCTCGGCAAAGGTGGCACGACGCTGAGCGCCGCGCTCGGCGGTCACTACGGCTTCTGAGTCGTGAAGCATGCGGCAAGCTGAGCTGCCCTAACGCGCAGCTCAGCCCCACAAAAGAAAACCCCGAGCTCTGGAGAGCCCGGGGTTTTTTCTTTGCTCGCTGCGACTCAGTAGAAGGTGATGTCGTCGACTGCGATGTCGAAGGCCACGCCTTGAGCCACCTGCCACTGCACGTCGGTGATGCTGTTCTTGGTGAAGGGCGGCGCGAGATTCTTGCCGCCCCAGTCCTCTTGCGTGATGGTCGCGAAGGGCATCATGAACTGCGTCCAGCCAGTGGTGAACATGGCGGCGATGCCGTACTGATTGTCGCATTGTCCCATCGCCATGGGGTCTGCTGGAGGCACGCACGTCCCGCCGTCAGCGACCTTGCTGATCGTCGGGATCTGGATCTTGGCGCGCACGGGCGTCGCCGCGTTGGCCTTGCCCCAGAAGCTGATCCCGTTGTACGCGGTGGCGTCGTACGGCATCTTCGTGCCGGTATCATTGAGGTCGAAGCCCATGCCGGCGCCCCAGACCGTGAAGCCGGTGCCGTGCGTTTCCGCCCAGAAATCAGCGGCAGGTGCCGGGGTGTGACCCGGGCCGAGCAGGCAGTCCGTGGCTGAAGACGGGCACACGAGGAACGGCGTTGCCCCGGACGGATCCGATGGCGGCCACTGCGTGCCGGTGGCGTCGTTGTACGAGTACCAGTAGCCGACGCGCCCGCTGTACGGAGCGATCGTATTGTCGCCGTCCGTGAGGTCGTCGAGGAGGGGGCCGGTCATGGCGACTCCGCCGCCCGTACCGACGCTGCCGCTTGTGCCGGTGTTGCCGGTGTTGCCGGTGCCCACATTGCCGGTGTTCCCGGTACCGACGTTGCCAGTGTTCCCGGTACCGACGTTGCCAGTGTTGCCCGTTCCGACGTTGCCGGTATTGCCGGTGTTACCGGCGCCCGCGGAACCGGCGTGCCCTCTACCGGGCGCCACGTTGGAAGCACTGCAAGCGGCGAGGACACCGAAGCCCGCAGTCAAAGCTAGGATCGACAAAGTGTTGGTCTTCATTTTCTACGCTGAACCTTTCAGGGTGTTTCTTCGCCAGGCACCGTGTAGCGCGCTCAAGGCTGTGCGGCACGGGCGAACTAACCTGCTCGCCCTCAGTTTACAACAAAAGTTAGAGTGTGCAGCCAGAAACGCCGGTCCATGCCATTTGTGGAACTAGTCCCAGCGCGCCAACGATAACCTATGGCAACGCAGCGGGGCGTTCCGCGCCGCACCAGGGAGGCCGCGGTCTTCCACGCAATTCTACACTGTCGCTGAATCGCGGCTGGGCGGTCACGGTTTCGTGAAGTCCACGAAATTCCCGGACATCATCATCATGGTGACGACGCGCAGCGACTGAGCAAAGTAGGACAGCGTGCCGCCGTTGCCCGTGGCGCCATAGGCGAACGCGCCGTCGAGCAGCGTTTGGGTACCGGCCATTCCGGACACGCCCGCGGGTCCAATGAAGGCCATGTTCGGGTAGCTGCTCGTCTTGGTTCCCGATGTCGTATAGCCGTCCCCGATGTTGCTGACCGCGCCCTGACTATTGAAAAACGCGGCGACCTTGTCGAGGTAAGCCTTGGCGCGCATCTCGCCGTTGAAGCAATAGTCCATGCCGATGCGCCAGGGCGTCCGGCACGCGTCATACGTGTAGTTGGGCGTCATCGGATCGGGCTGCGAGCTCGCGTTGGAGGCGTCCGGCACCAAGCCGTACGTACCGCTGACGTTGCTGAGGAGCGTGTAGTTGCGATCGATGACGGCCCCGGACCAATTCTTGTTGTTGGTGACGAGCGCGAATACTCGGTAGTACGCGGGTGAAAAATAGTCCGGGAACGTTTTTGGAGAGCCGCCCCAGTTGTCACCCGGCCTCAGCAATCCGTCGCCCGCGACGGTCGTGTTGAGGATCGCGTTGATGACACTGATGGCGTCGTTCAGATAGCTCGCGTCGTTCCATTGATCCGAGGCTTGTAGGAGCGCCCAGGCCATGTCTTCGTCGCCGTCGAGGGCCGAGCCCATGCCGATCGGCGCGTTCGACGAGTTGATTTGCCAGGTCATCAGCCCGTTGCCGTCGAAGTGAGATTTTGCGTACGCCCAGAGGCCGTCGAAGGTTTGCCTATCCGCCATGTAGACGCTGGCGAGCATGCCGTAGCCGATGCCCTCGGAGACCGTGTCGTTTTGGTTTTGCGGGCGCACCACGCGCAAGGCAGTGCCCGCGCCACCCGCCGTGACGTACTGGCTCTTCCACAAGTTGTAGGCGGATTGCACGGCGGCTGGCGCACCCGCAGCGGTCGTCAGTGAGCAATTGGCCGGCTTTTGTGAGACCGGAAACGGGTGAGGGCCTCCAGCTGCCAGCGTGAGCCCGGAGTTGGCGGCCGCGATCCCCGAGCCACCGGCCTGGCCTGTCGAGCCGCCCGCAGGCGCGCTGTCGTCGACGGAGTCGTCGAGGGATGCCGGCGCCCCCGCGCTGCACGACCACGCGCCCACCGCGGTGAGCGCCAACCAGAACGAGTAGGAAAGGTGTCTCTTCATTGGCTCATGTCCCAAAAATTCCCGCTCAACGTCATGAGCGAGAGGAGGCCCCAGGAAGCGTGATAGTACGTGAAAACACCGCTTGCGGTTCGGTTCGGTCCGGTCATGTAGGTATAGAGCGCCTGCGAGCCGCTCTGCAGCAGCATCGCGTTTTGGGACGCCGACGCTCCGACCGTTGCGGGGCCGTAGAACGCCATGCCCGCGCCGTAGTCACCGAGTGCACCGGGTGGATTCGTGCCGGTCACCGTGTAGCCGTCCTTGATCGACGTCACGAAGCCGGTCGCGCTCACGACCGACGCGTAGAACGCGGTGATCTTGTCGAGATAGGTCTTCGCGCGCGGCTCGCCGTTGATGCAGTAGTCGAGCGCAATCCGCCACGGCGTGCGGCAAGCGTCGTAACCAAAGTTGGGACCCGAGCCGTCGGTGGTTGTCCCGGCGATGCCCACGCCTCCCGAATTGACCCAATTGGGGACGAGCCCGTCCGCGCCGGTCGCTGCTGCGAGTATCGTGTAGCTCGAGTCGACGAGCGACTGCCATGGGTGCGCGGACGCCACTTTGGCGAACGCGCGGTAGTACGCGGGCGCAAAATAAGACGGATTGGTTTCGTTCGCACCGCCGAAATTGTCGCCGGGCTTCAGCGCGTTGCTCGGGTCGACTTCGTGCGTCCAGATATTGTCGATCAACGTAGCCGCTGCGTTCGCGTAGCCGCCCCACTGCTTGTCGGCCATCAAGAGCGCGAATGCCATGTCTTCATCGGCGTCCGTGGCTGCCCCACCGCCCTTGGGATTGCCGTTCGCGTCGAGCTGCCACGTCATCAGCCCGTTGCCGTTGAACTTGCTCTGCGCGAACGCCCACAGCGTGTCGAACATCGACTTGTCGCCCATGAAGACGCCAATCAGCATGCCGTAGGCGATCCCCTCGGAAACCGTGTCGTTGGAGTTTTCCGAGGGGATCGCCTACGGCATGCTGATTGG
>DASXKQ010000264.1:0-30453 GCA_036496745.1 Polyangiaceae bacterium
CGCAGCCAGCAACTGCCGCGCCCCACTTTGCCGGCAGTGCGACGAGAGCTTCTGCTTCGCCTGGCTGCGCCTCGACTCTGCCCTGCTTGCCGCGGCCGTCGCCCGCTGGTCCCGATATAGAAAGTGGCGGAGTAGTGCTAGTCGAATGCATCGGCGGGCAATGGTATGCGTCCGCGGCGATTCAGTATTCGTATGGCCTTTCCATCACGGGAGGCAACGTCGCCATGAACGATCAAATCGCGATGAATTGGTATTACGATTCGCGCTGGGGAGCGCTCGCTGGATACCAGCCCGCCAGTGGAGAGATCGTCGGAGTCTTTGTGGTCGCGGGCAACCTCCGCGATGTGCAGGTGCAGGACGACAGCCAATCGCCGGTCAAGGAACGCTCGAACGTCGTCCTCTTTCCGTTTCCCGACGTCGCCGGGGCCAGCTACGACTTTCCACCTTGATCCGCCGCTTCGCGCCTGTTGTCTCACGCTGCCGCCGTGCCCTGGCCGCGAGCACCAGAGCGAGGGCGAGGAACCAGGTGCCCCCCGCATTTCCATCTTGTGCGAAGATCCAAGCCATCAAACGCGGCGCCCAAATGGCGGCCACGCGGCATTACTCCCCCTCGTCCGTAGCGTCACCGACGCACGCCGTGAGCGCCCGCGGTTTCCCGCCGCCTCATGTGGAATTCGTAAAGGGAACTGCCTACAGCTAACCGTTTGGGTCTCTGCGCACTTGGGCTAGAAGGTCCCCATGAACGGTCGCGTACTGCTCGTGATTGCCTCCTTCGTGCTCAGTGTGGCCACTGGGCTCGTGCTCGGCCGAGGGAGCTCGGCGGCCGGCCACGAGAAGCGTGAAAAGGTGCTGATCGGCTTGTCGCTCGATACGTTGAAGGAGGCGCGCTGGCAGGGCGATCGCGACATGTTCGTGCATCGTGCGCAAGAGCTCGGCGCGAGCGTGCTCGACTTGTCGGCCAACAGCGACGACACGGTGCAGATCGGCGATGTCGAAAAGCTCATCACCAACAAGGTGGACGTGCTCGTGATCGTCCCGCACGACGGCAAGGCAATGGCCAAAGCCGTACGCATGGCGCATGAAGCCGGCATCCCGGTGATCGCGTACGATCGTTTGATCCGCGACAGCGATCTGGATCTGTACGTGAGTTTCGACAACGTGAAGGTGGGCTCGCTGCAGGCACAATATTTGGTCGATCACCTGCCGACGCCCGGTAAAGGCAAGATCGTGCGCATCTACGGCTCGAAGACCGACAACAACGCGGCGCTGTTCAAACAGGGCCAAGATCGGGTGCTCGAGCCGTACATCAAGCGCGGCGACATCGTGGTGGTGCACGAAGACTGGGCGGACGACTGGAAGCCCGAAAACGCCAAGCGCATCATGAACGCCGCCATCACGAGCCATGGGGGCGATTTCGACGCGGTGCTGGCCAGCAATGACGGCACCGCGGGCGGCGCTGTGCAGGCGCTGGTCGAGGAGGGCCTGGCGGGCAAGAAGCTGGTCACGGGTCAGGACGCGGAGCTCGTGGCCTGTCAACGTATCGCCGCCGGAACGCAGGCGATGACCATCTACAAACCGCTCAAGACGCTCGCGCGGAACGCCGCTGAAATGGCGGTCGGGCTCGCGCGGCGCAAGGTGGTGATCGCCCGGGACAGCGTGGACAACGGCAAGATTCAGGTGCCTTCGGCCTTGTCGGAAGTGATGACCGTGACTCGTGACAACCTGGTCAGCACGGTGATCGCGGACGGCTTTCACAGCTACGACGACGTGTATCGCGGCGTTCCCGACAGCGAGCGCCCGAAGCGACCATGAGTGAGCGCGCTCCGATCCTGCGGGCGCGCGACATCGTCAAACGCTTTGGCGGTGTGACGGCGCTCGGCGGCGTGAGCTTTGAGCTCTTCGCGGGTGAGGTGCACGCGCTGTGCGGGGAAAACGGCGCGGGCAAATCCACGCTGATCAAGCTGCTTTCGGGCATTCACCCGCACGGCAGCTACGAGGGCAGCATCGCGGTGCGCGGAGAGCCGGTCGCCTTTTCGTCGTCGCGGGACGCGGAGGCCGCGGGCATCGCGGTGATTCATCAAGAGCTCGCCCTGGTGCCGGACATGACGGTGGCCGAAAACCTGTGCCTCGGCGCGGCTCCCCGCAGGCTCGGTTTGATCGATTGGGACGGGGTCTACGCGCGAGCCAAGCAGGTGCTTGCCGCCGCGCGCATCGAGCTCGACCCGACGCGTCTGGTGCGCGAGCTCGGCGTGGCCGAGCAGCAGCTGCTCGAGATCGCCAAGGCCGTCGGCAAGGAGCCCGCGGTGTTGATCTTGGACGAACCGACGGCCGCGCTGAGCGACCGCGAGGTGGAGCGGCTGCTCGAGCTCGTGACTGAGCTTAGCGCGCGCGGGATGGCCTGCGTGTACATCTCGCACAAACTCGAGGAAGTGTTCCGACTCGCGCATCGCATCACCGTGCTGCGGGACGGCAAGAGCGTGTACTCGAGCGAACGAAGCGCCACCACGCCGGGTGAGATCGTGCGGCACATGGTGGGTCGCCCGATCGAGGATCTGTTTCCGAAGCGCGCCAGCCGGACCGGCGCGCCGCTCCTTTCAGTGCGCGACCTGACGGTGTCGGCGCCCAGCGCCGGGCGCATGCGGCTCAATCAGCTGAGCTTCGAGGTGCGCGGCGGGGAAGTGCTGGGCATCGGTGGGCTGATGGGCGCCGGCCGAAGTGAGCTACTCCTGCACCTGATCGGCGCCTGGGGAAAGCGCGAGGCAGGCTCCGTCCTCGTGGACGGCGCGCCGCTGCCCGAGGGCGCGCCGGACGCGGCGCTGCACGCCGGCATCGCGCTGGTCAGCGAAGATCGCAAGCGCTACGGGCTGTTTTTGGACTCCACGATCGGTTTCAATCTGACGCTGTCGAGCTTGTACAAACAAAAGCGCCCGGTGATCGATCCGGCCGAGGACGCAGCGCGCGCGAAGAGCGTATTCTCGTCGCTCGCCGTCAAAGCGCCGAACCTGGACAGCAAGGTATCGAGTTTGTCCGGCGGCAATCAGCAGAAGGTCGTGCTGGGGCGCGTGCTCTTGGCGGAACCCAAGGTGCTCTTGCTGGACGAGCCCACGCGCGGCATCGACGTGGGCGCCAAGCTCGACGTTTACGAGATCGTCAATCGCCTGGCCGGCGAGGGCAAGGCGATCGTGCTCGTGTCGAGCGAGCTGCCGGAGTTGCTCGGCATGAGCGACCGGATCGTGATGCTGTGCGAGGGGCGCATCACCGGCGAATTCTCGCGCGGCGAGGCGAACCAGGAGAAGCTCCTCAGCGCAGCCATGGGTGCCATGCACGCCTAGCCATCGAGCTCGCGCTCGGACTCAGAACAAGATCATCGCGCGGAAACGTCCGCTCAAGGCATTGTTCGTGTAGATGCCCGCGTTGAAGCTCTCGACGTGGTTGCGCGCTTGCGAGAGCACGAACTTCAAGTAGAGGTGCTCCCAGAGCGTGTACTGAATGGCCTCGAAGATCAGGGTTTGGTCGTTCGTATCGACCTTGCCGTAGTGTGGACCCGCGTTGCTGTCGGGACGGAAGTCTTCCGAATGGTTCTGGAAGGCACCAAAGCCGAGCACGAGCGCTTGATAGCCCGGGCTGGCGTTCAAGAACCCGCCGTATGTCTGAACGGTGTTGCTGCCGTTCAAGTCGGCTTGATTGTCTTTGTCTACGACGTCCTCGAAGCCGCGCGCGAAGCTGCCGCCGAACTCGACGTAGGGGGCAAATACGAACTGGGCGGCGAAGCCGTAGCCGTTGCGTGTGTCGCGTACCTTCGCCTGCACGTCCTGTGGAACGGCCTTGCCGTACTCCCAACCGGCCTTGAGCTTCACGTAGCCAATGTCGAAGATCCCAGCGGGGCGCACGTCGAACTGATAAGGGTTCGACGTGTTGTTGCCGGCACCGATATGACCCAGGAGTTCACCGCGCAGGTACTTCGTCGGGTAGACGTGCAGCGCGTAGCCGCCGAGCGTGTAGTCTTGGCGATCCCAGAAGTAGGTGAGGCCGTAACCGTCCGTCGGTTTCGGTAGTGAAGAGCCGACGATCCAGGCGCCGGATCGCTCGAGCGTATTCTGATCCAGGGCCATGCCGTAGTGGTTGGCGATCTCCCAACCTTGGAAGCGACCCACGGTCACATCGAAGAGATCCCACTTCCCGGCGCGCACCCACAGGTCATCGGTGGTGCCGAGGACACCCGTGCCGGGGTCGGGGCGCTGGTCGCCGTGCACGACGAACTCGCTGTTGCCCTGGACGAACCAGCCGTCATGCGCGTTGTACGTGGGCGTGACGCGAAATACGCCGCGCGTTTGCGTCGTCCAGCGTTTCTGATCGTTGATGTTGGACGTCGCGAGCCTGCTATCGACCGCGATGTGCGTGTAGCTGAGGTCGTTCCAGAGCGAGCCGGATAACCCGATCCTGAGTCCGGGTCCGCCTTCGATCAGGGGCATGTACGGCCATTGCTGGCCGTGGAACGTGAGCCACAGTGAGCCGTAGGTGATGCCGCGCGTCTGCGCGCTCGGGTAAGCGGAGCCGGGCAAGAGCTCGACGCCCACGAGCGACACGGTCTTCTCGCGCTCGACGCTGGTGCCGGATGCCGTCGGCGCTGGCGGCATCGGCTTCAGCGGTTCGTCGGCCTTTGCCGGCTCCTTCACGGCCGTACCCGCGGGGACGTCGGAGGGCGGTGCGGCAGTGTCGGTGGGCTTGGTGCCGGTGTCTCCGGGAGCAGCCGCCGTGTCGGGTGCCGGAGGCGGGGCCGGGAGCACCGCGGGCGGGTTCGCTGTGTCGCCGTTTCCGACGGGGGGCGCCGCGTCTTGAGCGAGCGCCGGCGCGCTGAATCCCGAATAGAGCGCGGCTAGAGATAGAGCTACGCCGAGTCCACACCGATTTCGTCGAAAGATCATACTGCTTATTCCGATACTCAGTCGCCGGTCACGGGCAGGGTAGCCTGATTGGTCGTGCTTTCGGCGTCGTCAGCGTTTGCGCCGACCGCAATCGTGTAGTCGCCGGAGTCGATGACCCAGCGGCCAGTTTCGTCCCCCTCCCAGTGGCGAAGATCGCGGACGCGCAGCGGGAGCTGAGCCGTGACGGTGTTGCCAGCCACTACGTGCACGCGCGCGAAGCTCTTGAGCTCCTTCCACGCGCGATCGCCCGTGATGCTCGCCGGTTTCGGTGGTGGCTTTACGAACAACATCGCCACCTCGTCGCCGTCGACGGTCGAGGTGTTCTTGATGTCCACGGACACGTTGAAGACGGCGTCCTTCGTCACCGTTTGGCAGGGCAGCATGAGGTTCGAATACTCATAGCTCGAGTAGCTCATGCCCCACCCGAACGGGAAGACCATGTCGGTAGCCTGGCTCGTGACGTACTTTCGGCGATCGTACTCGCGATAGCCGAAGAAGTAACCCATGTGCGTCGCCGTGTCGGCCTCCTTGAACGGCAGCATCGGCGTGCCGTTCGCCTGCGCGTCGAGCTCCGACTGCGTCGGCCACGCTAGCGGGACCTTGCCCGAGAAATTCGCCGCGCCGAAGATGAGCTTGCCGAGCGCGCTGCCGCCGCGGATGCCGCCGTAGCCCGCCCAGATGGTGGCCTGGTTCTGGTTCGCGTGCGTGAGCCAGGGCAAGTTCACGATCGAGCCCGACTGGACGACGATCACGGTCGGCTTCATGAGATCGAGCACGCTCTGCACTAGATCGTTTTGACCTGCGGGCAGATCCAGGGTGCTGCGATCGCCGCCCGACCCGATCGCGTATTCCTCACCTTCATCGCCGGGCGTGTAGCCGACGACCAGCACGATGGTGTCGGCGGCCGTGGCGGCATCCACGGAGTTGCCGCTAGTCACCGTCGCAGTGGTGGGCGCGGCGGCCTGGATGCCGGCGAAGGGGCCGACTGAGCGCGCGGGGTCGCCGTTGACGCGACTCGACCCGCGATCACCGAGCGCCACGTCCGTCGCGAAGTGGAAGGTGCATGACCTGCCCGTGGGGCCGCAGGTCTTCGGTACGGACGAACTCACCAGCGAGAAGGCCTCGTCCGGGCCGATCACGGCGATGTTCGTCGCGTTCGTGAGTGGGAGCACGGGTGGGGCCGGCGCAATGCCGTTCGAAAGCAGCACCGCGGACTTGATTTCCGCCTCCTCCGCCAGCGCCTCGTGGTCCATATTCGTCGCGATCGAGCCGTCGTCGGTGAGCGTGGAGGTCGGCGCTTTGACGCTCCAACCGTCCGTGTCGAGCGCTGTCTTGAACCGGTATTTCTGGGTGAGGACGCGCGTCGCCGCGTCCTGGATGAGCAACTGATCGGCCTGCGCCAACGTGGTCGTCGAGTAGTGAAGCGTCCAGGGCACTTCGATGTCGAGGCCGGCTTTCACGGCGTCGATCGTGTCGCTCTGAGCATGCTGCGGATCGATCGTATACCCCTGGGTCGCATCGCCCTCGTAGCCCGGCATCGCCCACCAGTCGGAGATCACGAGGCCCTGGAAACCGAAACCGCCCTGCTCGACGGGCGCTTTAAGAATGTCTCGGAGCAGGTGCTGGTTCTGCGTGTCCTTGGTGCCGTTGATCTCGTTATACGACGCCATGATGCAGCCGACGCCGCCGTCCTGAACGACCATCTCGAAATGGCGCCCGAAGACTTCGCGCAGGGTCTGCTCGTTCATGATCGCGTTCTGCGTCGCGCGATCCTTCTCGATGTTGTTGGCTGCAAAGTGCTTGGCGCAACCTGTCACGTATTCTTGTAGGCCGACCGTGAAGGCCGTCGCCATGCGGCCGACGTGGTACGTGTCCTCACCGTAGGTTTCCTGCGTGCGACCCCAGTACGGGTGGCGGATGATGTTCATGCAGGGCGCGAGCAACATGTTGTTGTGCGAGGCCGCCGTTTCGTCACCCGCGGCTTCGCCGACGCGTTTCTCGAGATCGAGGTCCCAGGACGCGGCGCGGATCGACGGTGCGGGAAACACCGTCGCGTAGTTTCCGCCGGTGTGCGCGCGGTTCTTCTGTCCGGCGTCCAGATTCACGCCTTTGCCGGCGTCCCGGTAGTTGTAGCCGCGGATCGTACCCACCCCGGGCACTGTGGTGTCGGGGCTGCGCTCGATGTCTTGAAAATCTCGGGTGTCGACACCGAGCATCTGGCTCGCCTTTCCGGCTTGGTCCATGTATCCGACGACCGTGGAGACCTCTTTGCTCACGTCGGGCGACACGCAATACGCTTGCATGTACTGGGTATCGAATTGCTGCGAGCCGGCTAGGGTGCAGTCGAACTGCGGCCCCGTGTTGCTCGTCGTGCAGACGGCCGCGGTGCTGACCGCGGTCGGCGAGATGCCGCTTTTCGCCAGCTTGTAGGCGTCGAGCGTCTTGGCCGAGTGACCGCAGGCGGTGACCAAAGCCAGCGCGAATGCCGAGGTGGTTGCAGAAGACACGAATGACACGGACCGACTCATGAACGGCAACTCCTTCGGGACAATCGAGGCTGAAGTGGGCGGCCGCATCAGCGCTTGATCGTCGCCTGCTTCCGCGCGCAGCGAACCCTATAGCATCCTGGGGCCAGGTGGACGACGCCGGGGATCGAAGCTGGGGCGCTGAGGGCGCCGCCGCAGAATGCGCTCGGCAACACGCTCACTGCGAGACCACGGTCGCCCATCCACTGCCCGGCATCGAGAACTGCAGCTTCTTGCCCGCGATCTGCACGATGTACGTGCCCGCGCCGCCCGAATTGTACATGACCGCGACGATGGTGCCGTCCGTGTTCTTGAAGGCGATCGCGTCTCCGCCGGTGGTGCCGACGACCTTTGCGCCCGGATGCACATACTGGGAAAGGTGACGGAAGACGTAGAAGGCCGGCGTGACGTTCAGCGCCCCTGCAGACGTGACCGTCAGCAGCGCATTCTGTGGCCAGTTGCGAGTCATGTCGTTGCCCTTACCAACCGTGTCCAGCACCATGTTCCAGGCGCTGTACGAGGTCACTCCGTTCTTGATCCAGTCGCGGATGAGCCCCCAGGTCTCGGCGCCATAGGTCTGATCGTTCGGCGCCATGTTCGCGTTGAAGGGCCCGGGTGCCGGATTCTCACCGGTAACCGTGAACGGGTAGTTGCCGCATTTATGTTCGGTCTGCCAGAGGGGCAAGTTGTACGACTTCGCGCCCGAGACGCTGCCCTCCATGCCCCACTGGAAGCCGAGGACTTTGATATACGGCTTGGCCGTCGCGTCGTTCATTACGCTGGTGACGATGGCGGGGTCGTCGGTGCCGCCTCCGTTGGACATGGTGCCGAGCATGATGTGCGTGCTGAGACCGGCGGCCGTGAAGGCCGGACCGAGATTTTTGCCGACGAACTTCGTAAAGAGCGCGGTCGCCCACAGACACGACGGATAACCTTGAGCGTAGTTGGGTTCATTCTGCGGCGAGACCGCTTCGATCGTGATGCCCTGGGCTGCGTACTGCTGCACGAACTTGACGAAGTATTGAGCGTAGGCACCGAGATTGGCGGCGTTATCCACCATGCAGCCGCCGTCGAAGGCCGTGCTCCCCACCAACTTGCAGGAGGTGCCGTTGACGTTGGTGTTCATGTCGGTCGTCTTCATCCAGGTCGGGGGCGTCCATGGGCTCGCCCAGAAGCGGATGCTGCCGTTGACGGCCATCGCGGCCTTCACGTACGGGATCAGGTACTTCATGTCCTGAGTGATCGAGAAGCTCGCCATGGTGGTGTCGTTTGCGGTCTCGTCGTCGGTGTAGCGAGTGGTCGCGTAGTCACTGGCGCCCATCGGGATCCGGCCCATGTTGAAGTGCGCGCCGTCGGCGCCGAACAGCAACTGCAGCGCCTTGTCTCGGTCAGCCTGGCTGAGCATCTGGAGATACTTCCAGCCGAGTTCGTTGAACGCGCCGCCGAACCCTTCCCAAGCTTGCATCGCGTTGGTGTCGTTGACCGTGACGGTCGCCGTACCGTTGGTCACCGTCGTCAGCGTGCCGCTCGTGTTCCAGTAAGCGTTCGGTGCGGACGTGACGAGCGTTGGCTGCGTCGTGCCGCCGCCGGTTCCACCTGTGCCGCTGGTTCCGGCCGTGCCGCCGCCGGTTCCACCTGTGCCGCCGCTACCGCCGCTGCCGCCGGTCGAGACGTCAGCGCAATTGCTGTTCGTGCAGCTTTGATTCGCTCCGCAGGCGTGCGCGCAGGTGCCGCAGTTGGCGTCGTTGCTGGTCGTGTCGACGCAAGCGGTGCCGCATAGCGTCTGCCCTGCCATGCAACTCGAGCTACAGGTGCCGTTGCTGCAGACCTGGCTAGTCTGGCACGCGGTCGCACAAGTCCCGCAGTGGGTCGCGTCGGATGCCACACAAGAGCCGTTACAGTCGAGCAAGCCGGGCTGGCATTGGCACTGGCTGCTCTGGCAGGTCCGCCCGCCGGAGCAGGGGATGCCGCAGGCGCCGCAGTTGTTCGCGTCGGACGCGGTGTTGACGCAATCCGCGCCGCAAATGCTGAGCGGGGCCGCACAGCTGTTGCCGCCGCCCGTGCCGGAGGTACTCGAGCCCGCGGTGCCTGTTCCGGCGGTGCTGGTCGCCCCGCTGCCGCCGGTGCCAGGGTTGCCCGCAGTAGCGCCTCCGGCGCCCGGAGTACCCGTCCCGCCCTCTCCGTCGCCTTGGGGAAGGCTGCTAGAACGTCCGGCTGAGCAAGCCGCGGCGATCAGCGCCGAGCCAAGTCCGAAGAACCATGCGTGTGCTGTCCTCATGACCCCATGCATTCCCGGCAGACGGAAGTGTGATCTCCAACGGCGGTGCTCCCACGCCGCTCTGCACGGCGGGTCCTCTCATTAGTGATTGGGTGCAAGCTAGTTGCTCTTTGGACATTCGCGTCGGTGCCGACTTGGGAATGCCCCTCCGGCCGCAAGCGCTTCTCAGCGAGGGGCTCGTTTCTCGCTGTTTTCCCGGTTTGCAGCTCCATGCAGCGACCAAGCTGACGCCCTGAACCCCTTGGATGGCCGCTCACGTCGGATCGCCGGGAAGCGCTCGAGTTCGCACAATTTCCTCGGGCGATTTTTTGAGTCGTTTCCCAGAGCACGACGCTATCCCGCGGAACCCCTAGCGTCGGCGCAAGCTGGCTATCGCCCGCTCACGGCGCCGCGCCGGGTTGCGCCGTCACTTGCCAGCCGTGCGAGTCTGGCCGTTCACCTCGAAGGTGATGCCCTGCATCGTGACCGTGCCCTGGGTCAAATCGTCGATCTCGCTGCCGACCTCGAAGCGGGTCACCCAGTAGTCCGACGAGTAGCCGCGCGTGTTCACGAGGTAGTCGAGCAGCGCCTTGACGTTCACGGTGCCGCTGAAGGTCTTCTGTGGCCCATCCGTGGCCCGGAACTGGAAGTACCGCCACTGACTGTTGGCCCACGTGTCGCTCTGCACCTCGAGCTTGTACGTCTTGCCGGCCGACACCATGGCTCCAGAGCCGCTCCCGGTGGGACCCGGGCAGCCTGAGCTGACCGTCGCGCTACATTCCGGCCAGCGGAGGTCCTGCCAACCCCAGAAGGTCATGAGTTCGGAATAAACGCCTGGGTTCGCATTGCCGACGGGATTCTGCTGGCTCAGCCAGAACTCGAAGGTGATGTCCCACGAGCCCGCTTGCTGCAGCACGATGCTCATGTTGTTGATGGCGACGCTGGCGCTCGTGATGTTCTTGATCTGCAGGGGCAAGAGCGTCGTGGACGAAAAATTAGGCGTGGTGGCCAGGGGTTTGCCGCTGACGACGTCGACGCCGGTGCCGAAGGGGTGAATGCCGAACTCGATTTCGGGGAAGTCCGGCTTCTGGTTGGTGTTGCCCGTATCGCAATTGCCGCGATTGAAGTTCCAACCGAAGGACCCGTCTTGATTAACGAAGACGTTGTAAGAGCTGGTCGAGCCGTTGCAGCCGAACGCCGCTGAACCCCAGTTGTTGTTGATCAGGCGAATGTCGCAGCTGCGCAGGTAGTCCTGCGTCGCCGAGGTCGAGGCTCCGGGGGTCCAGTTGGCTTTGCCGTTTTGATCCGTGGGAGCGCAGGTAGCCATACCGGCAGACCCAGCGGAGCCCGCAGAGCTACCCCCGATACCTGCCGCCCCTCCGGTGTTCGCACCGCCGGAGTTGCCGACGCTGCCGCTTGCACCGCCGGAGTTGCCGACGCTGCCGCTCGCACCGCCGGAGTTACCCACGCTGCCGCTTGCACCGCCGGAGTTGCCGACTTTGCCTGCGCTGCCCGACCCACCCCCGTTCACGGCGCCGCCGGCACCGTTGCCCGAGCTGCCGTCGCCCCCAGCAGTGCTGTCGTCAGCAGCAGGAGGGTGGGCTGCGTTCCCACAGGCCACGAGCACGGTCGCGGACGCCAAGCCAACGACGGTAAGCCAAGTTGGATGCACGCGCATGGAACGTTCCCTTTAGTGGTGAGAAGCCGAACAGGATCGTGGAGACGCTACTGCGGTGCGATCAGGCTTTCTTGCCACCGGCACCCGTTGCGCCGGTGCTGCCCGTGCCGCCTGCCGCGCCCGTGCCGCCTGCGGAGCCCGTCGCGCCTGCGGTGCCTGCGGCCGCACCGCCGGAGCCTGCGGCCATGCCGCCAGAGCCCGCGGCTGCGCCGCCAGAGCCTGCGGCCGCGCCGCCAGAGCCTGCCGAACCCGCCGTTGCGGCAGGGGTGCCATCGCTGCTGCTGCTCGAGCAACCGACACTGAGAAAGCCGAGGACAATCGCTGAAACGGGAAGAAGAGACTTATTCATGATTTTTTTGTGCCTTCAAAAACAGTTCTCGAGCGAGCCGCGCGAGCGCTTTGTATGGGAGTGAGACCCTAACATCGATTGGGGAGCGACTCCAACATGGATCCGGTGCGCGACGCTAGGAATGGCTTGGGAATCCACCCTAACATTCGCGTCTAATTCCCAGGCCACGACTTTCGGATCACGAAAATTACGCTCGCCTCGTGTCAGCACAAAGGGGTCCACGGCGCGAACTTTAGTCGGCATTTTCCGAGAGGTTTTCGTCCGCTTTCGCTAGGTTTTCACGAATGCGTTGAACCTCGTCGACGGGAACCGCGAGCCCGCCCTCGACCTGGGCGAGCACGGCTTCGCAGCTACGCTTGCAGGTCGCGTAATCCCCGACCCCGAAGGCTGCTACGCCGAGCTCGTCGAGGAGCCGCCACGTATAGACGCTGTCGACCACGAATAGGCGATCGCTCGGCCGCGGGGTTTGCACGCCGGCTTTCGCAAACAGTGCCGCCATGGCGTGGCCGCCTCTGGTTCGATAGTAGCGCGCAAGCTCATAGAGAGGCTCAGCGCGCGTGGGCCGGAGCGTGTAGGCCGCGAGCAGCTCGCCAAGTATCACGGCTTCGGGTTCCTCGAGGCGCAGCGAAACTCGGCCAACTTCGAGCTGCGCCAAGAACCGTTCTTCGTCCCAGCCGTTGTCCATCGCGGCGCGTTTCTTGTAGGCCGCGATCGCCTGCTCGAAGCGGCCCGCGTCTCGATAGGATTGCCCGAGGTAGAATTGGCTCCGGGCGTCTTCGGGGTTTCTTGCGACCTCTTCTTCGAGGAGTTTCGCATCGCGCAGAAACTTCTCTTCCTGCGTCACGCCATGGGACTTTGCGCCTTGCGCGTGGTGATACACGATCCAGACGTCGTCTCTCACCTGGCGCGCGGGCTCTCCCTCGATCACGAGGTAGTTGTGTACCGGACCCTCCCAGCGGTAGCGCGCGCTCCGCACGTTGATCAGATGGTGCACGGCGTAGCGCAGCTCGCCCTGGTGCTTCTCTAGATCGTAGCTAACCCCCGGTTCGAACTTCTCGTAGAACTTCGGATCGGAGACGCCGAGCTCCTCGTCCGCGTCGATGAAGAGCAGCCAGTCGGCTCTATCCGCGGCCAGCGCGAGCTCGAGCGCCTGCTGGCGATTGACGCCGAAATTGACCCACGGCCGCTCGTGCACTTCCCCTTCGATGCCGTACGCGGCCATCTCGCGGCGGATGAGCGCGCGGGTATCGTCCGTCGAACCGGTATCCACGATGACGTAGTAGTCGATGTAGTCCTTTACCGATCGGAAGAGTCGCGGCAGGACTTTCTCCTCGTTTTTCACGATCATGTTGAGGCAGATATGGGTCGTAGGACGGGGCATCGAGCGGTCAGGATGCTATCTTAGGCCGAGTCTCGCGAGCGGTGCTTCATCCAATGCCCGATTGCCAGTCGCGTAATCTTCCTACCCTTTGAGCCAATGCGGTCGGCCCGCGCCTTGACCCCGCGGCGGCGGCACCGGTAAATGCGCGTCAGCGATGGCCCGAGCGCAACTCCTACGGGCGAGGGCGGCAGCTTGGGTCGGCGCGGCGGCGTTAGCGGTGGCAGCGACCGTGCTGATGACCTGGCCGCTCGCGCGCCAGGCCAGCGATCACGTCCTGGCGGCGATCTATTACTGGGACGCCTACACCAACACGATGATCATGGGCAGTCGTGTCGACGCGGCCCTCGGGCGCGGTCCCCTGTCGCTCTACGACGACTACTTTTTCGCGCCCTTGCCGAACTCGATCGTGTTCAACGAGAACCTGTTCGGACTGTCGCTGATCTTTGCGCCGCTCTACCTCATCACCAAAAATCCGCTGCTCGCCTACAACCTCACGTTGTTGATCTCGCTCTCGCTGTCCGCGTTCTTCAGCTATTTGTTGGTGCGTCGCCTGACGGGGAGCGGCTACGCGGGCGTGCTCGCGGGGGTGGCGTTCGCGTTCAGCCCCTATGTCATGTTCGAACTCGGACGCATCCAGCTCGTGGCCACGCAGTGGATCCCTGCCTGCTTTCTGCTGCTTCACCGCGCTCTCGAAAAGGAGCGCTGGCGCGACGTGGTCGGCTTTTGGCTCTGCTATTTGCTGCAGATCGGGACCTGCCTCTACTACGCGATGTTCCTGATCCCGCTCTTGGTCCTGGTCGGGGCGGCGCTGATCATCCGTCACAAGCCCGCGCGTAGGCTCTATGCAAGGCTCGCCGTGATTGCTGGAGTGGCGGCCGTGACCGCGTTCACCATGGTCCACCCGTATTTCACGACGCGGCATGCGTTTGCTCTCGAGCGCAGCTTGTCATTTGCCTCGAGCTACGATGGCAAACTGAGCTTCTTCTGGAACGTCCCCGAGACGAACCTCACGTTGACGGCCATGCGCCATCACGGCGAGACGAGGGGGGCCCATGAGGAGATCGCGTTTCCGGGCTTTACGGTCCTCGCTATGTTGGCGCTCGGGCTGGGGGCACCCTTGGGCCGTGCTGTGCGCGACCTGGGCCCGAAAAAAATTAGCGTGATTGCCTGTCGCTGGCTCGCGATCGCTGCGTTGGTGACGTTCGCGACGCTGTTCGCTCACAGCATGTTGCTCGGTGCGATCGTGCTCGGGCTCTGCATCTGGCGACAGGCCCGCAGCGGCGGTCCGCTCCCGTTCTCGGGTCCGGACGGGCTCTACCTAGCGGTGGCCTTGCTGTCGGTCGCGATGTTCGTGGGCCTTTCGCCGCTGGAGTGGCGAGGCGCGCCGGTGCGCGGCCTCTACTACTATTTTCACGGCTACTTTCCTGGCTTCAACGGCATACGCAAGGTCAGCCGACAGGCGGTGATGACGACCTTCGTGTTCGCTTTGTTGTCGGGCTTCGGAAGCGCTTGGTTGTTTGCGAGGCTGCGAACGACGTGGCTCCGCGCAGTCGTTCTGTGCGCGCTGCTCGGGACCACCTGCTACGAATTGCGCTGCTTTCCGCACCCAGTGCGAAGCGTATGGGCGGGCGCGACGATCCCCGACGCATACCGCTTTCTGGCCTCGCTGCCGCCGCGTGATCTCGTCGTGACCGTGCCCGACGAGACCGGCGTCAGTCGTTTTTCGGGCGACGCGGGTGCCGCGCTCGACAACTACTTGATGCTCTTCCACAAACATCGCTCGCTCAACGGTCAGTCGAGCTGGCTTCCCCCCGTCACCGAGCTCGTGCGCGGTGCGCTTCGCCGCCTGCCCGACGACGGTGCGCGGCGCATCCTCGAGTCCGTCGGGACTCGCTATCTTTTGGTACACGCCGAGGACCTCGAGCCTTCTCGCCGTGACTTACCGGAGCAGCTCGCCGCGCAACCAGAGCACTACCGCCGGGTCTTCCAACAGGGAACGCAGAGCGTCTTCGCGCTATCGGCGGCGAGTGACGCTTCTTCCGCGCTCGTCGACACACCGGCGTTGCCCGTCGGCGCTAGCTTGGTACCTGGGAGCGAGCTGCGTGCCAACGCCGGCCTCAGACCCGAACAAGCCGAGCGCGCCGTCGACGGCGATCCTCAAACCTTTTGGTCCTCCGCGCGGCCGCAAGCACGCGGGCAATTCTTCGAGCTTGCGCTCGTCCAGCCGCGTCGGCTCGTTGCGCTCGAGATAGACAACCCCGGCCAGGTATTGGACGTGCCACTTTCGTTCGAGCTCAGTGTGTCGCGTGACGCCGCAGGTTGGCAAACCGTAGCCGAGCGACCCGCGCTCCGCGTCTACCGCGCGCAAGTTTACTCACCCAAGACTTTCGTCTTTCGGGTCATCCTCGCGAACCCAACCTGGGCGGACCGTATTCGCATCACGATCGCCGAGCCCGTGCCTGCGCGACAATTCGTGATCCGCGAGGCTCGTGTCTATGAGCAAGCGCCGTAACCACTAAAACAAATTGTATTTGGCGATCGCGAAGAGCGCTCTGAACCCGTCTTTCGCGCGGATCTTCTTGCCCTCAGCGTAGGTTCTGCCGTGGTACGAAATGCCGACTTCGTAGATCCGGCACTTCTGCTTCGCCAGGCGAGCAACGATCTCCGGCTCGAAGCCGAAGCCATTCTCCGCAAGCGTGATCTGCTTCAAAACGTCGGCGCGGAATGCCTTGTGTCCGCACTCCATGTCCGTGAGGTTGAGATCCGTCAGGACATTCGACAGCAGCGTCAGGATGCGATTGCCAACCATGTGCCAGAAGTACACCACCCGGTGTGCGTCGGAGCCGGTGAATCTAGAACCCAGCACGACGTCGGCCTGGTTGGCCAAGAGTGGAGCGAGCAGCTTCGGATACTCGGCGGGTGAATACTCCAGGTCCGCATCCTGAATCAGCACGATCTCCCCCGAGGCTGAAGCGATGCCCCGGCGGATAGCAGCGCCCTTTCCCCGATTCTGGGGTTGTCTCTCGAACACGTCGATCCTACCGGCCAGGGACTCGCGGCAGAGAACGTCGGTTCCGTCCGTCGAGCCGTCGTCCACGACGACGATCTCGAACACGACGCCGTCCATGCGTACGGCGCGAACGGCCTCCACCACGTCTCGAAGCGTGGCGGCCTCGTTGAAGGTCGGTATGAGGACGGACACCTTGATGGTCGGGTCGCTCATTGCGAAGGACCTTAGAATGGATGCGACCCGCCTGACTACTCGCGGGGGGCGCGGATCAGTTCCTCTTCAAGCGATGTTGTCGGCGAGCCTCACGCTGCACCATCGTGAGTTCGTTCGGCGCGGGCTTGCCGCCCTCGATGACTCGTTCGCCGGCTTTCAGCGCGACGGGTCGCAACGGCATCGCATCAACGAGGAGCAAGCTGAGCCTCTGAATCGCTCCCTGAGCCTTGTCCCAGCCCGAGCGGTGTCCGAGCGAGCCCGCCGGCATCGTGCGTGCGTCCTCGTAGGCGCTTCGAAGCAGCTTGCCGATCTCGACGAGCTCTTGCAGTTTTACCGGGTCGCCCTTTTCGGCGGTCATCGTGGCGAACAGCACGCGCACGATGCCGATAAGGTCGCGCAAAGCGCCGAGCGGCATCTCCTCCGAATAGCGGATGGGCATTCAGATCGACTACCGAAGGTCCGCGCGGGCGGCAAGTAGCGGCTCGGATGACCGAAATCACCGAGCGGCGACGACTCAGCCGAGCAGCACTTCCACGCTGTGCTCTTTGCCGTCCGTGAACGCGGACACCACATTGCCGTCGATGGGCTTACCGTCGACCTTGATCGACTTCACGCCGCGGCACACGTGGCTCGGGTTCGTGACTTTGATCGCGTAACTTGCGCCGCGGAAACGGCGTTTGACGGTGAAGCCGTCCCAAGCTTTGGGAATGCAAGGGTCGAGCTTGAGGCCGGCGTACACGGGCATCACGCCCAAGATATGCTTGACGCCGGCTTGGTAACACCAAGAAGCCGTGCCGGAGAGCCAGCTGTTGCGGCCGAGCCCGAACAACTGGTGCTCGTCGCCGAGGATGTTCTGCGCGTACACGTACGGTTCACTCTCGTACGTGTCGATGATGTCGTTCTTCGCGGCGGGGTTGATCTGGTCGTAGTACTGGAAGGCGCGATCCCCGTTGCCGACCAGCGTTTCCGCGATCATGACCCAGGGGTTCGCGTGCAGGAAGATGCCGCCGTTTTCCTTCGCCCCCGGCGGGTAAGTAGTGACGCCGCCTTTGGTGGGATCGAAGCCGTCATAACCGGGGGCGCTCAGCTTGATGCCGTTTTTGGTGTTGAGCAGCTTGTTCACCGACTCGAGCGCGGCCTTGGCGCGATCCGGCGGCGCGAAGCCGGAGATCACGGCCCAGCTTTGCGCGTTGGTCCAGATCTTCCCTTGGGGATTTTTCTTGGAGCCGATCGGGCTCCCGTCGTGGTCGAAGTAACGCACGTACCACTCGCCGTCCCAGGCAAACTCGTTCAACACGCCACGCATGTGTTCGTAGTCGGTGCGGTATTTTTGCGCGAGGGCTTGGTCGCCGCGGTGATCACAGAGCTCGATCAGCTCGAGCAAGGCTTTGCCGTATTGGTTGGCGATGAACATCGACTCGGCGCCCGTCTTCAGGTTCACCGTGTCGTTCCAATCGGCGAAGCCCAGCAACGGCAAACCGTGTGAGCCCACGTTCGCGCGCGTGAACTCCACCGCGCGCTTGAGATGATCGAAAACCGTGCCCGACTCGAGCGTGCGCCCGGCCTTGTCCTTGTCGTAGTAGGGCAGGGTCTTGTCGAGGAAAGCGAGGTTGCCGGTTTCCTTCAGGTACGCGCACACGGCGAGCACGATCCACAGCTGATCGTCGCCGTAGTACTTGGGGCGATCTTCCATTTCTCGTGAGTCGCCCTCGTTGGCGACCATGGTCGAGGCGTAGAACTGGTGCATGGCCGAGCCGTTGAGTTTTTGAACGCTCAAGAGCTTCTCGATCAGCTCGCGGGCCTCCTCCGGCATGGCCGACATGGCGCCCATCACGTCTTGCGAGCTGTCGCGGAAGCCAATGCCGCGGCCGCCAAACCCGAGCTGATAGAGCGAAAGATCGCGCGACCAGTTCTTGGTCATGTAGCACTGCCGTGGATTGTGCACGTTCAGCATGCTGTTCATGCTGGCGTTGGGCGTGTCGACTTGGACGTTCGCTAGGTAGTCCGCCCAATACGAGCGCATCGCGCCGAGCGCGGCCTCGAGCGGCGCGGACTCACGGAATTTGCCGAACAGTGCCTTGGCCGCAGCGAGGCTCTCGTTGCGCGTGCCTTCTTGCTGCGTGAGCAAGGTGACGAAGCGCTTCGTTTCACCGGGCGCGAGCTTGCCGAGCGGCAAGAGCAGCGCCGCGATGTTGTCGCCGCGCAGGGCTTGTATGCCGGGCAGCTGCTTAGATTGCAGGCTCTTGGGCGCTTGGAACGTGCCGTATTCGTTGTCGCCCAGGAACGAGCGGCGATCCGTTTCAAAGGAGCTCGCCGGGATGCTGGCCGTGAAGAACGTCTGGCGGATGTCGCGATTCATGAACGCGAACTGCGCGAGGATCTTGCGGCCCGCGGCGTCTTCGTGAGCGACGCTCTGCATGGTTTGGGGCACCCAATCCGCATTCGTAAACTGCTTGAGCGCGTCGAAGTGCGTGTACTCGGTAACTGGGATCGCATCGAGCTCGAGCGGCTCTTTGCGTAAATTGGTCACGCGCACCTCTTGTACGAGCAGGGATTCGCCCGTGGGCACGAAGATCACGAGCTCGGTGCGGATACCGTACGCCTCGTGCAAGAATTTGCTGTAACCGAGGCCGACGCGACACTCGAATTTGTCGTAAGCGTCGAGCGTGGGTACGAAGAACGGAGAAAAAACTTGGTAACCGTCTCCCGCCGGCGTGCGCAGATACAGCGTCTGCCCCTTGAACTGCGAGCCGGGCAATTGCGGGATGTATTTGGTGATGCGATTGAGCGCGGGGTCGCCTTTGCACAAGAGCAGCCCGCCCGTATGGTCGACGAAACCGCCGAAGCCGAGCGTCCCCAAGTAGTTGATCCACTTGACCGGCGTCTTGGGGTTCGTGATCACGTACTCGCGATTCGCGTCGTCGAAGTATCCGTACTTCATGGCTCGACTTTTTCCTTGGGCTGCGGCTTCAGCTCCACCAACCGGGCTGATAGGCGCGCTAGCGCACCAAATTATTGCAGACCCAGCTCGGCTCAGCCAGGGAAAATCTAAACGTTCCTAAGCAACTCGGGCTCGAGTCGGGAACTAGTTCCGGTCAATCCTGCAACCGGTTCCAGCTCGGCGGGAAACTTCATGCGCTGGGGCAGGGGGCACGCGAGCCTAGTCGCTCGCAGCGAGCTTGCGAAGGGGCTTGCTTTGGCTTGGACGAGCGCGGCGCTCGCCCTGACGCCGCTGTCCTTGGAGTGTTGCTCGAGCACCACAGAGTTCCGATACTCCCGCCGAGAGTGTGCTGAATGCGGCACAGCTCGACCGAATTATGCTCGCTACAAAGCCGTACTTTTCGAAAAATACCCGGATTTGCTGAATGTGGCGCGAACCTTGCTCAGCCCGAGCCCGTGGCTTGGAGAGCTTGGGAGCAAACGCGGTTCGCGGTGAGGGTCCGCTGGCTTTCGCTCGTGCTGGTGTGCGGCGCGACGTTGATTGGCGGCCCGGCGTACGCCGATCCCGGCGCGCCCGCCGAGCGAACGACGGTCGAGGGGCACGTGGTCGCGTTCGAGCTCGGCGATATCGTCGTCGACGTCGCGGCGGACCAGGGAGCGCAAACGGGAACCGAGCTCGAGCTCTGGCGGCCGCTCAGTTTGAAGCATCCGGTGACGGGGCAAGTCGTGAGTGACCGATTCTTGATCGGCCGCTTGCGGTTGACGCAAGTGCGGGGCGCGCTCGCCCTCGCTCGCCCAGTAGGCAAGCTCGAACACCCGGCTCAAGCCGGCGACGTCGTCGTACTCCGGCGCGCGCCCGCCAAGGCTAGCAAGGAGTCACCGACCGTCGTGCCTGCGCCGCCAGCGCCGGCCGCGACCGAATTACAAAAGGCTCCGCCAAAACCCGAGGTCACGACGGCGGCGCAGACGGCTGAGGCGAGTTCGGAATCTCCGGACGACGAGAACGAAGCGCGCATCGTGAGCCGGCTCTTCGATCGCTTGCGCGGAGCGTCGGTGCAGGCGCGCGTGCTCGCCTACGAGGGGTACGTCAAACGTCGTCCGCACGGCAAGTACGCCGTTGTACTGTATGAGGAGGCGGCGCAGTTGCGCCGGCTGGTGACGCTCGAATCCGGGCCGCAGGGTGAGCGCGCGCAAGCGGTGAGCTTCGAGCCACCGCGCGAGGCGCGCTCTGCGGCGCCGCTCACGATTGCGCTCGAACTCGGTCGGAGCCCCGTGGGGGCCGTGCTCCACTCGCGCAACGCGGGTGAAGTGGCCTACCGCACGACGCCGATGACGCGCGTGGGGGAGGGCTACTACAGCGCGGACATCGAGCCTTCGCGGCTCAACGCGCCGCGCTTCGAGTATTTCATCGAGGCGGTGCGCGCCGACGGCAGCTCCGTGCCCGCCGTCGCGACTCCGGAAGAGCCGTTGCTGATCAAGGTGGAAGACGTGCCTACTCCAAAGGCTCCGCCGCGCCCGCCCGCGACGTTCATGGTTTCGACCGACTACGCCGACTGGAACAACTGGAAGCACAACGACGTCGTGTGGCAGACCGAGGGCTCGGTCGGGATGCGTTTCCGAGACGTCGGCTTGCGCGCGGCGCGCACGGGCTTCGGCGTGTACCGCGGTCGCGGCGGGTCGCTCGAGGATCTCGACGTGCGTCAGCTCGGCGGTCGCAGCGTCGGGCTCACTTACGGATACCTTGAGGGCGAGTACGGCGTCTCGAATTTTACCGGCCTAATCGGGCGCGTCGTGATCGGCCTCGAGGACAAGGGTGTAACGGGCGGCGCGCAAGCTCTGCTCCGGCTCGGCAACGATCGCGACACGAATCTCGTAATCGGTGGCGAGATATTGGGCGGCATCGGCTTGCGCGGGATCACTGAACTCCAGCTCGCCACGTTCCCGAACGTGCCGATCCTTTTCCGGACCGAGGTGACCAACCAACCCGCGGGCTTCTCCGCCGTCGAAACGACTTCGATCGTGCAACCTGCGGGCACGCCGACCACCCCCGCCAATCCTGCAGACGTGTCGCTGAATCAGGGCCAGGTGGGCGCGCGCGCGATCGCGCAGGTGGGCTATCGGTTCTTGCCGGATTTGGTGGTCTCGGTCCGCGGTTCCTATCAAGGGCGAACCATCAACCACGCTGGGCCCGGTGTCGGAGGAGCGGTGGCGTACCAATGGTGACTCGACACTCGCGGACGATTGCGCGCCTTGGCGCGGCGGTCAGTGCAGCGCTGCTGGCGCAAGCGCCGCTTGGTGTACTCCACGCAGAAGACAAGACCAAGCAACCGCCGGTCGACGTCGCGCAGTTCGCGCCGTCACCAGCCGTTGCGGCGAACCCGAGTGCGCCTGCAGCCTCACCGGGCACGGCATCCACAACGCCGAGCGTGACGACACAGAGCGCGGCCGCCACGCCGCCGAGCGCCGCGCCTGAAAACGAGGGCGCGCCGGTCAGCGCAGCGAGTGGACGCGCCACGGCGCGCCTCCATCACGCACCGGTCAGCCAAGCTCCGGCGCATCGCGCACTGTTCGTCAGGGCCAGCATCGATCATCCGGAGCTCGTGCGGCGCGCGCTGCTCGTGTATCGCACTTCCGGCAAGTCGAGCTTCGCGGAAGCCGAGTTCCGCCGCGCCGCGCCGGGACCCTACGTGGCTCAGATCCCCGAAGGCGAGGTGAACCCACCGATCCTCGAGTATGCCGTCGAGCTCGAGCTCCTCGACGGTACACGTGACGCGGTCTTCGCGACGCGAGAGAGCCCGGAGCGCGTAGACGTGCCGGAGGATCTGATGGACGCTCGCGAGCGGGCCATGCTCGAACGTCTGGGTGGTCGGCGCTCCGTGTTCGCGGCGTCAGGGGACTACGTCGACTTCGGGCACACGCTCGCGGATCGCCTCGACCCGAACGGGCTTGTCACACGCACCAGCGTGCACGACAATTTCTACCGCGTGGAGGGCAGCTTCACGTATCGCCCCTTGCGCGTGGTCACGGAGTTTAGCCTGCGTATAGGCATCGTGCGCGGAAACTCGCCGGTGCCGCTCGACGACTCGCAAGCTCCCGGCAAGACCGGCTTGGATCGCTTCAAGGTCGGTTTGAACTATGGCGCACCCACGGTGCGCTTTCGCCTCAGCGATATCTGTCATCTCGAGGGCGAGTTTCTGACCAGCGTCACGGAAACGGGCTTCTCCGTCGGGACCGGCGGCGCGCTGCTGATTGGTGATCCGTACGGGACGAAGTTGACGCTCGGCTTCGAAAGTATCCAAGTCTTCGGTACGCGCTTCTGGAGCCGAATGGACATCGAGGCGGGCACGCGCGTGACGATCGCGCCGGTGATCGAAGTGACGAACATGCCCCACGCCGCCGACTACGGCGTACGCTTGATCGGTGAAATCTCCGGCGATCTCGGCGCGGGTTTTCGCACGTCACTGCGCGGAGGCTACCAAGCACGCCGCTTCACGGACGGTGGCCCGAGCGCCGGCGCCACCGTCGGCTACGCCTTTTAGCCGACTCCGGGCGTACGGAGCCTGCCGCTAAGCGAGCGGGGTGCGATACCAGTGCAGGCTGTGCCGACCCGCGAGCGAGCGCGCGGCCAGCTCGCGAGCGCTGCCGCGGTAGGGAATGCGATAAATTCCGGCTGCCGGAAAAGTCAGACAATTGGCGCCGAAAGCCGCGGTACCCTCGCGATCGGTCAGCAGCAAGTCGACCAAAGGTCGGAAGGTGCGGAGCTGCAACACGCCGTCTTCCGCGAGCGAAGCGTGTATCGCTTCCGGCGACGCCAAGCTGAGCTCTTTCGGTTCGGCGAGCACGGCGGTCGCGACGTGACCGCCGCTTTCCGCCACGAGCAGCGTGGAGTGCCGGGGCAGGAGGTCGAGCTCGCACTCGAAGAGCGCGTTTCGTTCGTTCGGATTGAGGCCAAAGTCGAGTGAACGCTCGAACAAGACCGCGCCGTCGAACAGCGAGACCGCCCGAAACGCGAGCGACCCCTGCCAAGCAGTCTCACTGTTGTCGAGCGAGGCGTGCACGGTGCACCGCTCCCCGTTGACGAGCAAGCTGAGCAGGCGAGGGGCGTACAGTCGCTTGAGCTCGAACCAGGCCGGCTTCGGTTGGCCAGCCGAGTCGATCAGAGCCCAGCTCTGCACGGGCCAGCAGTCGTTCAGTTGCCAGATCAAACTGCCGCGGCACGAGCCGCTGCGGCGATAGTGCTCGACGGCACAACGGATGGCGTCGCGCTGGTTGAGCTGGGAATAATAGACCCAATCTTCGAGCAGCTCCGCTTCCGGGTAATGAAGCGCGACATAGCCGAGAAAGGTTTCGTAGCCTTTGAAGGTCTTGTCATGCCAGCGGACCGCCGCATCGCGTACGGACACAGTGCGAACGTCGGCGGGGCCGTACGGCGTCCCCTCCGCCAAGGCTTCACGCCAGACGCGGAGCGAGCAGGACGACGCGAAGCCGTACTCCGAGGAAAAGCGTGCGGTCGAGTCCCGGTAGTGACGCCAATCACCGCGGCCGTGCCAGACGTCCCAGTAATGTTGATCGCCGATGCCGCCCTGATTCGAGTCCGTTTCTCCACCGTACGGCGACGTGGGGATGTAAGGCCGTTCGGGGTCGAGAGCCTCCAGCACGCTCGGGATCACGCCTTCGTATAGGTGTTCGCCGTAGTAGCGAGGGGGCGTGCGCTCCGCGCCGCCCCATTTCGACTGGAAAAGCTGAAGGTTTTCGTTGTTGCCGCA
The DNA here is from genome assembly GCA_036496745.1 of Polyangiaceae bacterium. GTDB lineage: Bacteria > Myxococcota_A > Polyangia > Polyangiales > Polyangiaceae > PMG-095. The sequence continues at coordinate 24,045 of DASXKQ010000264.1, forward strand.
CCAAATGGCGAGGCACGTCCGGTTGCGCAGGCGCGTGACATTGGCGCGAGCTTCCTGCGCCACTGCCTCCGCGAACGCTCCTTGATCGGGGTAGTACGCGCAAGCAAACGGAAAATCTTGCCAAACCAAAAGCCCGAGCTCGTCGCACAGGTCGTAAAAGTCTTCGCTCTCGTACAGGCCACCGCCCCAGACGCGCAGCATATTCATGCCCGCGTCGCGTGCCGATTCGAGCCGGGTACGGAGCTCTGCGCGGGTAACACGCGAAGGTAAGGAATGATCGGGGATCCAGTTGGCGCCCATCGCCCATATGCGCCGACCATTGACCTCGAATTCGAACGACTGCCCGTATTGATCGGGTTCCTGCAGTAAGCGAATGCGCCGGAGTCCGAGCCGTGTCTCGCGTCGATCGAGCGCGACCGCGTCGAGCATCGCGCGCGCGTCGCGTGCGTCGCGTGGCAACGCTTTCACGTCGAAACCAACGGGGCACAGGTAGCTCGAGAGCGGTAAGAGCGGTTGCTGCCCGAGGCCGTTCGGGTACCAGAGCGCGGGGCGTTCGAGCCGCGCGAGCACTCCGTCTCCGATCAGCGGCGGCTCCTCGGCAAGGATGTGGACGAGCACGCCGGCGTCGCTCTGGCCGCGAACGTCCACGATCACCACGCCCTCCGCCGCGTGTCGCTGCGTGACGTGCACATCGTGAATGAGGCCGTCATGCTCGAGCAGGCTGACGGGCTGCCAAATGCCTGCGGAGACCAGGCGCGGCCCCCAGTCCCAGCCGTACATGTATTGCGCCTTGCGCACGAACGAACGCTCGTCGAAGCGCTCGACCCCGCTCGGCTCGATGCCCTCCGCAGTCAGATACGGGACGCGCTCTTGCTCTCCGACCCGCACCGCCGATTCGAAATGAACCTCGAGCAAATTTTCGCCGTCGACGAGCGCATTCGTCACGTCGAGCTCGAGGGGCACGAACATGTTGCGGTGAGCGGCCAGCTCTTTGCCGTTCAGCTCGACCCGACAAACCGTGTCGAGCCCCTCGAAACGGAGGGTGCGTCGCGGCGCGCCGTTCGTCGGGTGCCAATCGAAGCGCGTTCGGTAGCTGAAATCGCGCTCGTCGATCCACTGCACGCCGAGTTCGTTCTTGAGTTGAAACGGGTCGGCAATCACACCATTTTCGAGCAGATCCAGATGAATGTGGCCAGGCACGCGCGCGGGCAGCCATTCGTGCTTCGAGAAGCCGATCCGCGCACCGGGCCCCTGCCAGGAGCGCTCCGCGCATTGCCAGCCGTCGTGCAAGAAGCGCCGCTGTTTCATGGCTGCAGGCTATACCACCGCTCGCACGGCTTGGCGGGCGCTCGAGACACTTGATGCTAGTCTCCGGCCGCGTGGAGACTCAGCGTCGCATCGTCGTCCCGCCGCGCGGCCTGTATATCGCCGTATCATGCGCGCTGGCCGGGCTGGTTTTGTACTGGCTGCGGGACGTTCTCACGCCAATCTTTTTGGCGTTTACGATTGCTTACATCCTCGATCCGGTCGTCGATCGCTTCGAGGCCTGGGGCTTTCCGAGGCCGCTCGGGATCGTGATCGTGCTCGGCGGCGTGCTCTCGGCGCTGGCGGCATTCATCGCGCTGGCCTTGCCCGGCATTTTGGCCGAGGTGGCCGCGGTGATCTCCGAGCTGCCCGGCCAGGCCCTGAGCGCTTGGGGTTCGCTGTCCGCTGCTCTCGAGCAGCGAGGCTTTCACGTGCCGCACTCGGCCACGGAATGGATCGAGCGCTTCGGTGCGGACGCCAGCTCGCTCGCGGGCAGCGTGCTCGCGCCCGCGGGCGGGATCTTGGGCGGCATCTTGGGCGGCACGTTTTCGCTGATCGGCTCGGCCGCCGCCGCGGTGATCGTGCCCGTGCTCGCGGTGTATTTGTTGAACGACTTCGATCGCATCACCGCGGGCATACGCGAGCTCCTGCCGCTGCGCTACCGCGAGCGGGTCACTCGCTACGCGCGTGAAGTGGACCAGGTCCTGAGCCAATTCATGCGCGGCCAGCTGACGGTGATGGCGATCATGGCGGTGCTCTACGGCACGGCCTACTCGCTGCTCGGCGTGCGTCTGGCCGTGCTGATCGGCTTGTCCGCGGGGCTTCTGAACTTCATCCCGTATCTCGGTAGCGCGTTTGCGCTTTCGGCAGGGCTGTTCATGTCGCTGCTCGGAGGCTGGCATCCGGGACAGCTCGCCGGCGTCGTACTGGCGTATGCGGCGATTCAATCCTTCGAGAGCTTCGTGATCACACCGCGTATCGTCGGCAAGACGGTGGGCTTGAACGAGGTTTGGGTCATCCTCGCCCTGTTCGTCGGTGGGGAGGTGTTCGGGTTCATGGGCATCTTGCTCGCGGTGCCGTCGGCTGCCGTGGCAAAAATCTTCGTTGCGCGAGCGGTCAAAATTTACCGGACGAGTGCTCTGTACACGACGCAGCGCGCGGAAGCGCCGAGTGAGCTAGACCCCGCCGAGCTCGCGCTGGGCCCGGAAGTCGTGGCCGGCGACCCAGAACGCCCCGATCGGCAATAGTCCGTACGAGGTCAAATTATTCGAGCGTGTTCGCTCGAACCTGGAACCGGTTGCAGAATTGGCTCTTCCCGCTATTATGCGGGCATGAAGAGACTATTGTGCCTCGTTGCGGCCAGCGCATTGCTTGCGGCTTGCGACGACGGCGGCATTCGCTGTAACGCCGACGAGAGCTTCGAGGACGGCCAATGCATCAAAGACTTCAAGGTCCGCCTCAACTCCGTGGGCTACCTGCCGGGACGCGCCAAGTGGGCGACGTTTCCCGGTAGCTCCGGAGACTTCCAGGTGTTGGGCGCGGACGGCAGCATGGCCCTGTCCGGCACCGCGCGAGGCCCCCAGATCGACGCCGACACGAGAGAGAACCTGTGGGAGGCGGATTTCAGTTCGCTCAGCACGCCCGGCACGTTTCACATCGTTGCCGGCGGTAGTCGCTCACCGGATTTCAAGGTCGCAGCGGACCTGTACGACGGAGTGCTCAACACGCTGATGCTCGGCATGTACGGGCAACGCTGCGGGACGAACGCGACCTTCAGCTATGGCGCGGACACCTTCAGCCACGACGAATGTCACATGGAGGACGCGCATCTAGATTTTTTCCCCGAAGGTTCGTCAGCGATCAAGCTCGCAACGCGCGGCTGGCACGACGCGGGGGACTACGGCAAGTACACCAACAACGGCTCGTTCTCCGTGGCCATGATGCTGTACGCCTGGCAGCGTCATCAGCCCGCCCTCGAGGGTTTGTCGCTGCCCATCCCGGAGCATGGTGGCCCGCTCCCGGATTTCTTGGCCGAGTGCAAGTGGCAGATGGATTGGCTGTCGAGCATGCAGTTCGACGACGGCAGCGTATCGGATCGGATCACTACGCCGAGTTTCGATCAACTCGATGTGACTCCGAGCGCATCGACCACGCCGCGCCGCTTTGCCCCGGTGTCGACCGTTGCGGTCGCGGATTTCGCAGCCACGATGGCACTCGCCGCCCGCGTTTATCAGACGTACGATGCAGACATCGCGCAGTCCTACAGCGACGCAGCCTCGAAGGCGTACGCGTTCTTGATCGCGAATCCCACACCGATCACGTTTAGTTTGACCGGGAATTTTACGGGCGGTTATCAGAGTGACGACAAAGACGACCGGCTTTGGGCTGCCGCGGAGATGTGGGAACTCACGGGCGACGCCTCTGCTCTGAGCGACTTCGAGCAAATCGCGAAATCCGGCTCGAAGTTTGCGACCGTCAACCCAAGCTTCGACTGGGCGGATCTCACCACGTTGGGGCTCACCACCTATGCGCTCTCCCAGCGCGACGGGCGTGACGCCACACTCGTCACGGAGATCCAACAAAGCTTCATCTCGACCGCCGACACGATGGCCAAGAATGCGATCGACGTGCTGACGCAGGGCAATGACTACGGACGTGCTCTGTTCGGCACCTATTTCTGGGGCATCAATGGCGCGATCGCGCGCACCGCGATCACGCTCGATGTCGCCAACATCCTAGCTCCGAACCCGCGCTACCTCGACACGACCTCGCTCCAGCTCGATCACCTGCTCGGTCGCAACTACTACGGCCGCTCTTTCGTCACGGGTCTCGGCTTTTTTCCCCCGCAGTCGCCTCATCACCGCCCGTCAATCTCCGACAACGTGAACGCCCCATGGCCGGGCCTACTCGTGGGCGGTTCCCACAACGAGCAGGACGCGACCCAGAAGGCCACTTCCTGGAAGGACGACTCTGGCGAGGCGCCCACGAACGAGATTGCAATCAACTGGAACGCGCCGATGATCTACGCCGCTGCGGTGATCGCGCGCTAGTCTCGCTCGCGGAGCGGGCGGGTGGCAGCCCTTCTTACACCCGCACACAAGGTGCGCGCCTTCAGCGCGTGCGGCGCAAAATTCAAGCTGAACAAGCGCCCATCGGAACTAAACTCGCACAATGCGCGTCTCGCTTTGGCGTGTGCTTCGCAGCGCCTTCTTTGCTCTTCCTTTGCTCACTGCGGCGCCGTCGTGTTCATCGCACCACTTCGCGGTGACGCCGGAGACTTGCTCCAACGGCGTGGCCGACAACGGTGAGGCCGACGTCGACTGCGGCGGCCCCTGCACGACGGCTTGTCAACCGGGCAAGAAGTGCGCGGTCGCGATGGACTGCGTCAGCGGCATGTGTTCGCCCAGCGGCCTGTGCGGCGGCGCGAGTTGTATCGACAACATGCGTGACGGCACTGAGACGGACGTTGATTGTGGCGGAGGCGCGTGTCCGCTCTGCGCGCTCGGCGCCAAGTGCGACAAAGCAACGGATTGTCAGCTTGGCGAGTGCTCGGGCGGCTTCTGCCAGGCGGCAGGCTGCATCGATGGCTCACAAGATAACGACGAATCGGATGTGGATTGCGGCGGTACGAGCTGCAAGGCGTGTGGCTCGAACCAAACCTGCGTCGTGGCAGCGGACTGCACGAGCAAGACCTGCGAAGCGGGTCACTGCGGCGCCGCGAGCTGCATGGATTCGAAGCAAAATGGCAAGGAAACAGACGTCGACTGCGGCGGCGGCTGCCCGACCTGCGACAACGGCAAAAAGTGTTTGACCGGCCCGGACTGCTCGAGCGGCGTCTGCGCCGGCAGCGTGTGCAAGACCGCTGGTTGCGCCGACTCGCTGCAGAACGGCGACGAGACGGGCGTGGACTGCGGTGGCTCCTGCACCGCCCGGTGTGGCTTTCTCGGCGGCTGCAAGGCCGACTCGGATTGCGAGAGCCTATTTTGCAGCGACGGGATCTGTCAGGCCATGACGTGCACGGACGGCAAACTGTCCGGCGTCGAAACAGACGTCGACTGCGGCGGTGGTGAATGCGCGCCTTGTGCGGCCGGTCTCGTCTGCAATCAAGCGGCGGATTGCGCGACCGGCGTGTGCGCCGGTGGCTTGTGCCAGGCACCCACTTGTCAGGATGGCGTGAAGAACGGCAACGAGACCGACCGAGACTGCGGCGGCACGGACTGCCCCGATTGCGGAGAGGGCAAGAACTGCGGCTTTCAGCAGGACTGCCTGAGTCGAGTCTGCCTAAACGGGACCTGTGCCGCGCCAAGCTGCACGGACGGCGCCTTGAATGGGCTCGAGACGGCGATCGATTGTGGCGGCGATTGCAGCACCAAATGCGAGCTTGGTCAGAGCTGCAGCACGGGCGGCGACTGCGCGAGCCTGATCTGCACCAACAACGTGTGCGCGTCCAAGGACTGCACGGACGGAACGAAGGACGGTTCGGAGACCGGCAAGGACTGTGGCGGCGGACAATGTCCAGCGTGCCCGCCCGGCCTCGGCTGCTCCGCCGATCTCGATTGCTTGAGCAAGCTGTGCGACATGACCAATCAGGTCTGCGCGGCCGCGGCTTGCGACGACGGTGTTCAGAACGGTGACGAGTCGGGAGTCGACTGCGGGGGCTCGTGCAGCACCAAGTGCGCGGTCGGTACTCCATGCGGGCAGGGCAGCGACTGCGTAACCGGATCGTGCGTGGCCATGCTCTGCGCGCAACCGACGTGCACGGACGGCGTCGCGAACGGCACGGAGACTGACAAGGACTGCGGTGGCGGCGCGTGTCCGCTGTGCGGCCCGGATGCCGCTTGCAAGAACAATTCGGATTGCGCGAGCGGAGTCTGCAAGAACAACGCGTGTCAGGCCGCCAGTTGCACGGACGGCGCGCAAAACGGCAACGAAACGGACGTGGATTGCGGTGGCATCGCGGCTGCGGGCGGGGGCATGGCCTGCAAGGCATGCGTACCCGGACTCAAATGCAAGGCGGGAACCGATTGTACGACCGCCTTCTGCTCGAGCTCGAACCTGTGCACGATCCCGGGGTGCGGCGACGGTATCTTGAACGGCACGGAGT
>DASXKQ010000265.1:0-3971 GCA_036496745.1 Polyangiaceae bacterium
ATAGAAGCCGCCGCCGACTTTGGTGAGACTCTGAAAGCCGGTGATCTGCTTCAGGTTTAGATTTTCCTTGATCACGAGGTCGGCTCCGACTTGCTGCAAGCCCGTGAAGCCGCTGAAGCTCGTGAAGGTGTTGAGCTCGACGGTGAAGGTGCCGACCTGGGTCAGCAGCGGCAGGTCGAAGGAAGGCGCTCCCCCACACGAGCCGACGTAAAGCTCCTGACCGAGCGACGTGAGTTGGTGCATGCTGATCGCGCTGAAAGTACTGCTCGTGAACTTGATGCCGCTTGCGTTCGTCAGCTCGTTCATCTGCAGCGTGCCCAGCACCGGCAGGGAGTTGACCAAGAGCTCCCCGCCGATGCTGAACAGATTCGGAAACGTGAGTGAAGCAAGCAGCGCGTCCGTATCGAACGTGAGACCTGCGCCGATTGAGTAGAGGTTGTCGAGCGGTAGCCCGCTGAGCTTCGGTAGCCCGGAGAAGGACGCGGCCGCGCCGACCTCGCCGAGCTGCGGCATGGACAGGGTCGCCAAGAGCGGGTCGCTCCCGATCGCGAGTGCGCCGTCCACGAATGCCAGCTTGGGTGCGGAGAAGCTGGCGAGCTTCGCGTCGCTGCTCACCGATACTTTGCCGGTCACCACCAGCAGCGAGGCGAGCGACATGGACGTGGCCGCGGCGTTGGTGTCGAGCGTCAGATTGCCCTGCACCCAGGCCAATTGGTCGAGGTTCAGCGAAGTCGGGCCTTGATTGTTGGTGACGGTGAGCGGACCGCCCGAGTAGACGAACGCCGGCAAGTTGACGACCGACAGCGCGCCGTTGCCCGTGATCGCGAGCCCTGTGCCGGTCTTGCCGAGCAGCGCGAGCTCGCTGAGCGCGGTGAGCGCCGTATTGGAGATCGAGAGCGCTCCACCGAGCTGCGTCAAGGCCGCAAACCCACCGCCCAGATCGGCGAGTTGCGGGTTGCCGGTGAGGTTCAGGTCACCACCGAGCGCCGCGAGCGTGCGCAGGCCGAAGGTGCTGACGAGCCCGGCGTTGTTGGCGATCGTGAGCGCGCCGCTGACTTTGCTCAAACTCGCGAGCGCGCTCAGATTGCGCAGATCCGTATTGTTCTCGATGTCGAGCTTGCCGCCGATTTGCGCGAGCGCGCTGAGGCCGCTGAGCGATTGGAGTGTCGCCGTGCTGGCGATGGTCACGTCCCCGGAAACGTATTTGAGAGATTCGAGACCGGCCAAACTCGAAAGCGTGCTGGTGTTCACCGTAAAGTTGCCGAGAATGCAGACGACGCCCGCCATGTCGCTCACGTCCGCGTCGATGCTGATCTTGATGTTGCCGGTGCGGCTCAGTACGCCATTGCAGAGCGTCGCGTCGAACGCTGTGTTCGAAAAGGGGCCAGGATCATAGGTGGGCCGGGTGGGTGGGACCGTCGAGCCGCCGCCACTCCCGCCCGCGCCGCCCGCGCCGCCCGCGCCGGACACGCCACTACCGCCGGCGCCCGCGGATCCGCTCATCCCGGCCGTGCCTCCCGCGCCGCTACCCGCTCCGGAAGAACCGTCACCCGCGGCGCCGCTTGTCCCGGCGGAAGCATCACCGGCCGCGCCGCTTGCACCGGAAGAACCATTGCCGCTCGCGCCGCCCACGGCGCTTGCGCCGGCGGAACCATCGCCCGCCGTGCCGCTCGCGCCGGAAAAACCATCGCCACCCGTACCGCTCGCGCCGGAAAAACCATCGCCACCCGCGCCGCTCGTGCCGGCGGATCCGCTCGTCCCAGCTGCGCTCGTGCCTGCAGTGCCGGTCGCGCCGGCACCTCCGCCGTTTCCACCGCCCGCGGTCGACATGCCGGCGCTCCCCGATCCCCCGCCCCCGAGGGGCGCGGGCGAGCTGCTCGAACAAGCGGCAATCAGCGCAAGCAAGGTCGCGCACGACACGCGAACACACGAGTTTTTGAATTGGTTCACGAGACCTCCAGAGTCCTCCGCAGTCGCCCGCGACGATGACGGCTATGGAAGGACGCCCCACCGCGCGCGATGTCGCGCACAAACGCCAACGCTATCGTGTCTTTTGGCCTGTCCGCAAGGGCATGCGGCCAAGCCCGGCGGGCGCGTGGCCGCTTGCGGCTGAAGCTCCGCGGGCTATCAATCGGCAGCCATGAGTCGAGAAGCGCGCGACGTTCCGGCAGGCGACGTCGACTACGCCCGTCACGGTCAGGGCTACGCCGCGCAGCGCCGCGCGGACCCGCGTATCTTCGCTCAGATCCAGGCTGCGTTCGGCGCCGCGCGCAGCGTGCTCAACGTCGGAGCCGGCGCCGGCTCGTACGAACCTCTCGACCGTCACGTGATCGCGATCGAACCCTCGGCGGCGATGCGCGCGCAAAGGCCGCCACACCTCGCGCCGGCCATCGACGCCGTCGCGGAACATCTGCCGCTCGACGATCGCTCGGTCGACGCGAGCTTGGCGAGTATCACGGTGCATCAGTGGCGTGAGCTGGAGCGCGGGCTCGGCGAGTTGCGCCGCGTCACGCGCGGTAACGTCGTCGTGCTCACGTTCGACCCGGATGCCCTCGGGGATTTCTGGCTCTCGCTGTACGCGCCCGAGTTGCTCGCCGCCGAGCGCGCGCGTCTGCCGTCTATCGCGCGGATCGTGCGCTGTTTGGGTGAACGCGTGGACGTGCAGCCGGTCACCATCCCCAGCGACTGTTGCGACGGATTCACTGAAGCGTACTACGCGCGGCCCGAGGTATTTCTCGAGTCCGTCGTGCGCCGCTCGCAGTCCGCGTGGACATTTCTCGAGCCCGGTATGGAAGAGCAGATCGTCGCTCGCCTGCGCGCCGCGCTCGAGTCAGGCGAGTGGGACGCGCGCTTCGGCGCGTTGCGCCGTCAGCCGACGTATCAAGGGTCGTTGCGCTTGATCGTCGGGAGCTAGCTACGTTGCGCGGTGGAACGCGAAGCCCTACTAGGCTAGAAGCCATCCCACAAATAGCTGAGCGCGTAAGGGATCGAAATCGTTCCATGATTTGGCGGCGCTTTCCATTCGCGATCAGGCGTGTTTGTAAGTGTGGGGATGGCAGACCTCACCGACGCGCAGTGGGAAGTGCTCGAGCCGCTACTGGGCAAGCCGGTCGTTCGCGATGATGGGCGCGGTCGACCGTGGCGTGACCCACGTGATGTGCTCAACGGAGTGTTGTGGGTCATGCGCACGGGCGCACCTTGGCAGGACTTGCCCAATCGGTATCCGTCGCCGTCAACGTGCCATAGGCGCTTCCAACAGTGGACGCGCGACGGAACGCTGAACCAAGTCAGACGATTGCTGCTCATGGATCTCAATCTGCGCGGCAAACTCAAGCTGGACGAAGGCTTTATCGACGGGACCTTCGTGCCGGCAAAAAAAGGGGCTCTCGAGTCGGTCCTACGAAGCGTGGAAAGGGCACCAAGGTCATGGCAATTGTCGACGGTCACGGCATTCCTCTGGCCTTTACAATCCACAGCGCCTCCCCCGCCGAGTGCAGACTCGCCGAAGAAACCCTCCAAGAAATCCCCGATTGGCTCCGCCCGCAAAAGCTCATCGGCGACAAAGCGTACGACTCTCGCGGCCTCGCCCAAACGCTCAAAACCTATCTCGTAGATCTCGTCGCGCCCCACCTCTCCAATCGAAAAACCAAGTGGCAAGACGGTCGAACGCTCCGCCGCTACAAGCGCCGCTGGAAAGTCGAACGCTTCTTCGCTTGGCTCTACAACTTCCGCCGCCTCACGACGCGCTGGGAGCGCTGGGCCGACAACTTCGCCGGCTTTCTTCACCTCGCCTCCATCATCATCCTCTTGCGGCATTTATGAGATGGCTTCTAGCACTACTCCGCCACTTTCTATATCGGGACCAGCGGGCGACGGCCGCGGCAAGCAGGGCAGAGTCGAGGCGCAGCCAGGCGAAGCAGAAGCTCTCGTCGCACTGCCGGCAAAGTGGGGCGCGGCAGTTGCTGGCTGCG
>DASXKQ010000266.1:0-22583 GCA_036496745.1 Polyangiaceae bacterium
AGTACCGCGTGCCGACGCAGCGGTTGTAGACCATCTGATTCAAGCCGTCCGTCGAATGCACGGTGGCGGCCGTCGGGCACACGTATTCACAGGGTGCTTTTTCGCAGTGTTGGCAGGCCATCGGCTGCACGCGCACTCGCTCGCCGTGCTCCGCGCGCGTGACGTAGCGATCGACGCGCAGCCAGTGCATCGCGCGGTGCTTGAGCACGCCTGCCTTGCCCACCGTGGGAATACTATTTTCGGCCTGACACGCGAGCACGCAAGCGCTGCAGCCCGTGCACACGCCGAGATCGATGGCCATCCCCCACTGGCGAGGCGCTGCGGGCGCATCGCTGGCATACAGCGAGGGTTGCGGCTCGCGCAGCTTGTCCGCAAGCTTCGCGCCTGCGCGGTACTCGGCGAACGTGACGCTCGCGAAGATCTCGTCCGCGACCGTGCCGAGCTCGAAGCTCTCCTGGGCGAGCGCAAGCTCTTCGCGCCGGCCTGTTTTGTGGCAAGCGATCGACGTCGACCACGGTGAATCGGCGCTCGTGAGCGGGAAGGCGTTGGCGCCCTGCGCGGCGCCGAGCAGCTCACCGGACTGGCCCCAACCGAGCGTCAGGCTTAGCGCGCGCGGGGCGTGACCCGGGCTCAGCAGCGCCGGAGCCTCGACTGTCTTGCCGTTCGCGCTCAGCGCCAAGACGTCGCCGTTGTTCACCGCGAGCTCCGCGGCGGTTTCGGGTGCCAGCTGTACGGCGTTGCCCCAGCTGAGTTTGCTCGTCGGGCTCGGCAGCTCGAGGAGCCAAGGATTGTCGATGAAGCGGCCGTCGTAGAGCTGTGGGTCGGCGTGCACCATCAGCTCGAGCAGTTCGCCTTTGTGCGCGGCGTCGGCGGCGAGACGCTCGACGAAGCCCCATGACAGCGCGGGCGCCGACACGCTCGGGATCTCGCTCTCGGCGACGATCCCGCTGGCGAGCGAGCCGACCCAGCGCGCCTCGAAATCGTTCGGGCGCTGCGCCTGCCAGAAGCCGCGCAGCACGTCGTGGCTCGGGCGCACTGGTTCGCGCGCGAGAGCCTGAACGACGGCGAGCGCGTCGTATCCGTCGTAGAGCGGAGCGATCAGCGGCTGCACGAGGCTCGTCGTGCCGTCGAGCGCGCGCGTGTCCGCCCAGGATTCGAGGACGTGCAGCGCGGGCAAGAGTGAGCCGCACACACGCGCCGTCTCTTGGTCGAAAAGCCCCAAATACGTGCTCTGCTTTGCCTTCGCGAACGCCGCGCGCAGCGGCAAATCGCCGTAACACGTGCGCGTGACGTCGACGTCGCACACCACGACGTGCTCGACCGCGTCGGCTTCGAGCGCGGCGCAGAGTTCGGGTAGCGCGTCGTGCCGCGCCGTGCCGGCGTCCAGCACGGCCGAGGGCGCGTACCGCACGGGTCCGTGCTCGCCGCCGAGCAGCGCGTTCAACGCGTGAACGGCGGCGTGTACGCTGGCCGGTTGCCGCGGCCCGACCAACACGGCGCAGGCGCCGCGCGCGGCGAGCAAATCCCGCGCGAGCGCGGCCAGGAAATGTTCGGCGGCCGGCGCGAGCGCTCGGGTGCGCGCGAGGCGCTGCGCCAGATCCGGCGGCGAGAGTTCGGGCAGTTCTCGAGCGACCGCGACCAGCAAGCGCGCGACGAAGGTGGGTAGCTCGCGATCGCCCAGCGCCAAGCGATGGTCCGCGCTGTCTCCGGTCACGCTCGGAACGCCAGTCACGGCGTACAAGCGATTGACGGTGTCGCTACGGCTGGCCACGCGCCGCCCGTCCGCGAATTGTTTGGCGAGCGCGAGCCAATCCGGACCGCTCGCCAAAAAATCCGCGTCGAGCGCGAGCACGACCTGCGCGCGACGCAGATTCGCACGTACTTCCAGCACTCGACCGAAGGCGTCGCGCGCGCCTTGCCACGCGCGCACGCGGGAAATAGCGCTGTGAAAATACAGCGCGAGCTCGGGCAGCCGACTCTGCAAGGCGATCAGGCGCGCGGACAACAGCGGTGAGCTCGTCGGTGGCAGAACCAGGTGGATGCCGCGCCCGCGCCGCGCCGGATCCGCGCTGAGCGCGAGATCGTCGAGCAGCGCTGTGCCGCTCGCGGGTGCGCGATTTTTTCGCGCGCCGCGCAGGCGACGCGGGCTGTACAGGTCCATCAGCGTCGCTTGCTCGAACGAGCCGCTCGCGCCGAGGCTCGCCGGGTGGCTGGGATTGCCCTCGATTTTCGTGGGCCGCCCTTCGTGGCTCTCGACCAGGATGCCCGTCGCGTAGCCGTCGAGCGTGAAGGCGCTGGCGTAGTGCAGCGGGCGTCCCGGGATCAGCTCCTCGGGTTGTTGCCGGTAGGGCACGATTTTTTGAGCCGGCGCGCGCGTACAGGCGAACGCCGAAGCGCTCCCCACGCCGGCGGCCACACCGCGCAAGAAGCCGCGACGCGTGAGCGCAGGCGCGCCCGGGTTCGCTTCTGGGTGGTTCGCAAGCAAGTCGAGATGGTGCCGGTGGGACATGGTGCGGGTTCAGGTTTCAGCGGTGGCACGTCGTACAGTCGGTTCGTGGTTGGACCTCCGGGGTGTGCTCGAGAGCGCGTCCGCTCGGCGGGCGCCAATCCGGGTCGAGCACGTGCTCGACGGGTCGCACGCGCCCAGCCGGGTGGCGGTGGCAATCGAGGCAAAAATCCATGTTGAACGCTTCGACCGAATAGACCTGCGCCATCTGATCGACGCGTCCATGACAGGACGTGCAGGCGACGCCGTTGTTGGTGTGCACCGAATGGTCGAAAAACACGAAGTCCGGCACGCGCGTGACGCGTTGCCACTCGAGCCTTGCGCCGCTGAAGTACGCGTTCCGCACGGGCTCGAGCTCGGGGCTGTGTCCCCAGATCTGCGCGTGACAGCCCATGCACACCGAAACCGCCGGCATGCCGGCGTTCGCAGAACGGAAGGCGTCCGCGTGGCAGTAGGCGCAGGAAATTCCGTCGTCATGCACGTGGTGCCGGTGGTCGAATTTCACGGGCTGAACCTTGGGATCCAATTCGTCGGTCACGTACGGCGTGCGCTGCCATGCCCAAAGCAACGTGGGCACGAGCAGCACCAGACACACGCACGAAAACAAAAGCGCGCGCAGAGCAGGCGTTGCCCAGGATGGGAATAACCCACTCGGGTGTTCACGGGCGTCGTGTTCCTCGGGCATTTTGGCACTACGACGCCTCCTCGCGCTGTTCGCAGCCGTCGCGGACGCTCGCTCGAGCCGGCAGCCTCTGCAATTGCGACTGCGTATCGAGGTCGAGTTCGCCCTCCGGCCACGGCACGAGCGCGAGCGGACGATGCGCGCGCAACAGCTCGCGCGCGCCGCGATCCCCGCGCAGCTTCAAGAGCGAGCGCAGTTGAGCTGCGGGGAACAGCGCCGGCACTGCGCTCCGCCCGTCGTAGTGAGATGCGACCACCATGCCCGTCCGTCGATGCATGAAGAGCAGCGTGTCGAGGTGACTGGACGTCAAGCGCGGCTGATCGCAGAGCGTGAGCAGCAAGCCGTCGAGCTTGCGTTCGATGGCCCAGAGCGCGGCGGTGCGTACCGAGGAGGCGAGCCCTTCGCGCCAGCCCTGATTCTCACGGAGTGTGAGCGGCAGCTCGCCGAGCGCTTCGCGCACACGCGCGGCGTGCGCGCCGAGCACCACCAGAGTCTCCGCGCAATGAGAGCGGAGCCCACATTCGGCCGCGCGGCGTACGAGCGGCAGGCCCTCCCAGTGCACGAGCTGCTTCGGAAAACCCAAGCGTCGCGAGCCACCCGCGGCCAGCAGCGCACAACCGATGCGCGACTTCATGCCCCCCTCCGTGTGGCGTCGTTCGCGCACCAATCGGCGTGATGTAGACGCACTCCGCTCCCTGGTTCGAGCGGCGCTTCAGGCGCCCGAGGCCGATCGCGCAATGCCCCAGCGTTCGTTTGCCGCAGAGCGGCCTGGGCTTCACTCACGATCGACAGCGCAATCTCGGCCGGCGTCTCGGCGCCCAGGTCGAGCCCCGCGGGCCCGTGCACGGCAGCGAGCCGATTGAAAGGCGGTAGCGCGGGCAGCTCGTCGAGCAGACGCTCCAGGCGCCGCGCGGGACCGAGCACGCCGATGTACTCGCTGCGCGAGCCGAGCAGCGCCGCCAAGGCGCGAGTGTCGGCCTGAAAGTCATGAGACATCACCAAGGCGAGCGGGTGCAGACAGCGGTCGAGCGCGTCCACGCAAGCCTTGGGCTCTCCCAGCAAAAGCCGCGTGTGCCGGGCAAAGCGATCGCCGGTGGTGGGGCGATGCTTGCTCGCGCACACGGTCGCATTCCAGCCGAGCGAGGTCGCGAATTCGAGCACCGGCAGCACGTCCGCGCCGGTGCCGAAGATGAACAGGTGCGGCGGAGGCTCGATGATCTCGAGCAGTGCGTCGACGCTCTCGCCCACGACGACGTTGCGATTCGAGGCGCGGGGTCCACGCAGGAGCTCCTCGGCGACACGCAGCAAGACCGCTTCGACCGCTGGATTCTTGATGGTGGAGCTGGGTGATTGCCCGAGCTCCCAGCACAGACGCGCACCCACCGCCGAGCTCGACAGCGTGGATCTGTAGACCGTGGCCATCACCCCGCGACGCTCTTCGGCCAGGCAGTGTTCGATGAACGTCACCGGGTCGGCCGGCTCGACCCCGCAGTCCTGCTCGATCAAGACGTCGATGGTTCCCCCGCAGCCGGAGCCCGTCGGGCGCTCGTCGTCGCCTCCGGCTTCGTAGCGCCGAACCTTCGGTCCGCGCGACGCGAGCCAGGGTCCGGAGCGCACGACGTCGGCCTCCAAGCAGCCGCCGCTGATCGAGCCGGCCAGCACGCGGCCCGTGGTAAACAGCATGCGCGCACCCGGGCGCCGATACGCCGAGCCGTCGACGCGCACCACCTGCGCGGTGAAAAGCGGTTCCTCGCGGTCGCGCAGCTCTCGAGCGTGGCGACAGATCTCGGTGAGCTCGTTCATCTCGGTCAATCCTTTCAAAGCAACTTGTCGAGCGTGAGCGGCAGGTCACGCACGCGACGCCCGGTGGCGTGCCAGACCGCGTTGGCGACTGCCGCGTTGCTGCCCGTGATGCCGATCTCACCGATGCCCTTGGCGCCCACCTCGTTGACGTACGGATCCTCTTCCGGCACCAAGATCACGTCGAGCTCGGGAATGTCGGCGTGGACGGGCACGTGATAGTCCGCAAAATCCCGAGTGACGACGCGACCGGTCCTGGGATCGCGCACGGTGTGTTCGAATAACGCAAAGCCGATGCCCCACACGATCCCGCCTAAAAATTGGCTGCGAGCCGTCTTGGCGTTCAGGATCTTGCCGGCCGCGAACGCCGACACCACGCGCTTCACGCGCACCTGCCCCAGGTCTGGATCGACGTGCACCTCGACCAGCTGGGCGCCGAACGAATGCGAGGAGTATTGGGCGCGCGCGGCTTTTTCTTCGTTTTTCAGCGCGCGCTCCAGCGCGGGCTTGCCGCTCCGCGTAAGCAAGCTCGCGTAGCCGTCGCGCTTGCTCGCGTCGCTCTGGTGCACGAGCGCGCCCGAGTCGACCGTGATCTCGTCCGGCTTGGCGCCGTGGAGCGGCGACGCCGCGTCGGCGAGCGCGAGCGCGATCAGATCGTCGCGCAGCGCGAGCGCGGCGTGTTTGACGGCCGAGCCCGTGCTCGAGGCGGTTTGCGAACCGCCCGACACGGGGGTCTCGGGGAGCGCGGTGTCGCCGAGTTCGACCGTGACGCGCTCGAGCGGCAGCGCGAAGACGTCCGCCGCGATCTGCGACAAGATCGTGTAGGTGCCGGTGCCGATGTCCTGCGAGCCAGCTTGAACCAACAAGCTGCCGTCTTGGTTCAGTCGAACACGCGCGGACGATCCGCTCTGACGCGCCGGATAGGTCGCGGTCGCCATGCCCCAACCCACGAGCAGGTTGCCCTCGCGCATCGTGCGCGGCTCGAGCTTGCGCTTCTGCCAGCCAAAGCGGTCCGCCGCCCGCCGATAGCACTCGCGCAGAGACTTGCTCGACCAGGGTTTGTCCTCGTGGGGGTCGCGTTCGGCGTAGTTTTTCAGGCGGAAGGCGATCGGGTCCATTTTCAAGGCGTACGCGAGCTCGTCCATCGCGCTCTCGAGGGCGAACGTGCCGCTGGACTCGCCCGGCGCGCGCATGAACGTCGGCGTGGGCACGTCGAGCCGCACCAGATGATGCGACGTTTGCACGTTGGGGCAGGCGTACAGCATGCGCGACTGCACGCCGCTCGGTTCGACGAACTCGTCGAAGCTCGAGGTTTCGGAGTACGTGGTGTGCCGGATCGCCGAGAGCGTCCCGTCCTTTTGCGCCGCGAGCAGCAGCTTCTGCACCGTCTGCGGGCGATGGCCGACCAACGAGCACATTTGCTGGCGCGTGAGCACGAGCCGCACCGCGCGGCCAACGGCGCGCGCCGCCATCGCGCACAGCACGACGTGCGACCAGGGCGAGCCCTTGGAGCCGAAGCCGCCACCCACGTAGTGCGAGATCACGCGCACGTTTTCCGGAGGGATGCCGAACACGGTCGACACTTTCTTCCGGACACCAAAAATGCCCTGGGACGTGTCGTACAGCGTCAGATGGTCGCTGCCTTGCCAAACCACGGTCAGGCCATGCATCTCCATCGGGTGGTGGTTTTGCACGGGCGTCGTGTACGTCTGCTCGATGCTGACGGGCGCCGCCTTGAGCGCGGCCGCGATGTCTCCTCGCGATGACGAGGCTGCACCACGCGGTCCAGCGCTCTTCGCTTCGTACGCTTTGGGGAGCAGAGCAGGCATGTCGAGCGCGGCCGTTTCCGTCCCATACGTGGCCGTGACGAGCGCGGCGGCCTCTTGCGCGCGTTCGAGCGTGTCGGCGATCGCGACCGCGATCGGTTGGTCTGCGTAGAGCACGCTCGGGTCCTGCAAGAGCTGCAAAACTCGGTCGACACCCTCTTGTTTGACCTTCGCGCCGGGCAGCTGGGGCGCGTTCTCGTGGCTCAGGATCTCGAGCACGCCGGGAACGCTTCGGGCTCGACTCAGGTCGAGCTGCGCGATGCGTCCGCGTGCGATGCCGCTGGTCACGATCACCGCGTAGACCACGTTGGCGACGGGGACCTCCGCGGCGTAGCGCGCTTTGCCGGTCACCTTCAAGCGCGCGTCCACTCGGTCCACGCCCTGTCCGACGAGCGGCGCGCTCATGCAGTCCCCGCAGCGACTGCCAACGCTTGGGCCACTACGCGCTCGGCCAGCCGTATCTTGAAGCGATTGTCGTTGGTCGCGACGGCTCCGCTCGCGGCGTGCGACGCGGCCTCGGCAAAGGTCGTGGCGCTGACCGATTTGCCCACGAGCGCGTTCTCCGTTTCGGGGCAGCGCCACGGTTTGGTCGCCACGCCGCCGAGCGCGACGCGCGCGCGGCGGATCTGCTTTCCGTCCAGATCGAGCACGACCGCGGCCGATGCCAGCGCGAACGCGAAGGACGCTCGATCGCGCGCCTTCACGTAGGCCGACTGGCGGCCAGCCGTCGTGGCCGGCAGCAGCACCGATGTCACGAGCTCGCCGGGTTCGAGCACACTCTCGATTTCCGGGTGATCGCCGGGCAAAGTATGAAAATCCGCGATCGCGACGTGGCGTGAGCCGCGCGGCCCCTGCAGTTCGATGGTCGCTTCGAGCGCGGCGAGCGCGACGCACATGTCCGACGGATTGACGGCAATGCAATGCGGGCTGCCGCCCAAGACGGCGTGCGCGCGCGAATAGCCCTCACGCGCCGCACAGCCGGAGCCCGGACTGCGCTTGTTACAAGCCTCGACCGCGACGTCGCGAAAATACGAGCAGCGCGTGCGTTGCAACAAATTGCCGCCCACGCTCGCCATGTTGCGGATCTGCGGCGACGCACCGGCGAGCAGCGCCTGCGACAGCACCGCGTAGTCACGGACCACGAGCGGGTGGTAGGCGAGCTCGGTGTTCTTCAAGAGCGCGCCGATGCGGACACCGTTCGCGACCGGCTCGAGCGTCGACCAAGGCAGCCGCGCCAAATCCACGAGCAACGCCGGTCGCTCCACATTGAGCCGCAGCAGATCGACGAGCGTCGTGCCGCCGGCGATGAAGCGCGCGTCGGGCTTGCTGCCGCTGCTTTGCGCCGTCTCCACGTCGGAAGCGCGCAGATAGTCGAAAGCCCTCATATCGGTGCTCCGCTCTTCTGCACCTGTCGGATGGCGGCGACGATATTGGCGTAGGCTCCGCAGCGGCAGAGGTTCCCGCTCATTTGCTCGCGCAGGTCCTGCTCGGTGTGGGCGCGCTTTTCGCGCACGAGCCCGACCGCGCTCATGATTTGCCCGGGTGTGCAGTAGCCGCACTGCAGCGCGTCCTCGCTGACGAATGCTTCCTGCATCGGGTGCAAGGTTTCGCCTTGTGCCAGCCCTTCAATCGTGACGATCGGTACGCCCTCGGCCATCACCGCCAGCACCAGGCAGGCGTTGACGCGACGGCCGTCGAGAAGCACCGTGCACGCTCCGCATTGTCCGTGATCGCAGCCCTTCTTGCTGCCGGTCAGAGACAGACGTTCGCGCAGCGCGTCCAGCAGCGAGGTGCGCGGCTCGAGGCGCAGTTGGCGCTGCGTGCCGTTGACCAGGAGCGATACGTCGAGCTCGGAGGTCGATGGCGCACGCCCCGCGTCCGACCGGGCGGACGACGGCGCATGGCGCGGGCGGCAGCCGTCGGCGAGCAGCAAGGCGAAGGCGGTGATCAGGCTTGCGACTACCAGCTCACGGCGGGATACCAGCCCTGCGCGCGGTGCGGCCAGCACCTCGACGCTGGCGACGCGCAGGGTGTCCACGAGGCTCTGCGCGAGGTCGAACGCGCCGGGCACGCTCGTGCGGGATCGCAGGTTGCCCGCGCCATCGAGTAGGATCAGCGACGCGCCGCCTTCGTCCTTGGGCACGCCGTAAGCTGCATGGAGCGCGCAGAGTTCGGTGCTCGGAAGTTCGTCCAGCACCAGGCGCGCTTCGTCGTCCGCCTGAAAGGACCAGACACCCTCGCGCGTGACCACGAACAGCGCCGCACTGAGCCCGCGTAGCTCCGCCGAGAGCTCCTCGCGGAGCGACGCGGACGGCAGGGTCCAACTGTCCGCGAAGACGACGACCAGTGGCTGACCGGCGAATCGTCTCAGCCCGAGCCCCGCCAGAAAGAGCCCTTGCGACCCGAAGCGCGTGCTCGATGGACCTGCATTTGCCATGGCTTTGGTTGGTCTGAGCGACCGAAGATGCGGCAGATCAGCAATTTGAGTGCCATGCGCCGCTGGCAGCACGCTCGACGACCGCATGCGCCACATCTCGAGGAAATGGCTAAATGGCTGCCTTCGCTGGCGCGCGTGCGCCGTGATCATTTGCCTCGGGTGAGTCACGGATGCGCGAAAAGCGGGATCGCCGCTGATCACGATCGCGGTGCTCTGTCTTCGCGCATCTTTCCTGCATGGCGGGTCGGCCGTGGCCAACAAGCCAAGCTCGGTCGCGCTCAGTGAGCCGGAAAAAGAGGAAGCTCGCGATCGCAAACACCCGCGCGCGCAGGTCCTTTACGAGGCAATTCGCCTCGAAGGTCAGCACGAGCTCAACCGCTCCGCCGCAGCACTCGCCTGGTCGAGCGTGGCCGCCGGGCTCTCCATGGGTTCGTCGTTGGTCGCAATGGGACTCTTGCGCGCGGCGTTGCCGGAGGCGCCTTGGGTCAAGCTCATCGTCAACTTGGGCTACGCCGTCGGTTTCTTGATCGTGATCGTCGCACGTCAGCAACTCTTCACCGAAAACACGCTGACGCCGATGATCCCGTTGCTCCACAACAAGGATCGCACGACGGCTCTGCGCGTGCTCCGGCTATGGGCCATCGTATTGGCGGGCAACCTGCTAGGCACCCTGGCGTTTGCCGGCGCCCTGCACGCCGTGTTCCCGGCGGACGCGCAACGCGCCTTCGCCGAGATCGCGCGTACGACGATGCAAGGCAGCTTCGGATCCCACTTTTTGCGTGCGATCTTCTCGGGCTGGCTGATCGCGCTGATGGTGTGGATGCTCGCCGGCACCGATGCGCACGTGTTCGTGATCGTCGTCATCACGTACTTGATTGGGCTCGGTGATCTTTCGCATATCGTCGCGGGTTCGAGCGAGGCGTTCTACGCCGTCTTCAACGGGGACGCGTCACTCGCGCAGGCGCTGAGCGAATTCTTGCTGCCGGTCGGGCTCGGCAACATGCTCGGTGGCGTCGCGCTCGTCGCGCTCCTGAGCCACGCGCAGGTCGCGGCTGACGAGAAGCGTTAGTGTCCGGCTCTCCGCTAGGTTTTACAGAACTGCGAAGCGCCAGCTCGTCGCAATCTGCGAATCCGTGCGTCCCCGATTGCTCATGTGCCGCCTGGCATCCTACGTGCCTTGCTCGAGCAGTGCTCGAACGCATGGAGGCAAGCGATGAACGTCAGCGATCATCTGGTGCAACGGCTCAGTGCCTGGGGCGTACGCCATATTTACGGTTACCCGGGGGACGGCATCAACGGCATCATGGGCGCCCTGAACCGGGATGATCACGGCATCCATTTCATTCAGGCCCGGCATGAAGAGATGGCCGCATTCATGGCCTGCGGCCACTCGAAGTTCGGCGGCGGGATCGGCGTGTGCTTGGCGACCTCGGGGCCGGGCGCGATTCACCTGTTGAATGGGCTCTATGACGCCAAGCTCGATCATGCGCCCGTGCTCGCGATCGTGGGCCAATCGGCGCGCTCCGCGATGGGTGGCGACTACCAACAAGAGGTGGACTTGGCGACGCTGTTCAAGGACGTCGCGCACGAATACGTCCACACCTGCAACACGGCCGAATCACTGCGCCACATGCTGGATCGAGCGCTGCGCACCGCGCTGACCGAGCGCACCGTCACGTGTCTGATCGTGCCGAAGGACGTGCAGGAGCTCGAGGCCGTCGAGGAACCCCCGCACGAGCACGACACCGTGCACACGTCGATTGGTTTCGCTCCGCCCCATATCGTGCCGCGAGAAACCGAGCTCCAGCTCGCCGCCGACATCCTCAACGCCGGCAAGAAGGTGGCGATTCTGATCGGCGCGGGGGCTCGCCACGCGGTGGAAGAAGTGATCACCGTGGCCGAGTTGCTCGGCGCCGGCGTGGCCAAGGCGCTCTTGGGTCGCGCGGTGGTGCCGGACGATCTGCCGTTCGTGACCGGTTGCATCGGGCTGCTCGGCACCGAGCCGAGCTACAAGCTGATGGCGGAATGCGACACGCTATTGATGGTCGGTTCGAGCTTTCCCTACTCGGAATTTCTACCCAAAGAAGGGCAAGCGCGCGGTGTGCAAATCGACCTCGACGGACGCATGATCGGCATTCGCTACCCGATGGAGGTGAACTTGATCGGGGACGCCAAGAGCACGCTGCAAGCTCTTTTGCCGCATCTGCGCCAGAAGCCGGTGAACGGTTTTCAGAGTCGCATTCAGGGCTGGAATACGGACTGGCACAAATTGATGGAGCAGCGCGCCCACAGCCCGGCGAACCCGATCAACCCGCAGCGCGTGTTTTGGGAGCTCTCGCCGCGCCTGCCGGATCGCTGCATCTTGAGCGCCGATTCGGGATCCGTGGCCAGCTGGTTCGCGCGCGACCTCGTTTTGCGTGACGGCATGATGGCGAGCCTCTCGGGCGGACTCGCCACGATGGGTCCCGCCGTGCCGTACGCGATCGCCGCCAAGTTCGTGCACCCCGAGCGCGTCGCGATCGCCCTCGTCGGCGACGGCGCCATGCAGATGAACGGTAACGCGGAGCTGCTCACGATCGCCAAGTACTGGACGCGGTGGTCCGATCCGCGACTGATCGTGCTGGTGCTCGAAAACCGCGATTTGAATATGGTGACTTGGGAAATGCGCGCGCAAAATGGTGATCCACGCTACGCGGCGTCGCAGGACATCCCGGCCTTTCCTTATGCGCGCTACGCGGAAATGTTGGGACTCGCCGGCCTACGCGTCGAAAAGCCGGAGGAGCTCGGACGGGCCTGGGATCTGGCGTTGGCCATGGAGCGCCCGGTCGTGCTCGAGGTGGTGGTGGATCCGGACGTGCCACCGTTGCCGCCGCACATCACGCTCAAGCAAGCCAAGGCCTTCGGCATGAGCGTGCTCAAGCACGACAGCGAATCGGAGGGCGTGATCAAGCAGACGCTGCACCAGCTCTTCCCTGGCTACGGGAAAGACTCGTGAGCGGGAGCGCGGGACGCGCGCTAGTGCGGATTGCCTTCGCGCACTTCGATCCGGCGGGTGCGCTGCTGTTCGTCTCTGGGCGCCTCGATCTCGATGCGGAGTACGCCGTTCTCGAAGGTAGCCGAGGCGTGGTCGGTCTGCGCGCCCTGGGGCAAGCTGATTGTGCGACAGAACGCGCCGTAGCTCCGCTCGCTGCGGTAGACGTGGCCCTCATTTTGTTCGGACTCGCTGCGGCGCTCGCCTGAGATACACAGATCGTTGTCGCGTACCTCCACGCGCAGATCCTCTTTCTTGAGGCCTGGCAGATCCGCTTTGACCACGAGCTTGTTGGCGCTGTGGGAGACATCGACTTCAGGCCACCAGATTGCCGGTGAGCGCCCGAGCGCGTCGCCCGGCGCCGCGTCCCGCGACCCGAAGAAGCCGCCGAAGAGTCGATCCACGTCTTCGCCGAAGCGGCGAATGAGCGAGCGAGCTCCGTGCTGTTGGCTGTCGACGGGGATTGTCTCGACGCTCTCGCGTGACTGTGACGACGACTCGCCAGATCTCGTTCTCTCTTGTCGTTTGTCCATCTGAACCTCCGGGTCACTGCTACTTTGCGCGGTTCATTCGTTCGGCGGCGCGCCGCTGATCTGGCCGAGCACCGAGCGGGCATCGCGCTCGCGCGCCAGATCGCCGAGCGATACGATGCCGACGGCGCGACCCGCGTCGACCACGAGCAAGCGGCGCACCGCGCGCTCGCGCATGACGTCGATCGCTTTGTCCAAATCGTCGTCGGGGGACAAGGTGGCGACGTCCGTCGTGCAGATCTCGGCGAGCGTGGTCGTCGCGGGATTCAGGCCCTGCGCCACGGCTCGCACCGTGACGTCGCGATCGGTGACGATGCCGCACAACTTTCCGTCGTCCTCGACCACGATGCTGCCGACGTGGGCGTCGCTCATCTTGCGCGCGGCTTCGCTCACTTGCGCCCAGCTCGGGAGCCGGATCGGGTGCGCGCTCATCAAGTCGCGCACGTGCTTATTGGAGTGAGTCGCCGCTCGCGGGGCACGCAGATCGACTTTCTCTTCGTTGCTCTCGATCGGCAGCTGGTGCTCGCGCCAGGCCGCGAAACCACCTTCCATCTCGACGACCGGAAAGCCGCTGAGCGAGAACTCCACGGCGGCATGCGCGGCCAAATGGCACGTCTGCGAGTAGCACAAGAGGACATTCGGCATGTCCTTCTCGAGGCCCTCGAGCGTGCCCCAGCGTTCGCGGGGCAGGTTGATTGAACCGGGGATGTGCGCAGCGTCGAAGTCTTCCGCGCTGCGCACATCGACCACGCGCAGGTCGGCGCCGCCACGCAACTCCCGTTCTAGATCGACGGGGCTCGTCGTGAAGTTCAGCTTTGCCCGGAAGTGCTCTAGCGCTTTTTCGGAAGAGTTCATCGCAATCGCCATGAGTTCACCTCTTGC
Organism: Polyangiaceae bacterium; assembly: GCA_036496745.1. Lineage (GTDB taxonomy): Bacteria > Myxococcota_A > Polyangia > Polyangiales > Polyangiaceae > PMG-095. The sequence continues at coordinate 13,695 of DASXKQ010000266.1, forward strand.
TCTTCTTGCTCTTCTTACTTTGACTGCAAGAGCCAGGCCCGAGCGGCGCAGGCGTGCTGGGAGGAAGTGTCGGGGGAGGCGAGCGCGTCGCGCTCGCTCGGTAGCGTGCGGTTCCGTCTCACCGACGCATATTGTCACGCGAGCGCGAGTCGGCGCGGAGCGGCTCCGTGCAGGATTTGAGCGGCCACGCGGTGCCCGCTGGCGATCGCGCCGGCAACCGTGCCCGGATACATGTGATCGGTCGCCTCGCCCGCGAAAAATAGCTGCTCCGCGAGGGGCTCCCGCAAGGCTTGGGTGGCGGAGAAGCCGCCGCGGCGCACATAGCTGTAGGCGCCGCGCGCGGTGGGATCGGCGTTGAAGTCGTGCTGCCACCAGTCGACGAGCGCTGCGCGCACGTGCGCTTCGGATTCACCGAGCAGCAGCGCGACCGAGCGCAACGCCAAGTCGAGCCGCGACGCTTCGGATTGGCGCCCAAGCTCGAGCGATTTGGGCCCTCCCGCCCAAACCGTCAGCTGATGAAATGAACCCTGAGATTGTCGCCAGCAGGTGTTGAAAAGCTCGCCTTGCAAGTGCAAAAAATCCGCCTCCGCCGGCCACCGCTCGTGCCACACGTCGTCGTGGAAGCACATCACGATCTTGTGCGCGTGCCCGGGGCGCACCTGCAAGAACGCCGGAGTCAGCTGCTGCAGCGCCGGCTCGAACGCAATACCGCCTCGCAGCGGATCCGCCTCGAGCACGCCGAGCGGTACGGCGACCACGCAGCGGGGAGCCTCGAAACAGCGCCCGTGCACGGTGTACGCGCGCACGCAGCCCGGCTTCGACCAATCGACGCGGCGTACGGGGCAATTCAAGTGCACGCACACGCCCGCGTCGTGCACGGCGCATTCGAGGTGGCTGACGAGCGCGCGGTAGCCTCCCTCCACGCGGTATTGTGGGGCCTCTGCGGCATTGCTCAAATCTTCCGCGATGCTCTGCACGCTCAGCTCGTCGCTCGGCGCCGCCTCGAAGCCCTCGACGACGTCCCGACAGAGTTGATGCATGTCGGGATCGACCGACGTTCGTTCGAGCAGTTCGGCGACGGACAGATCGGCCGGCGACAGGTTCGCGTGATGGAACAGGTCGGCGAGGGTCTGCCAAACTGCCGCCATGTCGTCGAAGTGGCCGCCGCGCCGGATCAAATGACGATCCCCAAGCGGCACGAGCTCTACGTTGGCCTCTCGCGCAAGTTGGACGGTCGGCTCCGGACGCCCATGCACGAACTCGGCGCCGAGCTCGATCGGAAAAGGATGCTCCGGTGAATGCGCCGTGATCACGCGCCCGCCGGCCCAATCACGGGCCTCGAGTAGCTCGACCGCGAGCCCTTCCCGCGCAAGCTCACGGCTGACGGTGAGACCCGCCATCCCGGCGCCGATTACGATCACGTCCGATTCGATGTCGAAACCGCTGTCCATGGCACGCTCCTCGGCTAGTTTGCGTGCAGACGCGTGCAAGTGTCGTTCCCTCCGGCGAGCTACCGCTGCGCTTTCATGCTGCCAGCGGCGACTGGATGCCGCAACTTGCGACATGGCGACGAGTGTGACGCCTTCGTGCTCGAAGAGCCGTCGCAGTCGGATCAGGCTCCCGCGGCTAAAATCGCTCGCAGGTTCGTGATGCAGAAATTGTACGTGTAAGTCGGGCGATTGGTGTCAGTGACGACCTGGAAGCGCAGCGCGACGTAGGCGGTGCTCGGGTTGCCCGCGGCGCCACCCGCAATCCAGCACTGGTAGGAGGTGGAAGCGACGGACACCGCGGTCGGCACCGTGGTCGACGGCGTGAGCGAGCGGCAATATTCCGATTGTGCGGTGTCGTTGGCGAGGTAGCTGACCTGCAAGTTGGTTGGAGTCCCGCTGATCTCGAAACTGAAACCCGTAATGCCGTGCGCCGAAGGAACGTACGAACCCGCAGTGCCCGTGGCCGAGGGCTGGTTCAGGTTCAACGCGAGCGTCGGCCCGAACGCATCCGTGTCGACTACCATTCCGGAGACGCACACGTTACTTCCGACGAAGGACGAGACGATGGTGGAGACCGGCTTCATCGCGGCGAACGTGAACCAGGCGCCGGACACGCCAACCGAATTCGAACCCGGCGCAACGTCTCCGTCCGACGCAACGATCAGGGTGGAAGCAGCGCCGCTGCTACCGCCCGTGCTCGTGCCACCTGTGCTCGTGCCACCTGTGCTCGTGCCACCTGCGTTCGTGCCACCTGCGTTCGTGCCACCCGTGCTCGTGCCACCCGCGCTCGTGCCGCCGGACGCCGATGCGCCGCCTTGCGACGAGCCACCTTGTGAGCTGTTGCCGGCGCCGCCTTGTGCCGCGCCACCCTGACCGCTCGAACCGCCCGCGCCCACCGACGGAATGCAGTAACCCGCTGTGCACATCAATCCGCTGTTGCAGGTGTTGTTGGTGAGGCACGGCCCGTCGAGGGTGCCAGGTGTGAGGCCCGTGCTTCCACCCGTGCCCGCGGCATCCGGAAGGCACAGGTTCTGAGTGCAGGTGAGCCCTGTGTTGCAGGTCGCATTCGGGAAACAGGACCCATACAGTGTGCCCTGCGCTTGTCCCGTGTCACCGCCCGTGCCGGTCGCCGGACCACAGATCACCCCGGACAGACACGCGAGCCCCGTGTTGCAGGTGCCGTTCGCGTAGCAAGGCCCACCGAGCGACCCCTGCGAGCCGCTGCTGCTTCCGCCTTGCCCGGTTCCCGCGCTCCCGGTGTTCCCACCGAGTGGCGGCGGTACGGAGGACCCGCACGCCCAGGCCGCGCCCATCAGACCAATCAATCCGACCAACGATGACCGAGCGAGGCTAAGCGTCATGGGGCTCCACTTTATACGCGACAGAGGCGAGCGGCTACGCGAACCCCATCTGCTTTCTTCCGCCGAGCGTAAGTCCGCGTCAGTGCTTCGTTATCGCAAGACGATGTGTTGTGGTGACGCCGTTAATTGAGGACGGGGGTCGTCCAGTCTCTCCACGTGGACAAGTTGCCCGTGGCCGAGGCCGACGCGTTGATCACGCCGGGGTCACTACCGGTCTTCGTCAAGAATTTGCGAATGTTGCTGCGCAATGGCGCGGACCATTCAGGCCGCATCGAGCAATGAGTGCCGTTTTGTACGTTGGAATAGTAAGTGATGTTGTCGCCCGCGCCGAGCGCCTTGAACACTTCTGCGCCGCCCAAGGCGGCCACGTGTGCGGATTTGGGGCCGAGGTTCGCGATGAACGGATTGTCCATGATGAAGAGTCCGCGTGGCGCGACCATGGCTACGAGTTCATGGGTGTCTATCGGCAGAGCGGTCACCTTGTTGGTGAACGAGCTGAAGGCGTCCCCGAGCCAGGGCTGCTCGCCGTAGGCGCTGCTCGGAGTTTGCGCGCCTTCTCCCGGAATGCCGCGCCAGATCGGTACACCGCCGCTGCCTGACTCAATCGGCATCGTCAAAGCGATGCGTTGATCGAAGATGCCCGTCGCAAACGCACCCTTGCCGAAGCGAGAGCAGCCGGCGACCGCAACCGCGTCCGCTTTGAGAATCGCGCCGCCGGACTGCTCGATGACATCGATCAGGCGACTCACGCCCCAAGCCCACGCGACCAATAGGCCCGCTGTGCTGCTATTGCCGGCAATATCGTAGAATGCGCCCTGTTTATTGTTGCGCGGCGTGCCCTCTTTGCCAAGCAAGTACGGGTCGTAATTGATGATGGCTATCCCTTCACTCTTGATGACGGCGGGGTCGAGTGGAGCGCCAAAAGTCGCGCCGCCGAGTACGACGATGGCCGGATACGGTCCCGAGCCAGTGCCCGGCAGCACGACCGAGGCCGAGAAGCTCGTGCTTTTGCCTTTGTCGGTGACGTTGACCGTGATGTTCGTGTTCGAGACGGTGCCAGACACGCTCGTGGGCGTTCCCGGCTTCGTGCCATAAATATATTGCTCAGCCTGCTTTAGGATTTCTTCTCTTCGGCAACGCCACTCCGCCTGGGTGGACATGCGCGTTCCGTCGAGCTTGGTAAAGGGGTCGGGCAGCTTGGCGATAGTGGGTAAAGAGGCCGAAGCCGGTAGATTTGCAACCGTGCAATCGGCACCTTCGTCTTCACCGGAGGTGGCCCCGGCGCCGCCGCTCGATCCGCCGCCCACGCCGCTGCCCGCGGTACCGCCGCCACTCGCGCCTGCAGCACCTCCAGCGCCGGCACCCGCAATACCGACACCGCCCGTTGCGGAGCCACCTGTCCCGCTGCCGCCCGTAGCGCCACCGGTGCTGATACCCGCAGTACCGTTGCCCGCGGTACCGGTACCGGTACCGCCCGCGCCGCTGCCTGCGGTACCGCCGCCACTCGCGCCGCTGCCCGCGGTGCCGTTGCCGCCAGTGCTCACGCCCGCCGTCCCGCTGCCGCCGCTGCCGGCGCTCGAACTACTCGTGCCTGCGCTTCCGCCCGGGGTCGCACCTCCGGTGTCACTATTCCCGGCCGCGCCGTTCACGTCAGGGACGCTCGAGTTGGTTGTAACGCAGGCGGCCAGGGCCACACACGCGGGCACAAGAGCCGAGGCTCGCAGGATTCGCTGGAAGTTCATGGGATCGCTTTCACGTGAGCCCGTTTCAAGGGCGTAAAAAATCTGACTGCTACTCACGGGAAGATGGAGCTCCGCCTCGCCATGATGACGAGCCCGATAGAGCAGGCGCTCGGATCACCGCTGCAAAGCTCAGCTAGCGGAGGGATGTCTCGCGTCTAGCGTTCGCCACCGACCATCAGCTGAGTATTCCCGCGAGTCGCCTGACGGATCACGACGGCTCGTCGACGCGGTGCACTCAAGGACAGCCGCAGCACAAGAAGGCGCCGTCGCTGCAGACGCCCTGGTCGCACACCGGGCGCGTGGGATCGGTGCATTCGGCGTCGATCATGCACGGGGTCGTACATAGACAGCCCCTCGAAAAACCGCCGCAGCACTGGCAAGACGTGCCGGACGGACACGTGATGCCCGTGCAGTCGACCCAGTTGCAGCGAAAGGCCGTGCTGCTTGTACCACCATCGATTTGGGCAGGCTTACAGTTACAAATCGGCGTCAGATCGACACAAGTGCCGCTCACGCACTGGCTCACCGGACACACCGCTGAGCCGTCCGCGCACGTTTCGCACACACGGGACGTGGGACAGTCGGCGTCATTCAAGCACGGTGCGGCGGTTGTCCCGCCTATCCCTGACGACCCACCGCTTGGAGCGCCACCGCTCGGAGTGCCGCCGCTTGGATTGCCGCCGCTCGGAGTGCCGCCGAGCCCTGCGCTTCCCGCGCTTGCGGTGGGCGGCGCTGAGCGATCGCGACTCGCCCGACCGCCGCACGCGAACGAAAACGCAAGCTCGATGCTCGCGAGTGCAAGCACAGCGACTCGGGATTTTTCCCATGGCATGCGGATGTATCATGCCATGAAAGTCGGCCACGGCCGCAAGCACGCGGCGCTGTCACGCGGCGAGCGCTCTCAGCCAATCCAATAGATGAGCGGCCACCTCGCGTGGGGCTTCCAGCTGAGGCACGTGGCCGATGTCCGGCAAGGTGACATGCTGCCAGTCCGGACGCCGCTGTTCGAGCTCGAGCCAGGCAGCCGCTGGAAATATCGGGTCTCGACTGCCGTGAAGCGCCTGCACGGGGCAGCGAACTTCTCGAACAGAACGCTCGACACCCGAAGCTCGCAGGAGCTCGACTCCGAGGCTGCGCGTCACTTGCTCGTACGCGCACGCCGCTTCACGGGCCCAGCTGAGTCGATACTGCGATACATCGAGCAGACGTTCGCGCAGACCCGCATCGAGCCGCCGCGGATCGCCGAAGAGGGCTTGGATGGGCTCATCGACGACTCCCGGCAAGCCGGTCTTGATCATGTAGCGTGAGATGAGACGCCGTCCGATCCAAGGCAACGCGGCCGGCAGCCACGACGACAGCGCCGCGAGGCCGCGTAGGTTGCGACCCCAAGCAAGCGGCAACGCCAAAGCGGTGAGGCTCACCGCCGCCACGAGCTCCGGAGCTCGGCAGGCGACATCGAGCGCCAGCGCTCCCCCGAGCGAGTTCCCCGCGAGGACCCAACGCGTGCCGCTCGGCGCTTCGCTCTGCAAGACACGCCGGACCACGAGCGCGAGCGTCCGAAAGTCGACGCGGCGCCCGCTCGTGCGAGACCGCCCAAAGCCCGGCAAATCGAGCGTCAAGACTTGCGCTTCGAGTTCGGCCGCGAGCAGCGGCGCGACGCCGTGCCAAGTCACTGCGTTGCCTCCGAGGCCATGCAAGAGCAGCACGTGCGCGCGATCGCCGCCACGGAAGCGATCCACCTGCAGCTCGAAGCCGCTCAGCGCGAGCGCGGTGCTCTCGAGCGACGCGTGTCCGAAACTCGGCGGTTCTAGCGGCATGCGCCGCCGAGCCTACGACGCTCTTGCTCAGCTGTGGGCGGTTGATTGCGAGGCTCGAGGCGCGCTGGCGTCGCTCACGACTTCATGCTCTGCGCCGTTGCTGCGGCGCGCTTCGGCGTGGAGCACCTTCGTGAACACTTCCGCCAGGTGCTCGACCGCGATGAGCTCGAGGTTACTTCGCACCTCCGCGGGCACGTCGTCCAGATCTTTGACGTTCGACGCGGGTAGCACGACGCGCGTGAGGCCTTCGCGGTGCGCCGCGAGTACCTTCTCTTTGATGCCACCGACCGGTAGCACGCGGCCGCTCAGCGTGATTTCGCCGGTCATCGCCGTCTTTTCCAGCGCGAGCCGCCCGCTGAAGAGGGAGACGAGCGCCGCGCCCATAGCCACGCCCGCTGACGGACCGTCCTTCGGAATGCCGCCGGCCGGGACGTGGATGTGCACGTCGGTGTGCGCGAACATCTTTTCCCGAACCCCCAGCTCGCGCGCGTGCGAACGCACGTAGGAGAGCGCCGCTTGGGCAGACTCCTTCATCACGTCGCCGAGCTTGCCGGTCAGTAGCAGATTGCTCCTGCCGGGCATGGCCAACGCCTCGATCGTAAGCACCTCGCCGCCGTCCGGCGTCCAGGCGAGCCCCAAAACTGCCCCAGGCGTGTCAGGTGATCGCGCGCGTTCGAAGCTGCGCGGCGCCACCCCGAGCAACTCTCCGATGCGCGACTGGCCGATTGCGTGCGGGGGGTCTTTGCCTTCCGCGATCGCGCGCACGGTCCGGCGCAGCACCGTCTCGAGTTCGCGCTGCAGGCCGCGCAGGCCGGCCTCGCTCGTATACTCGCGAATCACGCGCAGCACGGCGGCGTCGTCGAGCTCGAGGCCGAGCGAATCGAGTCCGTTGTCCGCTATCGCGCGCGGGAGCAGGTGGCGGCGGGCGATGCTCAGCTTTTCGCGCTCGGTATAACCCGACAGGGTGATTACCTCCATCCGGTCGCGCAGCGCGGGCGGCACGGGATCGAGCAGATTGGCCGTGCAGATGAAGAGCACGCGCGACAGGTCGAACGGCACGTCCAGGTAGTGATCCACGAAGCTCGAGTTCTGCTCCGGGTCCAGCACCTCGAGCAGCGCGGAGGCCGGATCGCCGCGGAAATCGCTGCCCAGCTTGTCGATCTCATCCAGCACGAACAGCGGATTGTTGGAGCCGCTGCGGCGAATGCTCTGCACGATGCTGCCCGGCAGCGCGCCGACGTACGTGCGGCGATGCCCGCGAATTTCGGCTTCGTCGCGCACACCGCCGAGCGACTGATGAATGAACTTGCGACCGAGGGCGCGAGCGATCGAGCGGCCGAGCGACGTCTTGCCCGTGCCGGGAGGTCCCACGAAGCACAGGATCGGACTCTTGGCGTCGACGCGATAGCGCCGCACGGCCAAGTACTCGAGGATGCGATCCTTCACCTTCTCGAGGCCCTCGTGGTCTTCGTCGAGTACGGCGCGCGCGTGCAGCAGATCGAGGTTGTCCTCCGTGCTGATTGCCCAGGGCATGTCCGCGAGCCATTCCAAATACGTGCGCGTGACGTTGTGCTCGGGAGATTGCGTCGGGATCGTATTGAGTCGTCGCAGCTCGCGATCCGCCTCGCTGCGCGCGCTCTCCGGCAGCTGCGCCTTCTCGAGACGCGCCTTGAGCTCCTCCGTTTCGCGCTCGGTATCGTCGCTGTCACCAAGCTCCTTTTGGATGGCGCGCAGTTGTTGGCGCAGCATGAACTGCCGCTGCTCTTCATTCATGCTGCCGCGCATTTGTTCGCGGATCTTGCGCCCCATTTCCAACACCTCGAGCTTCTGGCTGAGCCTGTTGGCGACGGACCTGAGTCGCTGCTTGACGTCCAGCTGCTCGAGTAGTTCTTGCTTTTCCGCCACGGACAGGTCGAGCACGGTCGCGATGAAGTCGACCACCGCGCCGGCTGGGTGCAGGTTGCGCGCAATCATCTCGAGCTGGTCGGGCAGTTCTTCGCTGAGCGCGATCACGCGCGCAAACTCGTCCTGCACGGCCTTGACGAGCCCGCTCGTTTCGACGTCCGTGCTCTCCACGTCATCGAGCACCCGCACGCGCCCCCGGAAGTAGGGCTCTACGGGCTCCAAGGCTGCGAGCCTCGCGCGGGCTCGGCCCCGCACGATCAGCTGCACGCCGTCGTTGCTCACGTGCATCAGCCGCGCGATCTGCGCCAACGTGCCGACCGGGTATAGGTCCTCGCGCGAAGGGTGCTCGGCTTCACCCCGCTGAGCCACGACCACGATCAAGCGATCGTTGGCCATGGCGCCCTGCACGAGATCACTGCCCTCGCGCCCGATCAAGAGCGGAGCCACACTGAGCGGGAACAGCACCGCGTCACGGATGGGAAAGACGGGCAACGGTTTGGACTCCGCGCTTTGGCGCAGCGCCGTCGGTGCCGCGCTTTCCGCGTCGAAGTCGCCGCCTTCGGGCAGTTCGTCC
>DASXKQ010000267.1:0-19565 GCA_036496745.1 Polyangiaceae bacterium
TATGGTGCAGAGATTGAAGAGCCGGTTCCAGCCACCGGTCCAACTGGCGCTCCCAGCTCGTGCGTGTCGTTTCCACGCCCGCTTACAAAACTCATTTCGCGGCGGATGGAAAGAAAAAAATGTGGCGGAGTAGTGCTAGAGCTCATCTCATAACCGGCTGCGGCTAAGCGATCGAAATCGTTCCATGTTTCTTCACGCGCTTTCCATCTGGGGACGAAAATGTTTGTAGTCGGGGATGGATCTCACCGACGCGCAATGGGAAGCGATCAAGAAATGGGTGCCGGGTCCCGAGATCGAAGGGACGACGACGAAGGGCGGTCGACCGTGGCGAGATCCGCGCGACGTTTTGCACGGAATTCTCTGGGTTCTGCGCACGGGAGCGCCTTGGATGGATTTGCCTGCTCGCTACCCACCGCACGCGACGTGCCATCGGCGCTTTCAAAAGTGGGAGAGCGAGGGTGTGCTCGATAAGATTCTGAGAGCACTCGCGCGAGATCTTTACGCGCGCGGCAAGCTCGATCTCAGCGAGGCATACATCGACGGCAGCCACGCCGGCGCAAAAAAAGGGGTGCTCTTGTTGGCAAAACTCGACGCGGCAAAGCGACCAAGATCATGGCGGTGGCAGACCGCAATGGTCTTCCTCTCGCCATTGGGATTGCGAGTGGTCAGCGGCATGAAACGAAACTCGTCCTGGAAACTCTCCGAAGCCGATTCCTGAGGCCATTCCCCAAACGCCTGATCGGTGACCGCGCCTACGACAGCAATGGCCTCGATTCTCAGCTTAAATCGATGGGGATCGAAATGATCGCTCCCCACAATCCGACCCGCAAGCACAAGACCCAGGACGGCCGCCCGCTGCGTCGCTACAAACGCCGTTGGCATGTCGAGCGCCTCTTCGCTTGGCTACAGTGCTCGCGCCGACTCATCACGCGTTTCGAGCACAAGGCAGCTAACTTCCTCGCCTTTCTTAAGCTCCGCTGCATCATCCTGCTCTTGCGGAGGTTATGAGATGAGCTCTAGTCCGAGCGTGTATTGGAGCGCCCCTTGAAACCCCGGCGGGATGACGTCCGGCCACCTGTCGGCTCCGTTCTGCTTCGAGAATTGGACGTGGACACCATCCATGCCCATGTATTGGAACGCGACCTCGGTGATGTTCGTCGACACCGGCCAATCGGCGAGGTCAGGCGGGTTGTCGATGAGCGTCGCCTGGTGCAGATCGAGGGTCGTGAGCGTTCCGCAGGGAGTGGTGAATCCACCCGTTCCCCCCACGCTCGTCCCTCCCCCGCTCGTTCCCCCAGCGCCGCTGTCGCCCGCGCCGCCGCTCGTTCCTCCAGCCCCGCCCGCAGCGGGCGAGCTTCCTCCGGTTCCGCTCGACGACCCTCCGGTTGCAGCGCCCGCCGATCCGCCACCGCCACCGCTGCCCCCTCCTGCTCCGCCCGCCGACATCGTGCCGCAGTTGCACACGCCCCAACTCTTCCCGTCGGGAGCGCAGACCTGCGCGCCCTGGCACGCGGCGGGTCCGAAGCACATCTGCGTCGTACCGGGCGCGCACGTCGTCGCGGCGCCGCCCATTCCGGCTCGCCCGGCTCCCCCCGCGCCCGCGCCGCTGGCCCCGCCTGCGCCTGGCGTCGCGCCCCCTCCGGAATCGCCGTTCGACGAGCACGCCCCCGTCGCGAGGGCAGCGATGACGAAGAGGCGAGAGGCGGTCGACAGCGACGTTCGCATCGAGGACATCTCTCGAAGAGTAGAGGACGCGCGCTCGCGCACAAGACGAAAGCGCATCTCACGCGGGAGTTCCGGCCTTCCTCGGCGTCTTCTCGTCGACTCGGGTCACTTTCAGGCCTTACTCGATGCGGCAAGCATCGCAGAGCACGGGCTGCCGGACGTGAAGCGCGCGATTCAGCAATTGCGTGCGGTGCTAGCGGTGCAAGTTGCACGATTGCTGACCCGGTCGCGCCAAGATGGTGTGTGAAACGTCCTGCCGAGCGAATCGTACGAGACCCTTGCGGTGGCTTGCACAATTTCCCCAGAGTGCTCATTCTCGTGACTCGGTCGGCAAGACCGGAAGGAGGATTGGTCCAATGGCTCTGATCTCGATTCATCCGGCAGTTGACAAAGGCATCAAGCCCGCCGCGAAAGACTTCGCTGGTGGCACGCTGCGCTGCCTGTGCCAGAGCAATCCAGTGGAAGTCGTCATCACGGCACAGTGCGCGCACAACCACGTGTGCGGCTGCACCAAGTGTTGGAAGCCGAAGGGCGCGCTCTTCTCACAAGTCGCGGTCGTGCCGCGTGACAAGGTGCGGGTGAGCAAGAACCCCGACAAACTCAAGGCCATCGACGCAAGCGCCTTGATCGTTCGTTACGCCTGCAGTGAGTGCGGAGTTCACATGCAGGGACCAGTCGAGCGGGCGAAGCATCCATTCTCGGGACTGGTCTTCATCCACACCGAGCTCTCGAGCGAGCAGGGCTGGGCGCCCCCAGACTTTGCGGCGTTCGTTTCGTCGATCATCGAGTCCGGCACCAAGCCGGAGCAGATGGGCGCGGTTCGCGCACGTCTCCGGGAGCTCGGCCTCGAGCCGTACGACTGCCTGTCGCCGGGTCTGATGGACTACATCGCTAGCTTCATTGCGAAGGCATCGGGCGTGCTCAAGGAGTGAACAGCGACCCAGCCGCTACCAGATTCCGGGGATCGTCCGGGAGCCAGGCAGCGACACCTACAAAAGAAGAAATCCAGCACTGTTCATGCTGGACTCCTGGGCGTCCCCAAGGGGATTCGAAAATGGGCCCAGGCGGCAGGGAGCTACGCGAGAGCCTAATTCAGCCGAATCCGACACGGGGACCGACACGGAAAAGCACGAAGGCCCACCCTTCCGTTCAGAGGTGGGCCAGAATTTGGCCCACCCCGACCCCGTCGAAGCGGCGCTCGCCGAGGCCCTCATGCTGGCTGCCAAAGCCGGTCGATTCGAGACCGTCGAGGTGTTGTCCCGCGAGCTCGCTGCGCGTCGCCTGAGCCGCACGGCGCCGAGCGTTCCCACACTGGACGCCGAGCGCGCGAAACGCAAAAAGCGGTAGGCTCGCAAACCGTACATGACGAGCACGAAGCCCAGAAAAGGCGTCCGCGCTGATCCTGTCAGCTTGGCGAACGGAGTGCGTGTCAACAGGTCGTCCGTGACGATCGAAAAGGCTGAATTGTCGCGGGAGGGCGCAATCGGTTTCGCGCTAGCAAGAGCTAACGTGGAGCTCCAGGTCGCGAGCGTCGAGCTCCTCAAGTTGACTGGCGACGAACGAGCCTTTCACGCGATTCGCCTGCTAGAGGGCCTAGTCGCCGCACTGATGTACGTCGAGCCACCCTTCAAGCCTGGCGGCAGGCCGAGTAAGTCCACAGCTGTGGAAGCTCTCAAGAGCGCGGCAACCAAGCTGCTCTTTGCCGTGAAGGCGAAAAGCGAGACCGAGTCTCCGCTCGTGTTGGCCAACCGCTTCTACCGCGTTGTGCGGTTGATGGAGAAGCATCTTGAGAAGTCCAGTGACCCGAAGGTTCTAGCCGCCGCGCTGGACATCGCGTGCACGGCAGAGGGTGCAGCGGAGATCTTTCCGAACACCCTGACGACGGAAGATCGCGTGAAGGTGTGGCTGGGAGCCATCAAGTGGCTCTTCAGTGACGGAACGCCCGCCAAAGCCAGCGACGTCGTGCTGGCATGCGCGCGTGCATCGGGGTTCAAGAGGCCGAGTCGCCTCAAGGACGCACGGCGTCACAAGCTCGCTCGCGCGCGCAAAAAGCGCTCCCGCAAGTAGCCACCTGCGGACAGGGGTGGGGGGTTCGTCCGCAGGTTTTGTGCGAATCACGCGCCTGCTGAATCCTCGGGTTCATGAGCCCCGCCGACCTCGCCCGCGTGCTTCGCGCCGCCGCCTACGAGTGCGATGCTATCTCCGCCGAGGCCAGCGCCGAGCGCGGCACGTGGATTGACCAGCGTCGCTCGCAGCTGGGGCCGCGCCGCCACTGCGCGGCGGTCAAGCGCCGCATGGCCGACGGCAAGACGGACGCCGCGATCGTCGGCCGTCGGCATTTGCTCTCGCAGACCGCGCACGCTGAAGAACTCGCAACACCGACGACACGCGAACGCAAGCTGTCCGTCGGGGACGAGCTCCGCGCCGAACTCCGATTGGTGGGGAAATGAGCGATCTCGAGCACGTGCTCTGCACAATCGAGCGCGGTGAACACGGAGCTATCCGCGTCGCGCGCAAGACGTACAACGGCTCGGCGCCTTTCACTGACGTGCGGTTCTTCTACAAGGACGGGGCCGGCGAGCTGAAGCCGACCGCCAAGGGCACCAGCATCCGCGATAGCGAGCTGCACCAGGTCCTCGATGCTCTTGCGAAGGTGGCCAAGAAGATCGAGAGCGGCGCGAGTGAGCCGCGCGCCGTGCGCACGAGCCACGCACAACGTTCAATCCCGGTCGGCACGCGCGAGGTTCAGCCGATCGGCGAGGACCCAGATCCACCGGGGTTGTTTTGATCGCGCAGAAGGTCGCGGAGGTCGTGCACATCGATCGCGCTCGCGAGCTGCTCGATGCGTGCCAAGTACCACGCAACGCGCAGCGCATGATCTGGGCCCAAGCGATCGCCGACGTACAGCTCGAGCATTCGGATCTTCCCAAGACGACGCAGCGAGCGCTCGCCGCACGACGGATCTCAGCTTCGATCGCGCGGTGGGCGCGGGAGCGTGCAGCGTGAGCGGGAAGCTTGACGAAGCAGAGCGCGGCCGCGCACGCCCCGTGGCGTTGCCAGGAGCTTTCCGGCTTACGGAAACTGGCAACGCCGAGCGCCTGGTCGCACAACACCGCGACCGCATTCGCTACTGCCCGCCGCGCCGGCGTTGGTTGCTCTGGGACGGCAAGCGCTGGACGTGGGACGAGCGCGGCGAGCTCCACCAACTCGCCAAAGCGACGGTGCGCTCGATCTACGACGAGGCCGGCGCGTGCAACGACGAAGAGCAACGCAAGGCGATCGCCAAGCACGCGCGCGACTCGGAAAAGGCAGCGCGACGCACAGCGATGATCACCCTGGCGCAGAGCGAGAAGGGTATCCCCGTCCTACCTGCCGAGCTCGATGCCGACCCGTGGGCGTTCAACGTGTTGAACGGCACGATCGACCTTCGGACGGGCAGGCTGCGCGCGCACCGCCGCGAGGACTTGATCACCAAACTATCGCCGGTCGAGTACGACGCCGGCGCCACGTCCCCGCTCTGGGAGCAGTACCTGCACGACGCGACCGGCGGCGACGCCGAGCTTGTCGCGTACCTGCAGCGCAGCGTCGGCTACGCCTTGCAGGGTACGATCACCGAGAAAGCGTTTTGGTTTCTGCACGGGCCACCAGACGGCATGAAGTCGACGTTCATCGACGCGGTCGACGGCGCGCTCGGCGAGTACCACGTGCCGACCAGCTTCGAGACCTGGCTCGTGCAGTCGAGCACCGGCGGCAACCGTGGGGACCTTGTCCGCCTGATGGGCGCGCGGCTCGTCTCGAGCGTCGAGGTCCGCAAAGGCGCCCGCTTCGACGAGGCCATGATCAAGTCGATCACTGGCGGCGACGCAATCACCGCGGCCGCCAAGTACGAGGCCGAGCTTTCGTTCTACGCCACGTTTGCGCTCTGGCTTGCTGCCAACGATGCGCCGACCATCCGCGACGACGACGAGGGCGCGTGGAGCCGCGTACGGCGAGTGCCGTTCGTCCACCCTCTCGCACCCGAGAAGCGCGACCCGTTGATGCGGGCCAAGCTGCGCGAGCAGGCAAATCGAGCCGCAATCCTCTCGTGGGCCGTCCGTGGCTGCCTCGCCTGGCAGGAGAGCGGGATTGGCACATGCTCAGCCGTCGAGGCCAGCACCGCCGAGTACCGCAGCGACATGGACCGCGTAGCGGGCTTCTTCGACGAGCGCTGTGCGTTCGAGGCTGACGCCCGCGTGCAGCGCAGCACGTTGCGCCACGCTTACGAAGAGTGGTGCAAGGAGAACGGCATCAAAGCGCCGCTCGTGGGCAAGGAGTTCGCGGCACGCCTGCGTGATCGCGACGTGCGCGAAGGGAAGACCGACGGCAAGCGCATGTGGACCGGCGTTCGCTTGCTTGAGGCGTGGGAAGACCCTGTGAGCGGGGACATCGGGGTCACCAGGGGACACGACTCCCAGAAAGTCTCCACGAGAAAAAGCAACGCCACACTTTCGGGAACTGGTGACCCCTGCTGTCCCCGTGACCCCGGCGACGACGACCATGAGCGCCAATCAATCATCGACTTCGGAGGTGGGTGATGGGCGGCCCCGAACGCATGTCACGATCGGCCCGGAATCAAGCCACTCCAGAGTTTCGGAGTGTGTCCGGAACCCAGCGGCCGGACCTGCCGGCAAACGCGCAACGCACTCTCAACCCGTTGCTTTTCAGCCTCTTTGCTGCTGATTCCTCGCATTCCACCGGCAAGGTGGGCCAAACGCCTGGGCCAGCCGGAGCTGCCGCGTGACGCTCCGAGCCGGTCACGGAAACGGCGTCGGTTCACCGCGCGTCGAGGTGCTCCCTCCCGACGAGCAGCCGCCGGCCCAAGCGGTCGGAGCAGATCCGCTCGCCACCGGTCGCGACGACCGCAAGCGCGTGCGCACGACCGCCGCAGCTCAGGCGCTCGCCAAGCTCCCACGCCGTTCGCGTTTCCTGCCGCGCACGTTGGCCTGTGACGCGCGTTTCGCTCCGCACAACCGCAGGCGCCTCGAGTGGCAGCGCAAGCGCATGGCAGAGCTCCAGGCCGCCCACGGCGGTGTCTCGCACGGTGTCGGCGCGATGCTCAACGCCGCGGCGTGGCTCTACGCCGGCGGGGAGTTTGCGGCCGAGCTCGCCGCGCAGGCCGGGGACCTCGACGGCTTCAAGAGCGCGGCCAGCCTGACCAGCACGGCGCGCCAGCACGAGCTCGCCGCCTGGGAGCTGTGCGCGCGCGAGGCCGCGGCCCGCCCACGCACGGCAAGCGCAACGCCATGGCTCGTACCGCAGGCAAACGCGCAACCCGAGAGGAAGCCCTGATGTCTCGTGAAAGGAAGCGTTAGATTGTCCACGACCCTGCACACATTCAATGCAGCAACCGGCGTGAACGCCGCGCGCGATGCGTGCCTCGACCTCGCCTCGAAGCTCGGCCCGGGCGTCGGCTTTGGGCCGCCCAACGGCCTGCGCTTCGCCGTCTCCCGCCCAGGCAACGGAGGGCGCATCGACGCAACGTCGGTCGGCGACCTCGCCTCGAAGCTTTTGGCGCTCGTGCCCGGTGTGCCTGATGGTCTGGTGCCCGCTCTCGGCGGCATGGTCACCGCAGCACGCGTCGGCAAGAGCACTGGCCAACTCGTCGTCGGCGGCACCCCGAACGCCTCGTATCCGCTGGTTGTCGTGCGGATCGTGGAGGTCGGAACTAACGTTGCTGGGCCGAATCCCAATTTCATTGGCGTAGAGGTTGACGGCGTCGCGACGTTTCCAATCGTCGGGCTCATCATCCCCATCGGTGGCACAGGCCCAACGGGCTCGCTGCAGATTGCTGATACGGGGATTTGGCTCACGTTCATGGGCGCCGCCAGCGCCTTCGACTTGGGCGACCAGTTCACCTTTTCGACGACGCTCGCAAGCCAGGCCGCCGCTGACCCGAACCTCACGTTCTTGTGCTGGCAGGAAACCGGCTGATGTGGAACGTCGGCGCAGGTTGGAAGCTCGGCGAGGCTGCCGGCAACGCGGGCACGGTGACGCTACCGAAAGGCGCCGTGCTCATCCTGATCATCGCACACGCGAGCGCGGGTGGCGCGACGCTGCAAGCGCTTGGCGGTCCGACGATCCCCGTCCCCGTCAGCACGGCGCCACTCGTGATTCAAAACCACCACGCGCTACGGCAACAGAACAGCGCGACCGGCGTGAGCGTGATCTTCACGGGCACCGACTCCTACTACGTGCAGTACGCGACGCCCGGCAATCTCTGAAAGGAACAGAAAAGATGTCTGGATATTGGCACGAATCGGTCACCTCCCTCGGCAAGCGAGGCGAGCTCACAGGAAAGAGCGGAACGGTCACGCTGCCACCCGAACGCGGTCGTAACGCGCGTCATCGTGCTGGCCAGCAACGGCGGGACCGTTACGCCTGTCGGTCAGTCGGCGATTGCGATCCCCGCGACCGCCCAGCCGACCATCATCGAGGTGCCCACGTACTCGTTCAACGGCGCCGTGTTCGCCGGCACGGACGCTTTCGTCATCGAATACATCAAGCTGCTCGGCTGAAGGACAACATGAGTTACATTGACCATCTCGCCCCCGGCTTCGAGTCCGTAGGCCGTCGCGCAATCAAAAACGCACAGGCCTACCAGCTGCGCTCCCAGATGGTTCGGCACCGCCGCGCACGTGCGCTCGCGATCGCGGCGCAGGTCGAGGCTCGCGTCGCCGCCAGGATCGTCAGCGGCGGGGACGACGATGACGACGATGACGAGACGCCACCGCCCAAGAAAAAGACCAAGCCCAAGAAGGACAAGAAAAAACCCATGAAAGTCGCTAAAAAGAAGAAGGCCGCGAAGGCGCACGCCGAGATCGACGGCAAGCTGCTTGCGTACGTGCGCGAGAGCGCCGGCGTGCCGCTCAAGCGGAGTCACCGCAGCTCGGTCGCCGGCGCGAGCGAGGCGGCGTCGCTGAACCTCATCGCTCGGACGTTCGGCGCGCGCAACGTGGTCGAGCTCAACGAGAACCTCGCCAAGGCGCGTGCTGCAGCCGGTCGGGACGGTGCCGCGTGAGCGCCGAGGCCGTTGCGCTCGCTCGCGTCGCCGCCATCGACACGGCGCGGGCCGAGGCCAACCAGCTCGTGGTCGACGCGCAGAAGAAAGAGCGCGGAGCGCGGCTCGCTCGAAACTCGGCCAAACCGAACACACCGGCAAAAGAGTTGCTCAAGCTGCGCGAAGCGCACGAGGTCGCCGAGGAGCAGCTCACGGCGGCGATTCGGGAGCGCGACTCCGGGCGCGCCGTGCGTCGAGCCGCAGAGCAAGCGGTCGCGAAAGCTAGGGAATTTGACCTCGATTGTGAGGCGGAAGAGGCGCTGCGGGCCTGCAAGGCGGTCGCGCGCGATGTGATCGCGCTGCAGGACCAGATCGCTGCGCTCGAAATGAAAATGGAGCCGTCCTGGCTCGCCTACCTCGAAGGCTCTGGCGCTTGGATCGGGGAGCAAGTCAATCCGAACGTCGAGCACGAACCTGGGCGGCCGCTCCTGTACGCCCAACTCTATCGCGAGGTGCGCCGCGAGCTTGGCGAGCACATCCCGGGCATCGACCGCACGGCGACCGTGCTCGGCGGCATGATCGCAGCGATGCGCGATGTCGACGACGCGCGCTCGCTTGAGGACCAGGCCCGGCCGCAGAAACCAAAGCACGTCGCGCGACTGACTCCGCTTCAGCAGGATCAGCTCTATCACGTGTGCGACACGTTCAGCATCTTCGCGGCGTCGCATCTCGGCGTCACCAAGGGCAGCCCGACGCTAGGCGTGCTCTACGCAATTGCGGGTAGCCCGCGGCGCACGGGGCGTCTCGTTTCGACGGCCAATGTCACCCCCGAAATGCTCGCGGAGATCGCCAACGGCCTCGAGGCAGCTCTGAAAAAGGCCGCGATGCCACCTCTGCCAGGCGGCGCTGGCGGGCCTGGCCGTCCCTTCGAGCAGGCGCGCGTGACCGCCGAACGCGCGAAGGCCTACGGCTGGGTCGCACAGGCAGCACCAATCCCAAACCCCGCGAGCAGCATGTGGCGCGAACTCGACGCAGACCCTCAACCCTCAACGTCTCTCTAACCCATCAAGGTGAAAGCCATGAATCAGAATCCTACCAGTGCACTCAACGCCGCGCAGCGGAGCGTCGCGCACGACCAGGGCCCCTGGCAGCCGCGATACGGCTGCATTGCCGCGCGCGTCGGCGCGTCGTTTGCGATCAAAACGACCGTGCCGTTCAAGACCCAGCGGAGCGAACACAAGGGGTACTTTGCACAGGGCGCGAGGTCCGGTGTACTCCACGCAGGCCAAACCCTGCATCTCGCGGTAGCGAGCCTCGCAGTCGCTTCGCCTGAGGCCTTGGCGGTGATGAAGTGGGTTTGCAAGCACCCCGCGTGCAAGGGCGAGAAGTGGGAGAGCAAGGAAGAGTTGCTCGCTGGGCACTCGAACGACGCGAAGCTCGCAGCCGATCAGCAAACACACGTGTATTTCGCCGTCGCGGAAGCGGCGTACGTGCCAGGCACGCCTGCCAAAAGGGACGCCGAAGGCAACGAGCTCGAGCCGGCGGTGCCGCCGTCGGGGTTCGTCGAACTCTACAGCGACGAGGCCTGAGCATGTCCGAACTCTCGAACGCGATCGTGGAAGCCGCTGCGTGCGCGGCGGAGTTGCACGCGCACAAGACCACGATCGCGCTCGGGGCTGGCGGGCTCGTGCTCGAGCCATTGCGCGTCGGCGAGCCCGCTGCCGAGCTCGTCGAGCGCTTCACCCGCGAGCAGCCGGCGATCGTTGCGCTGCTCGGCGTGATGGTTCCGATCAAGTTGAACCGCGTCGGCGAGCCCACGGGCGTGGGCTGGAAGCGGTGGGTGCTCTCATGAAGACGGTTCCGTTCGTTCCGTTCTGCGAGCAGGTGCTTGGCGTCGAGCTCACGCCGGGCCAGCGCGTGCTCGCGCTCGTCGGCGTGGACGGCGTCGATCCCTGCGAGCTCGAGGGTGCAGAGCGCGAGCTCGCCCGTGAGCTCTTCGGCGACGTGGAGCGCGTACCTGAGAGTTCACGCGGGACGCTCGTGCTCGTGAAGGGCGCGCGCGTCGGCGGCACGTACGTGTTCGCCGGCCTCTATTCGCTCTGGCGTGCTCTCACCGCCGACCTCTCAACGCTCGCACCGGGCGAGCAAGCGAGCGCGCTGATCGTGGCACCCGATCTGCGCCTCGCGCGCCAGGCCATCCGCTACGCGCTCGGCGCCGCGACGAGCAAGCGCGAGATCAAGCAGCTGATCAAGAGCGCGACGACCGAGAGCTTTGTCATTCAGCGCCCGCACGACGGCGCGGTGGTCGCGATCGAGGCCTTGCCGGCGACGCGTGGCGGCTCGGCGCTCCGTGGTCGTTCGCTCGTGTCGGCGGTGCTCAGCGAGACCGCGTTCTTTCGCGACCAGAGCGCGGTCGTCAATGACGTCGATTGCTACAAAGCCGTCGCGCCGCGTGTGCTGCTCGACGGCCTGGTCGTGCTCGAGTCGACTCCCTGGGCGGCGGCGGGCCTGCTCTACGACGAGTTCGAGCGCAACTTCGGGAGCCCCTCGCTGGCCCTCGCAGCACGCGCGACCACGTGGCTCGTGGCTCGCCCAGAGGAGCGCGCGCTTGCTGAGCGCGAAGCCCTGCGCGACCCCGAAAACTCGTCACGGGAGTTCGGCGCGGAGTTCATCGCGTCCGGCTCGTCGCTGTTCTTCGGCGATGCGCTCGCCGGCGCCGTCGTCGCCGAGCTCGAGCCCTGCGAGTGTCCACCGCCCGGCACGTCCGTTTCGATCGGCGGCGATCTCGGGCTCGTGAACGACTCGTCGGCGTTCGTCGCGACGCACACGACTGGCACCGAGATCGTGGTCGCGGACGTGCTCGAGCTCCGCCCGAAAAAGGGCCAGCCGCTTCGGCTGAGCGAAGTGATCGCCGCGGGCTGCGCGTTTGCTGCCAAGCACGGTGCGCGCCGGATCTGCGTCGACCACCACGTGCTCGAGCCCGCCCGTGAGCACCTGCCAAGCGGATTCAGCCTGCACGCCGTCGACGGCGGCAACGAGGCCAAGGCCACGCGCTACGCCCGCGCGCGCGACGCTTTCCGAGCTCGGCAAGTCAAGATCCCCGGCGCGCACGCTCGGCTCGCCACGCAGCTCTCGGCCGTGGCTTCCAAGCCCATGCCCGGCGGCGGGCTCCAGATCACGCTGCCGCGGCGCAATGGAACCCACCTGGACGCCGTGTCCGCGCTGGTGATCGCGCTCGCCGAGGCCGCTGAGGTTGCCGCGCGCGCTTTGCCGCGGTTCTCGTCGGCTCGCACCGCAGTGATTCCGGTGAGCTTCGGGCACCGCGTGGGCTTCATGGAGCAGCCTGGCCAGGGCGACCCGCTGACGGCGTTGCCCGAAGCGTACGTGCGCGGCCAGCGCTCGAGCACTGCCCCGCGCGTCATTACGCGGCCGCCGGAGTGGCAGTGGTGAGCTCACACAAAGATTTGGTCGCGCGGTTTGCATGGAAGCCGCGCGCCTGCGAAGCCGAGCAGGCGGAGCAACACCTGGGGAGCGTCGTTAGCAGCGTCCGCTCCTCTACGGTTGCTCGACTCAGATCGCGTTTCGTCGCCCCCCTCGAGCTCTGCTTCGTCTCGGAGCTCGGGGGGCGGCGGAGCCTATCCATGACCGACACGTGTGAAGGAACCTGACCCCATGGCATTCGTCCCCTACTGGTACCCAAACCCTCACCAGTTCGACAACGTCGACTATCTGGATCTGAGCAATCCGTGGGACTTCGTCATCCTTCAGGGCATCCTCATTCCGGGCCTCGCGAAGGTCAGGGTCAGCAAGGGGCGCAAACTCGATATCAAGCAGCCGCCAGGCTCGCACGGCGCGACGATCACCGACCGCGGCTACAAGCCCGCTGCCGTCGAGATTTCTTTGACCATCTTTACTGCCCGGCAATGGTCGGACTTGCAGGCGCTGTTCAACGGCCTGCCGAACGGCTTCACGCTCGAGCCGAAGCCCAACAACGCGTACAAGGCGCCGGCGTACCCGATCGACCACCCCGCGACGGCGATGCGCCAGGTGGCCTCGATCATCATCGAGGACATCGAGGGCCCCGAGCCATCGTCGAGTATCCACGGAGCGGTCGAGTTCAAGTTCAAGTGCACGCAGTTCTTCCCGCCGCCGAAGGTGAACGCCACCAACACGCCGGAGGGCACGATCGCACCGCAGCCAAACGCGCTCGCGCCGACCGATCCGGCCACCACCGTGCCGGCGCCTTGAATCGAGAGAAATGGCCAACGAGCTTAGCTACCTAAACCCCGCGTTCCCCATGCCAGTGGCGGCAGATGTTGTCATCAACGCAGACGCAATGGTCGGCACCGACGGCACCGGACACGCCGTCGCCGCAAGTGATCCGCGCTGCAGCAGCATCCGAGGGCGAGCCGAGCACGCCGTGGATAACGCGGGGGGCGTCCGTGGAGCTCTCACGCTCCTCGTTCGCGGCGGCTCGTACTTTCAAGATCAAGACGGCACGATCACGCGCGAGAACGAGGGCGAGCGGTGCTACGTCATGGGCGACAACACCGTCAGCCTCTCCGACGCCGGCGGCACGCGGCCGTACGCCGGTGTGATCATACCCGCTCAACTGCGGCTTACGGCGACCAGCAAAGTGATCGTGTTCTTCGGCCGCTGGGCGGTCAGCGTACCCACTCCGGCGAAAGGCCGGTCCTGAATGGTTCAGCTCTCTGGCTTGAAGTTCGCGAACATCTCCAGCATCCAGCCCTGGTTGCCGAGCGCCTCGGTGGCCTCGTCCACGATGCGTTGCCACTCGTCGAGGCTCAGGCGGCCCGCATCGCGTAGCGCGTGCATCTCGACGCTCAGCTCTTGCAGGCGGGCGAGGTCGGGCGGGTTGTCGGCCATGGTGGCTCGAAGGATTCTAGCCTTTCAGGCACGCCACTGTGATTTGCAAGTCGGGCGTCGGCGTCGGGTTAGCGTTCGCGTCGCACTGCCAGCCGTTGAGAGTCGGCTCCGAGCCGAAGATCGTGACCGCCCCCTGGTTTTGCTTGCAACCGCCACCGAGTGGCACGTCGCTCGCGCCCGTGCAGGCGGCACCGAACGATTGGATCAGCGTGGTGAGCTGCGTCGTGATGTGTGTCGTGACGATGTAGACGTTCGCCTTGTTGACCACGCCCGCCGGGCCTTGGGGGCCGGCCGGACCCTGCGGTCCTTGCATTCCCGATATCCCCTGCAGCCCGGCGGGCCCCTGCGGCCCCGTTTCGCCATTCGAGCCCGGCAGTCCCTGCGGTCCTTGCGGACCCTGTGCGCCGGCGGGTCCAGCGAGGCCGGTTGCGCCCGGCATGCCGGGCGAGCCGGGCAGCCCTTGCGGACCCTCGACGCCTTGTGGACCGGCGCGCTCGGGTCCAGTGGCAGCTTCCGGAGTGCAGGCAGCGAACATGAGAACGAACAGGATGGTTTTCATCATGGACGCTCTTACGCGTCCGGATGGCAGAATGTTTCTTCGCGATCTACACCCCCCTTGGCTCAGAAAAAAGATCTTCAACAGATCCAAGCGTTTACGCGTCCAGATACGAAAAACCTTTGCGCGTGCACACCCAGACGCGTATCCAAAGAACAGGAGCGACGATGCCAATCACTGAAAATAGTTTCCTGACCGCACGCTTCAACATGGTGATGCGTCCCGAGGAGCGCGCCATGCTGCAAGCGGTAGCGGCCGACGCGCGCTTGCGCGAGTCCGAGCTCGTCCGAAAGTGGATCGTCGACTCCTACACGAAGCGCTTCGGCAAGAAGAACCCGGGCGAGCTCAAGCCGAAGCCAAACTCCCGCGTGGCACGCGAGGCGAAGGCCAAACGCGCCAAGCGGTAGCAAACGAAAAACCCCGGCGCTGCTGAAACAGCCCGGGGCGTGGTCCAAAACCGGTGAGGTATCGAACATGAACAGTGTATCCAAAAAGCGGGGCACAAACAAGAAACGGGCAGGAATGCCGGTCAAAGCGGCCATTCACAGGGCGGCGAAGCGGGCGCGAGTCCACCGGCCCGACCCCGGTGGCGAACCCAGGACAATTACTGTCGACGAGCTCGGCCGTTTTTTGCTGTTGCTCCGCCGCGCTCAGGGCCAAGTGATAAAAGCCGCTCCTCGCGAACTCACTAAGTTCGCGGACGGGGGAGCGATCGCTGCTCTCCGAGCGCACGATGACATCGACTTGGTAGTCGCCGATATCAAGACGCTAATGGTAGGTGCGTCGTGAGCAGCGCGCTCGACACCGCCGTCCCGATCCCTGGCGTCGGGATTTGCTCGAACGACCTCGCTCTCCTCGGCAAGCACATGCTGACCGTATTGGGCTGGGACCTAACGCAAGCCGCCACGCTCGAGGACGTGTACGAGCGCGTGATCGGCGAGGCCACCTGGGAGGTGATGATGCTGTGCAAAGAGCTCGAGGATATCGACGAAGCCGCCAAGTGCCTCACCCGGCTTCGAAATCTGCGCGAGCGGCTCGAGCTCGCAGAGCACGCGAAGCTCGTTATTCAGCTGTCGGAGCTGCCGAGCCTTACGAGCGAGGGGTCATGAGCTGGGCAGCACGTGGAAAGGCAGAAAACGATGGCTGACGACGACGACGCTCCCGGACTGTCAGACGTTCTGAGGGCGCTGGGCGTACTCAAGGTGCGGCTCGAGCAGTGGCACTACTCGAACACGGAGAACCCGCACCCCGCGAAGGCGCTCGCTCGCTTCATTGCGGCGGTGAATTGGGAGGACCAGTACCTTCAGGAACGCCTGGGGCACGCTACGGCCGAGCTCACTACGTTCAAACCGAAGCTGAAAGCCAACCCGACGCAGCCATATCGCGAGGCCGTGCTCGAGCCCTTTTCGCGGGTGCTCGAAGCGTTCGTCAAGCTCGGCACCGACGGAATCGAAGGAGCGTTGATCAAGGCGCTCACGGTGCTTCGAGGCGTCGCGGAGTCGTGCACGCTGCAAGCGACCGAAGTGATCGACAGAGCAACGGCGCAGCTCGCGCGGGTGCTGAATGTCTGATCAACTCGATCTCGAACCCGTCCCTGGTATCGGCCACCGCGTACGCCTGCGCTACGGCAAGGGCTTGCGCGATCGCTTCCTGATCAAGATCACCGACGAGGCCGCGGCGCAGCGACGCGCGCAACGTATGCGCGAGCTCGCCGACATGCTCGCGGCCGCCGGGCACTCCGCGGAGGCGCCGATCATCTTGAAGAAGGCCGGCGCCGTCGCCAGCGAGGCCGACTTTGTTGACGCCGCGCGCTTTGCCGAGGACCTCTGCAAGACGTCGCGGAAGGCCCAGAAAGCCTTACAGAAGCGCCGCTTGACGTTCCGCCAGCTCGGCGAAAAGTGGACGAAGGGTGAGCTCCATCGCGACTACCCCGATCAGGTGAAAAAGAAACGCACGGCCGATCACGACGCCGCGCGGCTCGAGCACCACGCGTACCCGCTGCTCGGCAACAAGCGCGTGAGCGACATCACGCTCGACGACATCGAGGAGGTGATGCGCAAGCTCCCCGAAGGGCTGTCGCCGCTCACGCGTCGCAACATCGGGCACCTGGTCGCGCGCCTCTTCAAGCTCGCCGTGTACCCGCTGCGCCTCATCTCGGCATCGCCGGTGCCGGCGGGCTTCCTGCCCAACCGCGGCGCGCGCAAGGCGCTCGCGTACCTGTACCCCGACGAGGATCGCCGGCTGCTCAAAAGCCCCGACGTGCCGTTCTCCTTTCGGCTGCTCTGGGGCTTCCTGATGCGCGAGGGCATGCGCGAGGGTGAAGCGCTGGCGCTCACCTGGTCCGATCTGGACTTGAAGCGCGGCGCCGTCCGGCTCGACCGCAACAAGACGGACGACCCGCGCGCCTGGGCGCTCGACCGCAGCACGGCAAACGCCCTGAAGCTCTATAAGGAAAACATGCGCGCGGACGCCGAGCCCGGCGATCTCGTGTTCGTCGACCCAGAGGGCCGCCCGCACACGAAGTTCGGGATCGCCATGCTGCTCCGCTCGCACTTGAAGGCGATCGGCCTGAAGAAGGAGCGCCCCGAGCTTTTCGACTCGACGCCGGAGCGACGGCGTATCCGCGTGCACGACCTCCGGGGCACGTTCGTGACTATCTCGCTTGCCAGCGGCCGGAGCGAGGCCTGGGTGTCCGCACGAACGGGGCACCGCTCGAGCGCGATGATCAACAACTACAACCGCGTCGCTCGGAGCTTCCAAGAGCTCGGCGCCGGCACGCTCGACCCGCTCGATGTCGCACTGCCCGAACTCGCCGATTTACGCGACGAGGAGGACGTGAGTCTGGCCCACCCCCTGGGCCAGAGGGTGGGCCAAGAACTCACGATCCAGCAGGAAAATAGGGCGTCCCCAAGGGGATTCGAACGCGAAAAATGGCGACACGACGGATCACGACGCGCGAATTTCCCGAGAAAACGACACACGACGAGACACGACGGATCGCGAAGCGGGCCAGTTTGGCCCACCGTTTGGCCCACTTGAGCGGGGGCTTGGCCCAGCTGGGCCAGGGCAAGAGGCGCACGCCCCCACCGATCCGGTTGACGTTGCGCTCGCCACGGCGCTTGAGCGCGCGTCCGCGGCCGGCGAGTGGAGCAGTGTCGCGATTCTGGCCGCGGAGCTTGCAGCGAGGCGTGTAGCGCGAGAGCGGGTCGGTTCCGTGGCGACGGACGTGATCGACTTGCACGCCGAGCGCGACCGGCGCGGCCGCTAGCCCCGATTCTGTCGCGTGCGGTTGGACGTAGCCGGGCGTGTGCGTGTTCAAAACGCGCGGGGCCCGTGCGGGAGTGCAGCGAAATTCATGCGCGTCAGTTGCGCAAGCGCGAAAGGCGGCTAGATACCTAGTGTGCCGCTCCTACCCGAGATCAATCACCCTGCGCTCATGGTCGCATGTCCGAATTGCCATGCGGGCGCGGGCGTAGAGTGCTCACGTGGGCGGCAGCGCGACGGCGTGCGGACTTTCAAAACGAAGTTCTGCGGCCGGCGCATTCGCGCCGCGCGCCTGAGCGGCGCCAAGCTCGATCTCGCTCCGGCACTCATGCTCACGAGTCACGTTCGCGACGAAATGCAAGCGCGCAAGCGCCAAAGGTCACGCTCAAAAATCAGCAACGCTTCGATCACATAGACGCACGATGAGCGCCCATACTGGGCGGAAAAGCGGACTCCGGAAGTACCGCCCATAAAGCCATCTCGATCGGGCCCAACGAAATTCCAAACGGAGTTCCGCCAATGGTCCGATCCAAAGTACCCGCTCAAGTCCCCGATCGCCCGACACGTCTAAGAATCTGCGTAGCCGCCGAATGTGACGAACGCGCCGTCAACCGGTTCTTCCACGAGCCTGAACGCGTGCGGCCAGCGCTGCGCTCGGCCATTCGCCGCGCCTTGCCGCTCGTCGGCCTGACTGACCCTCACGCGGGCGCCGAGGGCTGACCCATGCCGACGCAAGACAATGGCGCCCGCGAGGCGCTCGAGGCCCTGGCACGCCTGCTCGCACCGGCGATTGCTCGAGCCGTCGTGGCCGAGCTTGGCGCCGTCAACGCGCCGGGCATGCTCGACCAGTCCGCGAGCCCGCTCGGCCGGCGCAGGCATATCGCCGCTGTGCGTGCCCGCGTCGCGCGGGGTGAGCCTGGCGCCGCGATCGTCGGCCGCCGGCATCTGCTCGCGCGAGAGGCGGTCGACGCCGAGCTAGCCGCGCTCGCGAAGCGGCCGCGCAAGGCAAAGGCGGCGCCGAGCGACGAACTCGCGTCATTGCGGGCGCGGTACGGCCTGGCGCGCAAGGGGGCAGCGTGATCGTCGCGTCCTACGGTGAGCGCGAGACGCTGCGAGCGTACGGCAATTGTACGCGGCGGGGCGCGCGACAGACTTGCGCCGTCGGCAAGGTGACAAACGAGCGCCCCCAACGTACTCACGTCAACAAAACAGGAGGACACATACGAATGAATCGACAACACCTCGACTCAAGTGTGCTGCAAAATCTGCGCGACTACTGCAGAAGCGTCGAACCACGCATCGCAGCGGTCAGCTTTGCCATCCGTGAGAACGACCTGTATCGCGCCCTTGGGGGACAGCCCATCGACGCGCACACATACCACCGCGTCCACCGTGGATTGCACGAGTCACGTGTCCCGGCAAAGCCCGTGGAATGGCTCTATGAGCGATACCCCGCGAGTCGACCGCCTACCGAGCCAGTAGCCGCGGAGTAGCAAATAACAAGAGCCCGCGGGGGCGTAAACCGCGGGCTCCCAAGCACCGAGACAGAGCAAATGACCAACGAACAATACGACGTAACGCACAACTCGCAATTGAAGAAATCCAGGTACGCGGGGATCGACGCGCCATACGTCGGTCGACCAATGGGTGAGCTGCTTGAGCTGCACATCGCCTGGCATGACTGCTTGCAACCGACGTTCTTTGCTGGCGCAGCAACCGACGATCTCTTCAAAGCCAGAGACGACCGATTCTGGGCGTTACGTCAGTTAATTTGGCCGGATGAGGGCGACTTCTCGGCACGCCTTGAAACAGACGAAGGCCGCGCCTGGCTAGCAACGGAGGACGGCCGGGATTTCACGTCATGGCGTCGGGAGCGCGACGAGACTCGGCCGGGAATGACTCCGGCAGAAGCTGACGCTCTGAGCGCGTACCTAGCTGAGCGGACGCCCGACGACAACGGGCGAGTTCAGACCGCAGATGATCTTGGCTCGCGCACACAGATCCTGCAGGACCGCCTTGAAATCTTCCCCGGAGGTGATCCAGAAGCCTACATACGCGACTACACCAAGTCGCTGCCGTTCGGCTGGAGAGAGTCGA
>DASXKQ010000268.1:0-44064 GCA_036496745.1 Polyangiaceae bacterium
CGATATTGAGCCCACAGGAGCGCCTCAGCTTCCGAGCGCGTCGTACTTGGCTCCACTGACAGCGCGAGTTCCCGATACGTAATCGGACTCTCCGCGCGCGGCTCCTCGGCCCGTTCGCGGATCACTTGGAAACCGGGAATGGCGGGCGCGACGCTCACCGGCAGGGGCGCGGCACTCACCGGCAGGGGCGCGGCCCATGCCGCCGCGGGTGCGGGTGCGGCGCTCACCGGAGCGGCATTCACGGCTAGCGTCGCTGGCGCGACGGAGGCAGCAGGTGCCGCTTGAGCAGGGATCGGCAGCTCGCTACCGAACACACTCGGAACGCGCGGCGCGCGCGGCACGGGATCGGCGGGCACCACGATGTTCGGCTGCGCTGGGGGAGCCGAGCGAGCGCGCGGGGCGTTGCTCGGTCGAGGGCGAGGGACGGCGCTCTTCGACGCAATGCCGACGTTGTTGCCGGCAGCCGGCTCGCTCGTGGCGGCGTTCACGGCGGGAAATGCCGCGGGCGCGTGAGCCACTGGCGCGCTGCTCGCAGCCGTCGCGGCAGGTGGCTTCGACCCGCTCTTGGCGACGAGCGTGAACGGTGCCGCGTCGGGGAATTTCTTTGCGGGCTCCGCCGGCACCGACTTGGCCGCGACGACCAGCGAGCCGCTACTGCCGTTGCTGTCGGTGAGCGGAGCGTCCGCGGGCGCGTTGTTCACGAAGTAGCGGACCTTCAACTCGGCGTCGACGGCGCGATAGCCTTGATCGAGTAGCTCGATCGAGAATTTGGAGAGTGGGCCCGAATCACCGCGGAGCTTACGTGCCTCTTGCAAGGCGGCTTGCCACGCTTTCGCTTCGACGCAGTACTTCTCCGCGGGCTCGCTTTCACCGACCCGCGAAACTTCAACGAACCAACGCATTTATGACTTCGTGCTCAGCTACCCGCGTCATTCCAGCGGGGCGTTAGTAGAGCGCCTAAGGGGCCCCCGAGCAAGCAAAAGGCTCAGAAAAAAGCGCTCAAATCACGGCTCGACGTCACATGAGCGCCCATCTGCCTGGGATGCGCTAGTTTCGGGTACTTGTTCCCGATCGTCTGGATCCACCGGCCCGGCAGGCCGCGAAACATGGCGGAATCGTTTACGTCGCCCCTGCCGCCCGTGCTCCTGACTACAGCGGGCACGCGACGTTTTTGCGAGCCTTGAAATGAATCCGGGATCCGCTCCGCTGGCCCGCGCGCGGGTGCTGTTCACGCGCTACGAACCCGTCATATATTTCGTGTTTGCCGGCGTGTGCACGCTGCTGGTCGCGTGCCGCTTTTACTCGTCGCTCAGATTGCAGACGCTGTACGCACTCTTGTGGGCGCGTCCAGATCGCTTCGACGCGCTCGTGCACCGAGCCACGCCGGGGTTGTGGTCGGCGCCGCTCGACGACGTGTTCATTCATTTCGACTTCGCGCGACAGGCCGCGCGTGGACATCCCTTCGAGTGGTCGGAGGGCACAGGCTACTCGAGCGGCGGCACGAGCTTGCTCTACCCGCTCGTGCTCGCGATTGGCTACCTGTGTGGATTTCACGAGCTCGCGCTGATGATTTGGGCCGCCTGGGTCGCCTGCCTATCC
Organism: Polyangiaceae bacterium; assembly: GCA_036496745.1. Taxonomy (GTDB): domain Bacteria; phylum Myxococcota_A; class Polyangia; order Polyangiales; family Polyangiaceae; genus PMG-095. The sequence goes on from DASXKQ010000268.1 coordinate 1,600, forward strand.
GTGTTCACGCTCTTGCTCGCAGCTCAGCGCCTGTGCGGCGGGTTGCCGCGCTGGACGGTGTACTTGCTGCCACCCGGCTTGCTGTGTGTCGGCGCGCTCGATTGGTCGCTCTGGAGCGGCATGGAGGTGGCGCTATTTCTCGCGCTGTGGGGCGTCGCGTTCGTCGTCTGGGACGACCTCCACGCGGCCGCCTCGAGCGGCAAACCGCTCCTGACGCTCGCGGCGTGCCTCGGTCTGTGCGGCGCGGCAGTCGTCGCCACGCGTCCCGAGGGCGTGGCCGCGGTCTTCGTGTTGGTGGCGTCGCTGCTGTGGACGGCGCGCGGACGCGAGCCAAAGGCGCGCCTGTTGCTGGCCGCGCTGTCGAGCGCCCCGGCCTTGCTCGTGCTCGTGGCCCAGGCCACCGCGAACCGACTGCTCACCGGCGAGTCGAGCGCGGCGGGCGCGCTGGTCAAGCTCGAGATGCATCACCCCTTCATGACTCGCGCGGAGGTATGGGATGCCTGGCTATTTCACCTGAAGTATCAGGTGCTGCGCGTCACGCAATACCACTTCAGCGACGTGCCCGCGTTCGGGTGGCTCGTCTGGCTGCTCGCGACAGTCCCGCTCTTCGACAAGGCTACGAGGCGCTACGCACTCGTCCTCTGGGCGAGCGCGGCGAGCTGGGTGATGGTGGTCGCGCTGAACGGGCAAGTGCGTTGGCAAAACGAGCGCTACACGATGCCCGCGGTCGCCTGGCTCTTGCTCGACGCGACGCTCGGACTAGGCGCGCTCTTGTCACTCGCCACGCGGGCGCGAGATCGCCGAGCGGCACTGGCCGGCCCACTCGCGGGCATTGCCATGGCGACGTTGTTCTTGATTCACCAAGCGCCGCGCTTTCGCGATCAGGTTTGGTTCTTCGGGCGCGCTTCGCGCAATATCCTCGACCAGCACTTGACCGCCGGTGAAGCGATTCGCAGCAAGGCTGCGCTGCGCAGCAATCGCGTGTTGGTCGGCGACGCGGGGGCCATCCCATACGCTTCCGACACGCCCGCGCTCGACATCATCGGCTTGGGCGGCTTTCGTGGTTTGCCGTTCGCGCGCGCGACGCGCATCAACGTCGCCGCGGCGATCGAGCTCATCGAACGCATCCCGCCCTCGGAGCGGCCGGATCTGATGGCGCTCTACCCGAGTTGGTGGGGTGATTTTCCGAGTTGGTTTGGTGACCGCATCGCGGAATTTCCAGTGCGCGGCAACGTGATCTGCGGCGGCGCGAGCAAGGTCTTGTATCGGCCGCGCTGGGAGTCCCTCGATCATAGCGGCGTGCCTTCCTCGCTCGAGCCGGACGAGCAACTCGTCGACGGCGTCGATATGGCCGACCTCGTCAGCGAGGGGCAGCATCACTACCGCGTATCCGTCGGAAACCTCGGCCGCGTCGCGATGAAACTTCTGCCCAATCCCAACAAACCGAGCGAGGACTTATGGGACGCGGCGCGCATCGTCTCGCCCGGCGTCAGTGAGTTGTTCGACCTGGATCGGCTCACGCCCGGACGCCCACTCTGGCTCGTGGTTCGCTCCGCGCCCACCGTGACGACGGACTTCGACCTCTACCTCGACGGCGAGCGCCCGGTGCACGTGACGCTGCCCGCGCGGGACGGCTGGAGCGAAGTGCGCGTCCCGCTGCCCGCATCGAACACGCGACGGCTCACGGTACGACTCGGTCCGAGCAACGTCGAGCGAGCGCTCTACCAGGTCTGGGCGGTGCAACGCCTTTGACGTCACCGTACACCACGCTCGGCCTCCCTCCGGACGGCGTCGCGTGGGGAGCCCTCGGCGCCGCGCTGTTGTTGCTCGCGCCGCCGATCTCGGCTCGGCTTGCGCGCACTTCGAACGCTCTCTCGACGCGCCAAGCGTTGCTCGCGCTCGGCTCGCTCGCGGCACTGCTGTCGCTCGGCTACGTCGCGTACTACCTGCGCGGCGGTCCGCGCATCATCGACGCGACCAGCTATTTTCTCGAGGGGCGCGCGTTTTCGCGCGGCTACTTTGCGTTTCCCGTGCCGTGGCCGAGCGGGTCCTTTCGCGGACGATTCCTGCTACCCGAAGGCGACTCATCGCTCGCCGTCATTTTTCCGCCCGGCTATCCGGCGCTGCTGGCGCTCGGCTTTCTAGCGCGCGCGCCGCTCGCGATCGGACCGCTGCTCGGGGGCCTGCTCGTATGGGCGACCTACGCACTCGCTAAGCAAGTCTCCGCCGATGAATCCACTGCGCGGCTCGCCGCGCTCTTCTCCGTGTTGTGCGCGGCGCTCAGGTACCACACCGCCGACACCATGTCGCACGGCCTCAGCGCGTTGTTGTTGACGGTTGGCATCCTGCAAGCCCTGCGCAGTTCCGCACGCGCCGCGGGAGCGAGCGGCCTCGCGATCGGCTGGCTCATCGCGACGCGTCCGGTGTCGGGCATGGTTGGTTTGCTTGCCTCGGGTTGGTGCTTGCGGCACAAGCCGAGCGCGCTCTTGCCCTTCGCCCTGGGGCTCGTGCCCGGTCTGCTCTTGCTCGCGAGCTATGAGCACGCCATTGCGGGCAACACGCTGTCCGCACAGCTTCGCTACTACGAGCTCGCGGACGGGCCGCCCGGCTGTTTTCGTTACGGCTTCGGCTCGCAAATCGGTTGCTTGTTCGAACACGGCGATTACGTCCGAGCTCGTCTTGCCCACGGCTACGGCCTCGCGCAGGCCGCCGGCAACACCCTGCGCCGGCTCGCGGTTCACAGTATCGATGTCGCCAACGCGGCTCCGCTCGCGCCGCTCGCCCTGTACGCCGCGTGGCGTGACTCGCGAGCTTGCGCCGCGCGCTTCCTTCTGGCCACGGTCGCCGCGCTCATCCTCGCCTACGCGCCGTTCTACTTCGACGGCAGTTACCCCGGCGCAGGCGCCCGATTGTTCGCCGAAGCGTTGCCACTCGAACACGTGCTGCTGGCGAGTGCGCTCGTGCGCCTTGGCGTCGTCCGTTTCGCCATTCCGTTTGCGTTGGCCGGCTTCGCGCTCCACGGGAGCTTCGAGCATCGAGCGCTCGCTGAGCGAGAGGGTGGCCGGCCGATGTTCGAACCGAGGCTGCTCGAGCGCGCTCACGTAACGCGTGGCCTGCTTTTCATCGGCACGGACCATGGCTTCAACCTGGCTCACCTGCCCGGCGCTCGCGCGCAGAACGAACTCGTGGTCGCGCGCGAGCGAGACGACGCGCACGACTTTCTCCTGTGGCAAGAGCTTGGCCGCCCAGAGAGCCATCGCTATCGGTATCGGGTCGATACCGGCGCGGCAGTCGTTGAGCCGTTCGAGCCGACGGCGGGGCGAGCGCTCCGCATCGAAGCAGAAAATGAATGGCCGGCACTCGCCGTGACCGGCTCGGCCTATCCAGACTTTCGTCCGTGCGCGTCGGGTGGTGGGGGCTTGCTCCTCCACCCGGACCACGGGCGGGCCAGCGTCACGATCGGGGTCGGCGTCCTGGTCGCAGGCCAGTATGACCTCCGGGTGGGATGGGTCGGCGAGCCGGATTCGGCTCCGATTTTACATGCGACACTAGGTGGAACCAGACTCGATGCGGCTGCCAGCGGGCCGATGTCTTGCCGCGCAATCGCTTTCGGTCTCGTCGGATTGAACCGCGGACCGACATCGTTCACCCTGGAAACGTCCGATTCGGGGTTTCTCGACTACGTGGAGCTCACCCCACACTGAAGGTCGGCGAAGGTCGGCTGCGCCCGACCGGCGCGACCGGCGATAGTGACTTCGCGCGCGTTCATGAAAAGGCGTTGACAATTGAGGCGTTAGAACAGACGATCGCCTTCTCCTGGCGTAGAGGGAGGCATCCAATAGATGACCAAAAGTGAGCTCATCGAGGCGATTGCCAGCCGGGGAGAGCTGACCAAGGCTCGCGCGGAAATGGTCGTCAACTGCGTGTTCGACGCAATGACGGAAGCGCTGCAACGTGGCGAAGGCATTGAGATCCGTGGCTACGGCAGCTTCACGGTTCGCCCGTACAAGCCGTACGCGGGTCGCAATCCTCGCACGGGTCAGCCCGTGCCCGTGCCGGCCAAGCGTTTGCCGTTCTTCAAAGTCGGCAAAGAGCTGAAAGAGCTCGTCAATGCGAGCCGGCACACCCCGATCACCGGTGGCGACGAAGGCGACGACGACGACGACTAGACGACGGAGGGCCGCGAGGGTTGCGATCACCACCTCGTATCGCCGCTCGGCCTTCTTCGCGAGTCTCGCTACGTTCGCATGTGCGCTTGCGTGCGCCAAGGCCCCTGCCGTCGCTGCACCCCCGCAAGCACGACCGAGTCTTCACCAAGGGCCACTCGCGGACTACGTCCCTGCGGCGGGCCTGCGCTGGTTGGTCCAAGCAAAGCCTCAGGCCTTGCTCGAAAATCCGCTGACCAGCCGCGTCATCGTCGGCCTCACCCCTCACGCAGGGCTAGACGCATTCGCGACGGCGAGCGGTGTGGATTTGCGTAGGGTTCCGAGCGCGCTGATCGCCGCCTTCGACTACGGCACTCTCTACATGGCGAGCTTGCCGACGGGTACCGCCGCCGAGGTGCGCGCGCGCTTCAGCGAGCGCCTTGTCGCCGGCGCGATCGACAAGGAGCCGTATCCCGGTATGCGCCGCATCAGTGGAGTGATCGGCCAAACCCCCGAAACTCTTCTTACACTCGACGAGCGCACACTCGCGGTCGCGGTCGGTGATCCGACGCCCTCACGCATCGTCGAAGCCTTTGCCCGAGGACGGTTGAAGAGCTCGCCCACTGCGCTGCGCGGCTCGGCGCTGCGAGACATGCCAAGCTTCGGCGACGCCCCGCTCGTAGCCTTCGCTCCAGGCCCGTTCCCGGATGACTGGCAGCGAGCAGCCAATGGGCTACTCGGCTCGGCATTGGCCGTGGGCGCTGGCATCGAGCCCGTGGACCCGGCCAGCATCGCGATTACTTTCATTCTGTTGGGTGATTTCAAAGCCGACCCAGAACGCGCAACGTCCGCGCTGGCCGAAGCCTGGCAATCTCTTTCCCAGTCGTCGACCGGCAAGCTGCTCGGAATCGACCAGGGGGAGCCGCCGCGGATATCGGCGGAGCAGGCTGGCCTTCGCATGGTGTGCGTGCTGCCCGTTGAACCCCTAATACACGGCCTGCGGGCGGCAATACTAACGGATGTATCCGAGATTCTTCGGCTTACACCCCGCGCCGCGCGTCCGGGTGCGCTCGCCCCCGTGCCGTAAAAAAAGCAGAAATTTCGGAGATCTATGGCTAGAGCATTAAACTCTAACTGATTGACCCGAGAGGCTATTGAGTGCTAGGACTCCGCCGTGCTGCACCGCGGCGTTTCAGTCGAAATCTCGGCGGTTTTCGCTTGAGTGCAGGAGGGTTTCGCTTGGTGGACGCTGGTTTGTCCTGGCGTGACCGCGCTACATCCATTTTGGAGGGCATTCTTCGGTGAACACAGAAGTCGTTGGACGCTACACTTTCAAAGCAGGCGACATGGCAGTGCACCCGGCCCATGGGGTGGGTGAAGTCGAGCAGCTCGAAGAGCGAGACTTCGGGGGCCGCAAGACCTCCTGCTACGTGATCAAGATCCGCGACAGCGGCCTCAAGGTCATGGTGCCCACCGAGGCAGCCTCGCGGGTTGGGCTGCGGCCGGTCATGAAGAAGAAGGAAGCCCAGAAAATCCTGGATATCCTGAAAGCACCGGAAGTCGCCGTGGACCTCCAGCCTTGGAATCGCCGGTTTCGCGCGTACACCGAGATGCTCAAGAGCGGTTTGCCCTCGGAAATCGCGAAGGTTCTCCGGGACATGTATCGCCTGAAGTTCGACAAGGATCTCTCCTTCGGCGAACGACGTCTGCTCGATCAGGCCCGCAGCCTGCTCGTTCAGGAGCTGGCGCTAGCAAAGAAGATTGCTCCTTCCGCGATGGAAGGCGAGATTCAGCAGATTTTCTCGGCATAACACCGTGCGCGGTCCCGCCTGACGGGACTTTAGGCACGGCCCGACCTGGCCGTAGGTGTGTTGATGGACACCCGCGAGATGTTGGCGTTCGGCCGATTTCGACGTGACGAACGGCTCGCGCTGTCGGTAGCGGCGGAGCAAGCCGCGTTCACCTTGCACGCCGAGGAATCCGCCGAGGAGGCCGGACGCTGGCTGGCCTCACACGAAGCGAGCGCGATGTTGCTCGACAGCGAGGCGTCCGAGTCGCTCGCGGTTCAAACTCGCAGCAGCGCGCGGCACACGTTGCTGCCGATCATCGCCCTGTCACGGGAGGTGACCGACTTGAGCTTCAGCGATGCTTTCAGCTGGGGCGCCGACGACCTGCTGCCGCTCGAGCGCACGCGGGCGCTGCTCACGCGCCTGCGCACGCTTCCGCGTGAGACCCCGACGCCGCCCTCGGCCGGCCGCGGCATGGCGCTCGTCGCGGACGCGGATCGCACTCGACGCACGGTGGTCGGGCGCGTGCTTCGCAACGCGGGCTACGCCGTGACCTTCGCGGTGAGCGCCGAAGACGCCGCGCGCTTTTCGCAAACCGCCGATCTACGGTTGGCGGTCCTCAACGCCGAGCTCGCCTCCGATTTCCGCGCGACGATCGACGCCGCACGCGCGAGCGGGAGCAGCGCCAACTTCATCGTCTGCGTCGCGCCGCGCGAGCTCAGGCCGGTGCGCGCCGCGCTCGACGGCTTGACCGGCGTCTCGGCAATCGACGCGTTTGCGCCGCCGGAAAATGTGCTGTTCGCCTCCAACGAGCTCAAGGGCGGCGCCGTCAACAACCGTAAGAGCCCACGCATTTTGTACGGCACCATGGTCGCCTTCCGTGGCGCCGGCCGCGACAAGGACGACCACGGATTTTCCTACAACGTCAGCGAATCGGGTCTCTACATTCGCACGCTGGCGCCGCCCGAAGACAACGAGGCCTGGCTCGAGCTCTGCCCGCCGCGCAGCGAGCGGCGCGTGCGCTTGGTCGGTAAAGTCGCCTGGCGCCGCCGCTTCGGTCACAACGACAACGCCACGGTGCCGCCCGGCTTTGGCGTCAGCATCGTCGACGGCGCGAAAGCGGATCTCGAGGCTTGGCGAGCGGGTTACGCCTCACTGATGGCAGCGCTCGGCTGACTCGCGGCGAGCGCGGGTTTGGACCGCGCTCGAACTTCGCTAGGCTGGATGCATGCGCATCTACACCCGAACGGGCGACAGCGGCGACACAGGGCTCTTCGGTGGTGGGCGCGTGGACAAGGATGATCCACGCGTTGAGGCCTACGGCACGGTCGACGAGCTCAATGCCTGCCTGGGCAGCGCGCGCACCGCCGGCCTATCACCGGCGATCGACGTGATCGTTCTTCGCATACAAAACGAGCTCTTTAGTTTGGGCGCGGAGCTCGCCTGCGTTCCAGGCAAGGAGCAGGCACTGCGACTCGCGCTGATTGACGCAAACGACGTCAGTGCACTGGAGGGCGACATCGATCGCAATGAGCTCGCTTTGCCCGAGCTCAAGACATTCGTGCTACCCGGCGGATCGATCCCTGCCGCGTTCTTGCATCAGGCTCGCACGGTGTGTCGGCGCGCCGAACGACGCGTATTGAGCGCGGGTCGCACCACGCCAGTGCGCCCCGACTTGGTCGTCTACCTGAACCGTTTGAGCGACCTCTTGTTCGTGCTCGCGCGCCGCGAAAATTTCGATGCCGGCCGGGGAGACGTGCTGTGGCAGAAGCGCTAGCCGCTTATCTATGCGCTGAGGCGAGCGTCCCGCGCTGACACGACCCGAGTTTGTGGCAGTATGCGCGCGTGGCGATTCGGAAAATAGCTCAAATGGGTGAGCCCGTGCTCAGACTCCCGGCGACGCCCGTCAAGCGAAGTTCGCTCGACTCGTCACGCCTCCAGGCGCTGATCGACGACATGATCGATACCATGCACGACGCGGACGGCGCCGGGCTCGCAGCTCCTCAAGTCTACGAGTCTCTTCAGATTTGTGTGATCGAGGTGAACAAGAACCCCCGCTACCCGCAATTCGAGTCCATCCCGCTCACCGTGCTCGTCAACCCGGTGGTGACGCCCCTCAGCGTGAGTGAGCCCTTAACCGTGCACGACAGCGTCGAGATGTACGAGGGGTGCTTGTCGGTACAAGGCGTGCGCGGAAGGGTACGGCGGCCTCGGCGCGTCTCGGTGCAGGCACTCGATCGCCAGGGCGAGCCAGTCGAGTTCATTTGGGAGGGTGTGCGGGCGGCGGTCGTACAGCACGAAACCGATCACCTGCACGGCGTGCTGTTCGTCGATCGTGCCGACTCGAGGTCGCTCACCTTCTTACGCGAATACGATCGCCATGTGCCCTTGGCGGCTCGCATCGTCGACGGCGGAAAGTCGATACTCGGCTCATGAGCCTTTCACCCGGAGAGCTGATCAGCGGCAAATACCGCATCGTGCGCCTGATTGGTGACGGGGGCATGGGCACCGTCTACGAGGCTCATCACGAGGTCCTCGACGCCAACGTGGCGTTGAAGTTCCTGCACCCGGAGCTTGCCAAGCGGCCCGGCCTCGGCTCGCGTTTCCTGCAAGAAGCGCGCGTATCAGCCCGTATTCACAGCCCCCACGTCACACAAGTCACCGACGTTGACACGGCGCAGGACGGTTCGCCCTACCTCGTCATGGAACTCTTGCGCGGTGAATCTCTGCAAGCCGTGCTCGATCGCAACCGCAAGCTACCGCAGGAAGTTGCGATCGATTTCGCTCTGCAGATCCTGGCGGGACTCGAAGCGGCCCACGACGTTGCGGTCGTTCACCGCGACCTGAAGCCAGACAACGTGCTCGTGACACCGGTCACCAATGGCTCGTTGCTCAAGCTGATCGACTTCGGGATTGCCAAACTGCGCGCCAGCAGCGAATTCCAAAAAGGGCTTACGCGAGCCGGCTCGATCATGGGCACACCCGAATACATGGCGCCCGAGCAGCTGTTCGCCGCGGAGGGTGTCGATCATCGAGCAGATCTGTACTCGCTCGGCGTGATGCTATTCGAGATGTTGTCGGGACAACGTCCCGCGGACGGCAACGAACCTGACGAGATCGTCGCGCGCGTGGTGTCCGGCAACGTCAAGCACCTCGCCGAACTCGAGCCATCGCTCGCTCCCGGCCTGGTAGCGGTGGTCGAACGCGCCATTTTGGCGGACCGCGAGGCACGCTTCGCCTCCGCGCGGGAATTTCGGCAGGCCCTGCTGCCCTTCGCCGCAACGAGCCATCTGCCCCCGGGCGCACCCCACAGCGCGAGCGCAGCCGCGCAAATGCCGCAGAACGCCGGCGGTCCGCAACATGAGACGCGCACCATTCCAAAAACGCTGCCCCCGGATGCGGATCCGGCCATGCGCGCCAACAAGGGCAACACGCAGGAAGTGCCGGACAACGTCATGCAGGAGGCGCTCAGAACGAGCGCTCTCCCCGCCATGACACCCGCGCCGCACAACTACCAGTACGCCGCCTACGCCCCGACGGCGCCCGGCGCGCAGTCCACAGCTCAACGCTCGTCTTCAGGGGCTCGCATCTTCGCGATCGTGAGCTTGATCGGCATCCTCGCGCTTGGAGCAGCCGGGGCCGGTGTCTACTTTTATCTGCAGCAGCAAGAGCAAGACTCGCCTGCTCCGCCGCTGCCGTTGCCGTCGGACGTCGTTGCCCCGCAAGCCAGCGTCGCTCCGCTCGTCGATCCGGGCCTGCCTCCCACTCCGCCGGTGGCGCCTGGCCTGCCGCCCCCGATCGCGCCGAATCGACCGACGACGCCGGGCGTTCCTATCGCTCCACGAGCGGACGGGGGCGCTTCCGCCAAAGACGCCGGCGCGCCGCGTGACGCCGGCACCGGTGTCACGTTCCCGTTTCCATTGCCGAGCACATTTCCGCCGTTGCCCAGTACGTTTCCGGCGCTACCCACGTCCCTGCCCACCGCATTCCCAACCGCGTTTCCGCCGGGGTTTCCGATCATTCCAGGCCTGACGCCGCCCAAGCTGGCGGGCGACGGCGGAAAATGAGCGAGTCACGGTTTGGAAACGCGCGAGAAAGCCGTATGTCTTCTCTCGATCGTATTCTGAGGACCTGACCCCATGACTGACGACGTGAGCGCATTTGCGGCTTCGCTGCCCGAAAGCTACCGCAAGAATTTCGACGTGACGGCGATCGCAGCGCACGCGCGTATCTCGCGCGACCGCGAGTCCGCGTCGGCCAACGTCGGGCTCTTCTTTTCGAATCGCGTGCCCGGCTCGCCGATTTGCGTCGTCGCCGACGACCGGCCCGGTCTGCTCGCCACGATCAGCGCGGCGCTCGTGTTGTGTGGTCTGGACGTGATCGAGGCCGAGGCCTACACGCGCACCGCGCCGGGCCGCCCAGCGGAAGCCGTAGATGTGTTTTGGGTCAGGCACGACGACCCCGCCAAGCGCGCTTTGCGCGTCAGCAAGGAACAGATAGTGGAGCTCCGGCAAGCGCTGATCGGGCTGCTCGATGGCAGGCTCGAGCGCAAGCGCGGGGATCAGAGCAATCGTCCCACCGCAACGCCCGCGGCCAGTGAGACCGTTGTGCGCTTCATCGAAGGCGCCGACGGCGTGTTCAGCACGCTCGAGGTCGAAACAGGCGATCGCTCGGGTCTGCTGCTCGCCCTGTCGCAGGCACTGTTCGGCCAACGCGTTCAGATCGTAGGCTCGCAAGTGAGGACCACCGGCACTCGCGTCTATGATCGCTTTCACATTGTCGAGTTCGACGGCTCTCCGATCACACCGGCAAGGCGGCTCGAAATTCAAGTAGCGGTGATCGCCGCAGTCGATCCTGTGACTGACGCGGCCCCGAATTCGGCGCAAGCGCACTAACGAGCGCGACTCGAGTCGGATCAGAGCAAGCCCAAAAACGCGACCAGGGCACGCTGTTCGTCAGCGCTCAGGGAACGCAAGCCCGCCTCCGTGGGTGCCGCGTCATGCCAGAAGCGCGTCGTGTCGAAGCGCGCGCGCGCAAGCAAGTCGCTCAGCGTCTTGGCCGAGCCGTTCGTGAAGTGGGGCCATTTGCGGACCACGCGCCGGAGGGACGGCGTGCGCGTGCCGAGCTCACACACGTACGGGACTACCCCGACTTTCCGATACTCCGCGCTCGCCCAGACAATCGGACTCGCCGCGCTGAACAAGGCCGCTTCCCAACGCTCGAACGGCACTGTGCTCGCCTCATCGTCCGTAGACAAACGAGCCGCGTGGCAGCGTGTGCATGCGTCGCGAAACACCTCCGCGCCGCGTCGCTCGTCCACCGTGAATGCGCTACGACCGAGTGCGCTAGGGTTCTGCAGGTGAGAAAAACCCATCAAGAACGTCAGCAGTGCGTGCCGCAGGGCCTCAGGCCCGACCTCGGTGTCCTGCACTCCGAGCTCCGTGAGCCACGGAAACTCGCTCTGGCGAACCGAAAACCAGGGATCGGTCCCACTGCCTTTACCCGCCACCCGAAACTCGTTGAACACGACCGTCGTGAGGTCACGATCGAACGCGCGCGAGAAATGCGGGCGATTGTTGAAGAGGCCACGTAGCGGCTTGGTCGCCACGCGCACGTCGCCACGCCCCGTGTTGTGAATCCGGCCGTCTATCTCGCCCTCGAAGTGACAGGTCTCGCACGTGAAGCGACTCGCGCGCCCCTCGGACGAGTTGTGAGGCGCCATCAGCGTCGTGAAAAATAGCGCCTCGCCCAGCAGCTCTTCGTTCGAGCTGGCAGGCGCGGCGTCATCGTGCACGGGCACGAGCTGGGTGGTTGGCGCGCGATCGGTCGTTTCACGCAATACCCAGGCGTCGAGCAGCGGGTCGCTGAACGCGAATGAGCCGTCTCCGAGGGCCAGCATTTGAGCCGTGCCGGGCAGCATATTTTCGCTACGGACGTCGAGCGCGCGCCCGCCCTGAAGATCGAAGCTCAAGGTCGTCGCGCGAGCGCTGCCGTATCCACTCACGAACAAATCTGTGTGCCCCGCGGAATCGAGGTTGATGCTCAAGGCCTTGGGCGTGACGACGGACAGCGCCGACAGGTTGTCCTCGCGCACAAGCTCGAGTCCGCCGTCCGGCGCAACGAGGTAGGTGAAGGCAAACGAATCGATGAAACCGAACGAGCCATCGCGACGCTCGAGCGGGTGATTTTCGACGCCGCCCGCGGCGATCACCAGGCTTCGCCCGAATGGCGCAACATCAAAGCCCCAGATCGGCCCGTCGTGAACGATGCGGGCGCGCTCGGCGGAGATCTCACCGCGTTCATCCAAGTCGTAGATGACGAGCGCATGGTCGAGCAGCAGATTGACGAGCAGTGAACTCTCGACGCGCCGAAGCGCGATCGGTCCGTGTCCTGCGAAGCGTCGTCCGCCTTCGAGGAGCTCGTGACCAGCTCGCGCGCGCAGTGTGAGCAGCTCGCCGTCCCGTACGTCGAGCACGTACACGGTGCCGCGCGGACCGAGCGCGAGCGCGCGGACGCCGACCACCGCCGGTACCAGCCAATCTGCGAGCCGGGTGAGAACACCGCCGTCGAACCGATAGCGAAAGATGCGTGGCGAACCCTCCCCGGCGACGTCGATCTCGCCGTCGTCCGCGATGACGACGCTCGCACCGGACAGCGGAGAGTCCGCGCGAGCCAGCTCATGCAGACGTCGGTCGAGCACCACTAGCTTGGATGCCCCGCGCAGCACGCCAACCAGGTGCTCAGCGTCGAGCCGAGCCAGCGCATACGGATCCGCGCCGTGAGTCAGGTTGGCCGGCGGTATCGACGCGAAGTCCGTCTTGCTACGACGCTGCTCCTCGTAGGCGTGAAGGCGTTCGCGGGCTCGACGGATCTCGTCTGCCTCGAGTGAATCTGCCCTCGCCGTCGGCGCGATCCGCAGTCGTCCGCGGGCAGCGAACAGCCAGGCCGCGGCCAACATGCAGCCGAGCACCGCCAGTACGGCGAGCGAGCGACGGGGCGAACCGAGTATCATCGCGAAGCGCGGGCACGACTCTGCCAGATCTCGAGACCGGCGCGAGAAGCAGCCTAAATTTCGGCTAATTTTGCGGAAATCGCAGGCTGTGCGACAAATGACCAGGCTCGCATGACCGATCTCGAGAGCAGCTCCGCGCGCTTGCTGGTGGTGGGTTTTCACGGCAAGAGCGTGAACCCGGACCTGCGCGCGCTCCTCGACCGCGGCGTAGGAGGCGTGATTCTATTTTCTCGCAACGTGGGCAGCGCCGAAGACGTTGCGGCGCTCTGCGCCGACATCAAGCGAACTGCGGCGCGCCCGTTGCTGATTGCCGTCGACCAAGAGGGCGGTCAGGTCGCTCGACTGCGTCAGGGATTCACGCCCATCCCGTCCGCGCGCGTGATTGGTGCAAGCGACGACCCGAGCGTAGCGCACGACGTCGGCGCCCTGATCGGCCGCGAGCTCCGCGCGGTCGGCGTCGACATGGACTTCGCGCCGGTGCTCGACGTCGACACGAACGCGAGCAACCCCGTGATTGGCGCTCGTGCCTTCAGCCGCGACGCGGCCCGCGTCAGCGCACTCGGCGTCGCTTTCGCCGCGGGACTGGCGAGCGCGGGTGTCGCAGCTTGCGGCAAGCATTTCCCCGGTCACGGCGACACGTTGCAAGACTCACATCACACGCTACCGCGCTTGCCGCACGCGCTCAGCCGGCTCGAGGCGCTCGAGCTCCTGCCGTTTCGCGCGGCGATCGCGGCCGGTATCCCCGCCCTGATGACCGCGCACGTGATCTTCGAAGCGCTCGATGCAGAGCGACCCGCCACGATGAGCCGGCGCGTCCTTCGCGAATTATTGCGCGGTACCATGGGCTATCAGGGCTTGGTGGTCAGCGACGACATCGAGATGCGGGCGATCGCCGATCACTTTGGCGTGGAAGAGCTGGTCACGCACGGCCTCGAGGCTGGCGTGGATCAGTTCTTGTGCTGTCATACGGCCGAGCTCGCCCACCGCGCGATCGATTCGATCGCGCGCGGCGCACGCGGCGGGACGATCAGCGAGACGTCACTCGTCGAAGCGAACCGGCGCGTCACGGAGTTCACGACACGCTACGCGCGCACGCCGCTCGTTCGCCCAGAGCTCGCGGCCCTGCGCTCGCCTGCGCACCTGGAGCTCAGTGCGCGCCTGCAAGCGCGCGCCGAAGAAACAGCCGCGGATCCAACGCGCGGCTGAACTCACGCCTTTTCGGCGAGTGCGCTCTCAATCGCCGAGAGGAGCTTCGGATCGCTCGGAGTCACGTCGGGCTCGAAAAACGCGCGCAGGGCACCGTCGCGGCCCACCAAATACTTGCCGAAATTCCAGCCAGGAAGCTTACCGGCCGCATCACCGAGTGCCTTGTACACGGGAGACTGCTCGGCGCCTTTTTTCGTGTGGATCTTTTCGAACAGCGGAAAGGTGACATGGTAGCGCGAGTCACAAAAGGCGCGAATCTGCTCGGGCGTTCCCGGCTCTTGCCCACCAAACTCGTTGCTGGGAAAACCGAGCACAGAAAAACCGCGCGACGACAGCGACTCATGCAGCTTCTGTAGGCCCGCGTATTGCGGCGTGAAACCGCACTCGCTCGCTACATTCACAATCAGCGTCACTTTGCCGGCGTACTCGGAGAGCCGCTTGGGCTCGCCGTTGAGAGAGCGCACCGTCTCTTGATAGATGCTCATTCACTCGTCTTTAGGACCGCCGTAAGGCGTCTGCAAGCTCGCAGACAGTGCTGATGGAACCCGAGAATCTCCAATTGCGACGTGGCTTTTCGCAACAGAGCCACGGCATCCAAGCGAGCAGCGTCGGATCCTGGCGCGATCGTTCGTCGAACGCTCGTGAGTCCAGAACTTCGCTTACTCGCCAAGATCCTCGGGGGATCCCTGTTGATTGGCGGGCTCGCCGCCTACGGACTTGCCGAGAGCGAAAACACCGATTGCCCGCCCGGCGCGAGCGCCAGCGTTAGTTCTGCAAGCAGTCCCGAACAACCGCCGCCGTCGCCGTCTTTCCTCGGGCGACTTTCGCAGGCGCACCCGCAGCCACGATGCGCCCACCCTGGGCGCCGCCTTCCGGCCCAAGCTCGACCAACCAATCTGCTCCCGCAATGACCTGTGGGTGATGCTCGATCACGACCAGTGTGTCACCGCGCTCGACGAGTCGCCCGAGCACGAGCATGAGTTTGGAGACGTCGGCGATGTGCAGCCCCGTCGTCGGTTCGTCGAGCACGTACAGCGTCTTGCCGTGGCGCTTGCTGGCCGTGAGTTCCGCCGCGAGCTTCAAGCGCTGCGCTTCACCGCCTGAAAGGGTGTGCGAACCCTGCCCGAGCGTGATGTAACCGGCGCCTAGATCCGTGAGCGTCGCGAGCGACGCGGCAACGCTCGGGTGATTGCGGAATACTTCGCTGGCCTGCTCTGCGGTGAGCTTGAGCACGTCGCCGATCGAATGTCCGAGGAAGCGCACCGCCAGCGTTTGCGGCTCGAAACGGGCACCTCCGCAGGTCGGACACGCCGCGACGACGTCCGGCAAAAAGCTCATCTCATGAGTGATGACGCCCTGTCCTTCGCAGCTCGGACATTGCCCGCCACCCTTGCTGTTGAACGAGAAGCGCCCCGCCGCATAGCCCGCCATTTTCGCTTCGTTCGTGGCAGCAAACAACTTGCGAATCGTGTCCCAGATTCCGAGGAACGTCGCGGGCACCGAGCGAGGCGTGCGTCCAATCGGCGACTGGTCCACCGCCACGGCGCGTTCGAGCCCGGCCTGACCCGAGAGCGTACCGTACGTCCCCGGCGGCTCCGTCACGAGCCCGAGCTTCTCGCGCAGCGCGGGCAGCAAGACCTGACGCACGAGCGTGCTCTTGCCCGAGCCACTGACGCCCGCGACGACGGTAAAACAGCCGAGCGGCACGCGTAGCTCGACGTTCTTCAAGTTGTGAGCGCTGGCACCCGAGAGGACAATTTCGCGCTGCTCGCGGGCGATCGCGACGGGCACGCGCAGCTCGGGAGCTTGTTTGAGCGCACGGCCCGTCGGTGACTCAGCGACGCTGAGCACGCTCGCCGGAGTCCCTTCCGCCATCACTCGGCCGCCGCGCGAGCCGCCACCCGGCCCGAGATCGATCAGATGATCGGCAGCCCGAATGGTATCTGCGTCATGCTCTACGACCAGCACCGTCGAACCGAGCGCGACCAGACTCTTCAAGTTGTCGAGCAAGCGACGCGTATCGCGGGGATGCAGGCCGATCGTAGGCTCGTCGAGCACGTACAGCGCGCCCGTCAGCCCAGCGCCGAGCTGTGCGGCCAGGCGGAGCCGCTGCATCTCGCCACCGGACAGCGTGAACGCCTCGCGGTCGAGCGAGAGATAGCCGAGGCCGACGTTGGAGAGAAAAACGAGTCGACGCTTGAGCTCGAACAAAATGGGGGCCGCGAGCAGCGCTTGATCGCCCGTGAAATGCAGACCCCGCACGCGCTCGACGTTGCGTTCGACCGAATGATGAACGAGCTCATGGTAGCGCTCGCCAGCGAGCCGCACGGCCCGCGGGATCGGCGCCAAGCGAGCACCGCCGCAATCCGGGCACACACGCGGCCGCGGCGCCGGCGCGTTCTTGCTGCGCCGACCGCGTAGTTTCGCCGGCTCGATCACGCCGTTGCCTTCGCACGTCTCGCAGCGCCCCTGCTTGGTCGCGAACGAGAACCAGCGCGGATCGAGCTCCGGCACGGAAAAGCCGCACTCCGGACAAGCCTTGATCGTCGAAAGCAGACGATCGCGTCCGCCAGCGCGCAGCGTGACGGCGCCGCTGCCCCAACGTAGCGCGCGATCGAGATCCGCCTCGGCGACGTTGCTGCCGAGCACGTCCGGCGCGATCACGAGCTCGATCGTGTGCTCGCGACTGCGCACCAGACGCGGTGGATCGTCGGTGGAGACTAGTTTTCCATCGGCGAACGCGTGCCGGATGCCCGCCCGCGCTGCTGCAGCAAAGACGTCGAGATAGGTGCCCTTACGCGCCTCGACGACGGGCGCGAGCAGCGTCACTTTGCCGCGCGTCTTGCGAATGATGTCGAGGATGTTCTGCGAACTCTGACGAGCGATCGGATGATCGTGATCGGGGCAATGCGCGACGCCCAGCTTGGCGTACAGCAGGCGCAGATAGTGCGCGACTTCCGTGACCGTCGCGACCGTCGACTTTCCTCCGGCTCGAGCCGTACGCTGTTCGAGCGCGATCGACGGCGGCACGCCGCTGACTCGATCGACGTCGGGGCGCGGCATCGTCGGCAAGAACTGGCGGGCATAGGGCGTCAGAGTCTCGAGGAAGCGCCGCTGTCCCTCCGCGAACACGACGTCGAAGGCGAGCGTGCTCTTGCCCGAACCGCTCGGGCCGGTCACCACCGTCAGCGCACCGTGCGGAATCTTGACCGAAACGTCGTGCAAGTTGTGCTCACGGGCACGCGTCACTTCCAGCACGGATGGGACCTCCGGCGCGGCTACGGAGCGTGGTGCGCCGTTCGTTCGGGCGGCTGCCGCGCGTGGCTGCGACCCGAGCTCGCTCCCCGCTCCAGCGCCTGCCGCAAAATGACGAGCCAGACAACGGCCCGTGCGCGTTTGAACCTGGCGCGCGATCTCCTCGGGGGTGCCTGCGCCGACGAGCTGTCCGCCGCGCGCGCCCGCATCCGGGCCCAGATCGAGCACGTAGTCCGCGTTGCCGATCACGTCGAGATCGTGCTCGACGGCGATCACGCTTCCTCCGGAATCGATGATGCGATCGAACGCAAAGAGCAGACGCGCGACCTCGTCGGCATGCAGCCCCGCGCTCGGTTCATCCAAAATGAAGAGCGCTCCCTGCTGTTCGCTGCCGAGCGCCCGCGTGAGCTTCAAACGCTGCGCTTCGCCGCCAGAAAGAGTCGACAGCGGCTGCCCCAGACGGAGGTACCCGAGCCCGAGCCGCGCCGCTGGGCCAAGCGCCCGCAAAATGGCGGGGGCCTCGGCGAAGTGCTGGAGCGCGCGATCGATGGTCATTTCCAAAACGTCCGCGATGCTCGCTCCGGCTCGCGAAACCGTGAGCACGTGCTCCTTGAAGCGACGACCACGGCAGACCGGACAGACCAAGCGCACGTCGGCCAGAAATTGCATCTCGACCGTATCGAAGCCCTCGCCCGAGCACGCATCGCAGCGCCCGCCCTCGACGTTGAACGAAAAATGCGCGGCGCTCAGCCCGAGCGCGGACGCTTGCGGCTCCTTGGCGTAGAGCGCGCGTACCTGATCCCACGCCTTGGTATAGGTGGCGGCGTTGCCGCGCGAAGTGCGCCCGAGCGGCGATTGATCGACCAGTGTAACGGATTTGATCCACTCCGCTCCAGTGAGCGAGCGATGCGCGCCGGGGAGCTCGACGTCGAAATCACCGAACTTTCGCGCGAGCGCGCGGTACACGATGTCCACCGCCAGCGTGCTCTTGCCGGAACCACTCGGCCCCGTGACTGCGCACAACACGCCGAGCGGGATTTTCACGTCCACGTCGCGCAGATTATTTGCGGTGGCGCCTTGCACCTCGAGAAAGCCGCGCGGCGTGCGGCGGGCGCGATCGGTCTGTTTGAGCCCAGCGAGCGCGCGGCCTGTAGCGGTATCTGGCCGGGAAAACGCGCTCGGCGGCGCGTCGCGCACGATCTGGCCTCCCTCGGCGCCCGCGCCCGGGCCGAGCTCGATCACGCGATCGGCACCGCGGATCAAGAGCGGATCGTGCTCCACCACGAGCACGGTGTTGTCGCGCTCGGCCAGCTCGCGCAAGAGACCGAGCAGCGGCTCGACGTCGCTCGGGTGTAGGCCGACCGTGGGCTCGTCGAGTACGAACAGCGCGCCGCACAGTGATGTCCCGAGCGCCGCGGTAAGCGTCACACGTTGCGCTTCTCCGCCGGAGAGAGTGCGTGCCTGGCGCGACAGCGTGAGGTAGCCGAGGCCGACTCGCTCGAGATACTCGAGGCGCTGCGCGAGCTCCCGCCGCGCCAGATCTCCCTGCGCGCTCCGTGGCTCGAGCGAGGCCGCTCGCCGGCGCGCCTCGCCGATCTCGAGCGCGTGAAAATCCGCCAGGTTGAGGCCGTCAATCTGGTAGCTGAGCGCTTTCTCGTTCAGCCGCTTGCCGCCGCAAGCAACGCATTCGTCGTAGGATCGGTAGCGCGCGAGCAGCACGCGCACGTGCATCTTGTACGTCTTGGTTTCCAGCCACTTGAACCAGCCGCGGACACCGGGAAAAAGGTGCTTGTGCCAGCTTCCGTCCCCGTCGAGCACCACGCGCTGCGCTGCCGCACTGAGCGCGCTCCACGGCACGTCGATTGGCACGCGGTTGCGCTTACACATCTTGGCTAACTCGGCGCGCTCCCACTTGGTGGACTTGCCGCGCCAAGGACGAATCGCACCTTGTTCCAAGCTGCGCGATGCGTCCGGGATGACCTTGCTCAAATCGACGCCTAGCGTGCGCCCGAAGCCGCGACACTCTGGGCACGCTCCGAGCGGTGACTCGTACGAGAACAGGCCGGGCCGCGCCTCGTCCAGCGCGAGCCCGCACTCCGGACAGCAGAGGCCGCGCTTGAGCTCGAGCGACACGTCGTCGCGCTGCACCATGGCCACGCCGCCCGAGCGCTGCCACGCCGCTTCGATGCCTTGCGCGATGCGCGCGGCGTCCTCGCCGTTACTCAGCCGATCAACGACCACCGCGAGCTCACCACTTTTGAGCGCGAGTGAGGGCTTCAGCGCGTCGATATTTTCGACCTTGCCCTCGAGCAACAGACGCCGATAGCCGTCACGCAACAGCGCTTCGCGCACCTCGAGGTAGGCCTCGGCCCCCGCCACGCGCAGCGGATACGTCAAAACGCCGCGACCCTTGCCGAGCTCGAGCGACGCCAGCCGGGCGGCCTCCGCAACGTCGAGCATGCGACCGGGCACACCGTGCTTCGGGCAAACGGGTCGCGCTTCGCGCAGGAAGAGCGCGGCGAGGTACGGCTCGAGGTCGGCCATCGTGGCGACCGTCGAGCGCGAACTCTTGATCGGCGCGCGTCGGTCAACCGCGATGCCCGCGGGCACCGGCTCGAGGCGTTTCATGGCCGGCCGCTCGAGGCGCTCCAGGAACTGGCGCGCATAGGGACTGAAGCTCTCGACGAAGCGACGCTGACCCTCCGCGTACAGCGTGTCGATCGCCAGGCTGCTCTTGCCAGCGCCCGAGACGCCCGTGACGACGACGATCTGACCCGACGCGAGCGTCAGGTCGAGCTCTTTCAGGTTGTGAGTGGCGGCGCCTTCAAGGCGCGTCGAGAGCATGACTTTGGGGGGATGAACTGCGCGAGCGGCTGCGAAAGTTACTCAATCAACAAGAGCCCGCGCTTTTTCTTAGCACTCCGGTCGACGGTGTTCATCGCCTGGTACAGCCGTTCGGATTTGACCAGCCAGGGCCCGTATTTCTTGTTCACGTCGAGCACGAAAACCAGGTCTTCGTCGACCAAGTAGCCAGCGATCGGCGAGTGATGCCCGCCGCCCGTGGCAAACAGCGGACCGCGCGTGAAATTGATCACGTAGCGGCGCGCCGGATCGTTGCTCTGCCGGAGCTGCTCGCGAAATGCGGCTAGATCCAGATCGCGCAGCACGGTCACGCGCTTGCCGAGCTTTTTCTGCGCGATCTCGGCGAGCTTGTCGAGCGTGAGCCCGCCGAGCAGCACGCCGCCCACCGTCGATACCCCGGTGCCCTCGAGAATCGTGCTCTGCTCGCCGGGTTCGTGCAGGGAGTGCAGCACGTCTACGAGGCTCGTCGGCCCGCAGAAGCTACCGTTTTGTTGGTAGTCGAGCTCGGCCTTGTAGAGCGACGCCACGGGCAGAGCCCACGCTTTCGTCAGCAGCGTCGGATCTTGGTACTCGTGGCTCGTCTTGATCGAAACGACCTGCGAGTAGTCCGCGTGATCGCCCCACAGCATGCGAGGCACGAACGAGCCCGCCCCTGCCAGCAGCAGTAGAGTAAACCCGATCGAAAGCCACACCTTCTTCGCGCGTGTCATGGGCCGAGTCTAGGGCTCAAAGGGCGGCGGCCCAAGGCTCACCCTGATCGCGGCAATCGGAGACGCCTTGCCAGCCCTGAGCGTCGCGCGACAACAGCTGCACGCGACCCACCGGAAACTGCGGTTTCTTGGCGATCCGCGCGAGGTCCGGCGGCAAGCTCGCCCGATCGAAGCGCGGCTCGACCTGCAACACGGGCGGCTGCCATTGGTGGTGAATCCGTGGCGAGCGAATCGCATCCTCCGCACTCAGGTGCCCCTCGATCATCGCGCGAATCACCCACGCGACCGCAGTCGGGATATTGCTGCCGCCCGGTGAACCGAGCACCAGCACGAGCTCCGATCCATCGAACACGAACGTGGGGCTCATGCTCGACAGGGGCCGCTTGCCGGGAGCTGGTGCGTTCAATTCATTGCCGAGCAAGCCAAACGCGTTCGGTCCGGCGGCGTAAAAATCGTCCATCTCGTCGTTCAAGAGCACGCCGGTGCCCGGCACGACCAGACCGGAGCCGAACGGGACGTTGATCGTCTGAGTGAGCGCGATAGCGAGCCCGCTCTTGTCGACAATCGACAAGTGTGTCGTGTGCATGCTTTCGCGTGGTGAGGCGTCGTTCGGCAAAGCGACCTCGGCTTGCTCGAGCGCGCGGGCGGCCTGCGCGTCTGCGTACTGTGCCGACAGCAAGCGCTCGCTGGGCACCGTCACGAAATCCGGATCGCCGAGCAGCGTCGCGCGGTCGTAGAACGCGAGGCGCGACGCTTCGACCCACACGTGCAAGGGGTTGGCCTTCGGAAGACGCTTACGCATCCGCTCGTAGCTCTCGAGCATGCCGATCAGCACGATGCCGCCAGACGACGGCGGCCCCATGCTCACGATACGCCTACCGAGAAAAGAGCCCGTCACCACTGGGCGCTCCGCCACGCGCGGTCCCTCTAGATCGCGCGCGCTGATGCCGCTCTGCTTGCCTGCCATGAACGCGACTAACTTGCGCCCCACGCGCTCTTCCCAGCTCACGGGCTGCTGATCGTCGCTGAGCGCGGTCAGTGTGTCGGCGAGTGCCGGCTCACGCAGCGTCCAACCGGGCAACGGACAGAGGCCGCCCGCGAGGTACGTCGCGCGCGCCTCGGGATCCGCACGCAGCTGTGCAATGCGAACCCAGCAGCGCGCCGTGTACTCTTTGTCGATCGGCACGCCGGCCCGGGCAGCAGCAATCGCCGGTCGCGCGAGGCGTGAAAGAGGTAGGCGCCCCCAGCGCCGATGCAGCTCGAGCAACCCCGCCCACTCCGCCGGCACCGCAACAGACGAAGGGCCGTTGCGCAGCGCCAGGGGATCCTTTTTTAGCGTCGCGTCGAGCGCCGATTTGTCGAGTCCGAGCGGCGCGCGCTCGCGAAAATCGATCGCTACGTCTTTGTCTGCGGCCGGGTCGTGAATGAGTGCGAAGCCGCCGCCGCCGAGGCCGGAGTTCCCGGGCTCGACGACGCCGAGCATCAGTGCGGCCGCAATCGCGGCGTCGACCGCGCTCCCGCCGTCACGGAGCACCGCGGCAGCGGCTTCTGTCGCGAGCGGCTGGCTCGTGGCGACCGCCGAATTCGCATGCGGCGCACGCGCAACCAGGCCTCCCGGCACCGCGCAGCGATTGCGCCATGGCAGCCCTGCGAGGTACCACGCGAGCGCACCCAAGATGGCCAGCACGAGCCCAAGACCGATCGCTATTCGCCTGAGCCAGCGTCGCATGGACTCGCACGTACTACGGGCACGCTCAGCCGGCAAAAACGCGCCGGCTCACGCCCACACGTAAACACCGCAATCTTCGAAAGTCAGGGACTTGTGGCAGATTGGGGTGTCTTACTCAACTGACTCGTGTCGAAGCCCTGCTGCGTCGCGACCGAGAGCGCGTGCTGATAGATCGCGGGGGCGAGCGTGCTCGCGCGCGACAAGATCCAAAGCATCGTTCGCGACGGTTGGCCGACGAGCACATAGTCGTAGCCTTGGTCCACGTCGAGCACCCAATATCCACCAGCATCCGCGCCGAGCTGCATCGTGAGCTTCGCCGGTACGCTCGGATCGTCAGCGCGTGCGGTCGCGTGAAACTCCTGGGTCGTCCCACCCGGCAACGCGCAGCGGTATTGCATGTCGAGTTCGGACGGCCCGGTCTGCCTGTAGTCAGCAGTCGTGTCCGAGCACAGCGAGTCGTAGTCACGAGCGATACGCGCGATCTCGAACCAATGACCCTGAAAGCGGTCGAGCTCGAAATTGCGCACGACGCTCGGGTCATTCTGGGAGCAACCCGTGAAAACGAGCGTGGCGAGTGCAAGCAAGCCGAGCCTGCAGGCGCTCGGGAAGATTCGCGCAGTTCTGGACGGCCGCATTTGTCTCTCCGTAGACGATGCGGCTCCACGCCGGGCTACCGCCGCGTGCCCGTCGTGTAGCAGTTCCGTGAAACTTGTAGTGTTAGTTCGGGGACGGAGCGTGCTACCTTCCTGTGTTTATGCTGCGATCGCCCCGGCTCCTGGCGACATTCACGCTCTTCTTGCTGCCCATTTCCGCGCACGCAGCGGCCGCTCCTACACCAGCGCCGAACCCTGCGCCGGGCCCGGCAGCAGCCGTCGTACCTGCGGCCGCTCCGGTGCAAGCTCCGTCTGCGCCATCAACCAGCGCGGCGACCGCTGCCGCAAGCAACGCGAGTCCATCACCCGATCCGGCCGCGACGGCCACGACTGCGGCGCCTCCCCTTGCGACCTCAGCGACCGCGCCGCCGACGAGCGATCCATTTCCTCCCGCGCCAACCTTCGACGCGCCAAGTGACGACAGCTCCATCAATTTGCGGATCTACGGCGACACTCAATTCCAAGTGAGGGACCACGCGCAGGTCCACAATTCATTCGCCGCCGCGCACATCGACCTATTCCCGACCGCCGACGTTGGAAAGCTGAGCTTTTTGAGCGAAGTGTTCTTCGAGTCGGGAGATGAAAATGAATTTAGCGTAGATATCGAGAGGCTGCAGATCTCGTATTTGTTCAGCAACTGGTTGCGAGTGCGCGCTGGGCGCACACACACGGCGTTCGGCTATTACAACGACGCGTACCATCATGGTAACTTGTTCGAGCTCACGACCGGCCGTCCCTACGCAGTCAATTTCGAAGACGACGGCGGCTTGATCGGCGCGCATCTCGTGGGCGTGGGCATCGACGGCACCTTCGATACCTCGAGCATCGGGTCATTCCGTTACGACCTCGAGACCGGCAACGGTCGACTCTCGGATTTCACCGCGGTCGCCGTCGATCACGCCGAAAAAGACGACAAGCTCGTCAATCTTCGCTTGCGTTGGATGCCCATCGACGGACTGACCCTCGGTGTCAACGGCTTGCACGACGTCGTACCCGCCCGGCCATCGAGCACAGCCATCGACCCTGGGCGCCCCAAGCTCGACGAGCTAATCGGCGGGGCGCACGCGGTCTACATGGAGCACGATTTTCACATCCTGCTCGAAGCCTACATCATTGAGCACAAGCCGAGCGGCGTCAGCGCCTTCCGCACGCGCGGCGGCTTCGCGGAGCTCGGCTACGCAATTGGTGAGGTGACTCCGTATACGCGGTTCGAGCTGATTCAATTTCCGCGGCACGGTGACCCCGTCTACCAGGACCCATTCGAGCGCCCGACTGAAGCGGATCCCGCCTCACCCTATCTCAACACCGAACGGCTGTTCGACGCGCGCGTCGGCGTGCGCTGGCAACCGATGCCCCAGCTGGCGCTCAAGCTCGAAGCGGGGCGGCTCAGCATGGATGCCTTTCACCAGGAGAGCGCGACCGTCAAGGCCGCGTTCGGCTTCTGATGAACACGCTACGAGACAGCCGCGGGGGACGCGTTCACAAGCTTCAATCGTTCGTCGCTTCGCTCGCGCTCGCCGCCGCCATCAGCGGCCTTGAAACGCCCGCGCGCGCCGGTAGCTTTTTGTTGCTCGTGAACGCAACCAATCCGATCACGAGCATCACGCGCGCTGATCTGAAGAAAGCGTTTACAGGCGGTAAAAAGCAGTGGGAAAACGGCGCCGTGATTCAGGTCGGTCTGATCCCGAGTGACGCCCCGGAAACGCAGTATTTGGCCGCCCTGTTCGACACCTCGATCCGCGATCTGATTGGTCGCATTCAGGAGCAGGTTTTCAAAGGCGAGATGCGTCGACCGACGGTGCTCAAGTCCTCGCAGGATTGCCTTGCCTTGGCCAGAAGTCACGCTGGCGCCGTGTGCGTTGCGGCGGCCGGTTTGCCGATTCCGAGCGAAGCGCGCGTCGTCACCGTCGGCGAGTGAACTCTCGTCTTCAGCGCAACGTGAGCAGCTGATTTTCGTCGAAGTGCCAATCCGAAAAAGCCAGCGCGAGCCGCCCTTGCGAGTCGTAGCAAACGACCTTCACGTCGTGATCGATATGCGCGTCGTCGTATGCCACGCGCAGTCCGAGCTTTTTTGCCAGCGCGCGGGTTTCGACTTCGTCACCGCGGAGTAAATGCCAAGACTCGGGGAACTTGTGATCGGCTTTGAACTCGGCCAGGCGAGCCACGGTGTCGTTTCTCGGGTCCAGCGTGACCAGCACGAAACTAGCCGAGACCTGACGACGCTCGAGCGCGCGGGCAACCTGCTCGAGTCGACTGATCGTGAGCGGGCAGCGTGTCTGGCAGGAGCGATAAAACATCGTCAAAATCAGGGGCTGGCCCCGAAAGTCTGCCAGCCGCGTCGAAACCCCGCGCTCGTCCGTCCAGACGCCCGGCAACGCGAGTAGCGAACTCGACGCCCCGCCGGACGCCACGACCAGCGACGGTTGGGCTACGCGCGAAGCACATGCCAGCGCGCACAGCGCGAGCGCGTAGCGGCTTAATCGGAACAAGCTTGTCGTAGCTTACTTCAAAAACCGAGCCGGGCTCGCACGCACCCAGCGGATGAGGGAATTCGCGCTTCGCCCCGTCAACCCGCAGAGCCCGGTTGCTTCCCGGGCGCCGCGCGCCATAGTGCTCGCCCCGATGGCTCAGGCGCAAAAGCAGGCGAAGCAGCCGAGCGGTGACAAGCTCGTTTCCAAGAATCGCCGGGCGTACTTCGACTACGACGTCGAAGAGACGCTCGAGGCGGGCTTGGTCCTGATCGGCAGCGAAGTGCGAGCATTGCGCGAAGGACCAGCGAACTTGGTCGAGGCGTGGGTCGACGTCGATCGACGCGGCGAGGCCTGGGTCAAGGGGATGCGGATCGCCACGCTCAAGCACGCCGCCTTCGGCCACGAAGAGGTACGCCCCCGCAAGCTACTCATGCATCGCGAACAGCTCGACCGACTCAAGGGGAGCGTCGAGCGCGACGGCATGACCTTGATCGTCACCAAATGCTACTTCAAGAGCAACCGCGCCAAAGTCGAGATCGCGCTCGCGCGCGGCAAGAAGAAACACGACAAGCGCCAAGCCTTGCGTGAGAAAGACGCGAGCCGCGAAGCGCAAGCCGCCATGCGCCGTGGGAGGAGAGGATGAACGTACCGCTCACGCTCAGCTCCGGCGGAGCCGCGGCGATCATCCACAACGACGGAGAGCACGTGGTGGTGGCTTCGAGCGCGTCCTCGCCACCCGGCTCGACACTGACGGCCAGTCACGAGGGCATCCCGATCTCGATCAAGGTGCGCGGCTGCGCCCGCGACGAAAGCAGTGCACCGCTCGTTTTCAGGATTGACGGACGCTTGCTGAACTTCAGCCGCAGCGCGCGGCTCAGGCTGTTCGGTGCCACGCCGCCGTGAGCGAAGCGACACGCGCGGCTTTTATGGCGGCGTGAGCACGACCCCAACCCCGAGCCCGAGCCAAAGGCCGCCGAGCAATTCGCGATCGGCCCCGACCGGCAAATAGGGCATGCGTCTCAGCACGAGCCCGAACGAGCCGCCTATGCTGAGCCGCAAGCGCCGCGTCAGTCTCGGCTCCACGCGCACGAGTGCTGCGCTGCGCGCGGTCCAGGTCTCGCGCTCTGAGCTGATGTCGTCCACCGCGCGCACGTGGCCGAAATGGGCGACCGCGAAGGCCGCCTCCGCACCGAGATCGAGGTCGAGCCCACCACTCAACTTGAAGCGCTGAGCCGGACCAAGACTGAGCTCGAACCACTCGAGCTGACTGTGATCGTTCGCAGCGCCGAGCAGCCACGCCGCACCGAGATCGAGCCGCGTCGCTCGATGCACGGAGAGCTCGGCGCGCGCGCTCGGCCCGGCCATTGTGCCAGCAAAACTAGCGATGCTCGCGCCTTCGATGCTCGTACGCAGCGCGAACGGGCCCTCGACGGTGAGGGCCTGTTCACGCTGACGTTCGGCGCTGCGCCGTAGATCGTTCGCGCGCTCGCGTTCCGCCGCGGACAGGCGCTTCTTTTGCAGGCGCCGCGCGAGCTCGGCCGCTGCCAGCGCAACGCGCCGCGCGACCAGGGGCCCCTCCGCCTTGGTGCTCGAAATGATGCGCGCACCATGAAACTCACCGCGATCCCAAAGCTCCACTCGCAGATCAGGGCCGCTCCTCAAGACTCGAAAAAATAACGCCGCCGGACGTCGCGCCCCGTTCGGCGGACGCAAATCGACGTCCGCGAGCTCGAGCCGAATCAGGCGCCGCGCTGCGCGCGCGTCGATCGCGTCGCCCAATGAGTCGTCGATTTCGACCACCGCATCAGCGTCAGCCGCCCGTACGCGACGCGCAGGCAAACACAGCGCGCACGCGGCGAGCAGCGTCCAGTAGCGTCGCGCAATCCGGCTACGGCTTGCTGGCAGGGGCGGGAGCGGCGCTGGGCGCTGGGCTGGCTGCGGAGGCGGTATCGTCCGTCTCGTCGTCGGGATCGCCGTGCAGCTCGTCGGCCGAAGCTCCTCCGTCGTGTTGGTGTGCCTCGCTGAGGGCGCTCGTCGCTCTGCGGAATTCGGCGAGGCGTCGGCCGCGAGGGAAATTTTGCGCATAGTCTTCTACGAGCTCGCTCACGAGTTCGAGATTGCCCTGTGCGAGAGCCGCATCGATCTGACGAGCCGCAGCATCTTCCGCGAAATCACCGGTGGGAGACAAGCGTCGATAGAGCGCAAACGCATCGGCAGCGCCTTGCGTGTCCCCAGCCTGTTCCAGCAAATTACCGAGCGTCCAGGCAGCCAGCGGTGCTTCCGGGGCTTGCGGATGCGCCAGCACTTGCTGAAGCGCCCGCGTTGCGCGCTCACGCTCACCTGCAGCACGCGCGACGTCGACCAAGCTCATCAGCTCGCTCGGCGATGCAACCGCCATGGCGGCTTCGAAGCCACCTTGTGCGCTGAGCGCGCGCCGCGCGGCGGCAAAATCACCCGCCTCCGCCAGTCGCTGCCACTCAGGCGGCCCGGCCGGTGCAGCCGGCACGAAAGGCGTCGACGAATACGGCGCGCTTTCGGCCTGGGGCTCGGAGGCCTCCACCACCAACGCTCCGACCGCCAGACCACGACGCACGTGACGCCGTTCAGTCTTGTCTTGCGGTGCACTCGCCTCCGTTTGGCTGGTCGGCTGCGGCGCTGCAGCAGCCGACGGCCGCTCGACTCGAGCGGGCGGCTCGGCCTGAACTCGCGCCACAATCGGAGCTTGCACGAAGCGCGCTCCGACGAATACGCCGGAGCCGAAGAGCGCCAGCGCGAGCGCCGGTGCCCACGCCCACGCCGAGCGGCGAGCTGGGCGACGACCGGACAGATCCGCTTCGAGGCGTTGCCAAACGGCCCGAACACGCGCACTCGAAGCGTGGTTGCGCAGCGCGGAGCTCGGGATTTCCGGAAGCGGCCTGGTCTTCACGCTTCAGCCTCCGCAAAAGGCGCGACGAAGTGCTCACCCAGGTAACGCTGCGCCCGCAAGATCCGACGCTTTGCGGTCGCGAGCGAACACGCTGTCAACGCGGCGACCATTTCGAGCCGGTGGTGCTCAACATACCGCAGCGTCCAAGCGATGCGGTCATCGGCCGGCATCGTTTGCAAGAGTGAGTAGATCTGGGCGAGCAATACACGAGCCTCCGGGTCAGCGTCCGAGGCCGCCACCGCATCGAGTTCGACGGGATCCGGTGAGGTGAGCCCGAGCGCGCCGAGCACTCGCCGCCGACGCAAACGCGTGCGAATCAAACGCACGACGATGCTACCGAGCCAAGGCCGGAACGCGCTGTCGTCCCGCAGCTCCGCCAAGCGATCGTGAGCGCGAATGAATGCGTCGTGCACGACGTCTTCCACGTCGCTCGCGGTCCCCTGAATGCGCACCGCGAGGTTCATGGCGAAGCCCGCGTGGCGGCGATACAAGACCTCGAACGCCAGGAGGTCCGCCTCGCGGGCGCGACGTACGAGCTCCTCCTCGCTCGCCGTCCCGAAGGGGAGCTTCTCGTTGTCGGCCGTACGGCCTGTGGAGATCAGGCGCAGGCGACTGGACTTTTCTGCTCTGGGCACGATCGAAAACTCTCTACGAAAGGATGGACGCAACTATGAGGGTTTTCGGCTCAGAACGGCACGGTCCTAGCTCTCGAATCGGATCCGGCCAATGGGCTGACCTGGAAACGGAGCCCGTAACTGCTTGTATTTACATGATTTTTATAAGTATTTGCCGCGATCGGGGTTTCGTCGTGAGCCGGTTCTTGGTACTCGAACGTCTGTCAAACGTCCCGAGCCGCACTCGGTTCGGCAGGAGGATCCCAATTATGTCGATTCGTTCTTTGATTGCTCTCGTTCCGGTGTGCGTGATGGCAGTTGCTTGCGGCGGCGGCGCGATGCCCGATCCAGCCTCGGCAGCCTCGGCTGGCGAAGCCAAGCCCGATGCAGCGGATGCCACCAAGGCAGCCGGCGACGCGGCCAAGGGTGACGACGCCAAGCCCGCTGACGACAAGGGCGGCGACGCCAAGTCCGCTGACGACAAGGGTGGCGACAAGAAGTGAGCTGAGGCTCCTTCGAGCGGCCAGGCGAGCGCAAGCTCCTCTGGCCGTTTGCTTTTTGTGGCGCCGAAAGCGGGCCTCTGCGCGAGTTCTTAGGCCGCGCGAGTTTCACCGAGCGCGACGACCAGCCGCGTGCGCCCGATCAAAAGCTCGTCCCCATGCACGAGCTCTTGTTCACCACGGATGCGAACGAACACGCCCGTTCGGGAGCCGAGATCAGTCAGGACTACGGTGCCTGCTTGCTCTTCGATCAAACAGTGCTGCTCGCCAACCAACGGATCGTCGGGAAATACGAGATCTCCGATCGCAGAGCCGATCTGCAGCGTGTTGCCCCGGGCGACCACACAGCAGCCGCTGGCACCACCCTCGAAGACCTGCAGCACACGAAATGACGACGGCCACTTGGGAGACGAATAGAAATACGTCGGCGCAGGGTCGGGGCCATCGTCCGGGATCGGATTCTTCTCGATCCTCAGAAGTTGATCGCCGACTACGAACTCGTCGCCCAGCTCGAGCTCGACGGGCGTTCGGATTCGCAAAAATACGCCATTGCCGCCCTCGAGATCCTCGAGCCAGACCCGCTCATCGCGCACTTTGATGCGTGCTTCCTTCGGGTGACAGAAGCGTTCGCCGGGGAGCGTGATCGCTCCGGCCGAGCCGATCAACGCTTCGGTTCCCGGCGGATCGTAGCGCTCCGGACCACCCGTCAGTGAGCGCAGCACGTGCAGCGTGAAGAAAGCCTTGGGGACCACCGGCGCCTTGACGTGAGCCGGCGCGGGCGCCGCGGCGACGAGCGGCGGCGGCGCGGAAGTGCGAATAGAGGCTGGCCCGGCCTCTGCCCGCTGCTTCTTCTGGCTCGCAAGTTTGCGAATGTTGTCGACGTTCGGCGGCTCCGTGAGCACTGCCATCCCGCCGACCTCGCGACCCGCGATCACGTTGTCGAAGCGACCTTCACGCAGAGCCATCACCATTTCGAGGTGCTGCGACTTCATCAGACCGCGCACGAATTCGGCGACGTCGGAGCGGGCCGCCTGCTCTGCGTACGAGCGCTTGTGGCTCTTGATCACGCGTCCGCCATCGGCAAAAAGATGCGTGATGATGTGGGGTTGATCGAGCCCTGAGTCCTCGGTTTGGACGTGAAAGACCGTGTCCTGGAACTTGATGTTGTTGTTGAAGCCCATTTGCGCGCGACGAAACGTCGGGCGCTGCATCTCGGCTTCTAGCTTGGCGAGTTCTTCGGGAGCGTAACGCACCACGATCGCGCCGAGCTCTGCGTGATCGCCAGCGACGCCTTCCATGCGCTCGAAGGCGAGTTGCGCAACGCGCGCCCCAGGGTCCACGCGCAAGGCCTCGGCGAGCAGCTGCTGTCCTTCGCTGTCGTTCGGACCGTTGGCTGCCCACGCGCACAGGAGCCCGACCGCTTCATCCGGCCGGTTCTTCTCGACCAACCACTTGGCGACGCGCAACGCACGGTTGCGCAACGAGGAAACGCTATCGGCACTCGACATCGAGGGAAGCGCCGAGCTTAGCGTGGTCGCCTCGTCGTCACTATGGGTTCTTCCGACGGCCGCCAATAGCGGACATTTTGCGAGGGAAAGACGGGTGGCCGCGCGCAGCGCGGCCGCCCGGGCCGTCAGCCTAAAGCGGCGGGATGGGGCCGCTACCGCCCGCGCTCGATGCACCGCTGGAGCCGCCGGAGCCGCCAGCGCCGATCCCGCAGTCCGCGCAGCACGCGGAGGTCCCTTGCGTGTTGCACAGAATGAAATCGGTGAGATCGCAGATACCGTCACCACAGGTGCCGCAATCGCTGGGACAGCTCCCACTTTGGAACTCTGCCGTCTGGCAAACGTGGTCACCACATTGCGTCGACGGGCAATCCTTTGGACAAGAAGTGTGGGTCTCCATCCCATTGCACACGCCGTCGCCACATTGCGGTGGGCAATCTTTGGGGCAGCTCTGAGCCTCGCCCGTTTCGCACTTCATGTTGCCGCAGACGGCCTTGCAGTCTTGTGGGCAACTGGTCGACGTTTCCCCGGCATCACACAAGCCGTTGCCGCAATGGCAATCCGAGGGGCAATTGCTTGGCGTTTCTCCAGCGTCGCACACGCCGTTGCCGCAGCCGCCGCAGTCCTTCGGACAGCTCTGCTTGCTCTCCTGCGTGCTGCACTTGCCGTCACCACAACACTCTTGCGGACAGCCGTACGTGAAGTCCGAAGGATCGTTGCAGGCGCCGTTGCCGCACGTGTTGGGGCAATCCTGCGGACAGTACAGGTAGTCGTACGGGTCGCACACGCCGTTGTAGCAACAGTCCTGCGGACACGTCGTGGCCTCATTGCCCTCGCACACGTAGTTACCGCAGTAGCCGTTTTTGCAATCTTGCGGGCAGTAGTAATAGTCGTACGGGTCGCATACGCCGTTGTTGCAGCAATCCTGCGGACACGTCGTCGCTTCGTTGCCCTCGCATTTCAAGTTGCCGCACACCGTCGTGTTGCAGTCTTGCGGGCAGTACGCATAGTCGTACGGGTCGCACACGCCGTTGTTGCAGCAGTCCTGCGGGCAAGTCGTCGCCTCGTTGCCCTCGCACACATAGTTGCCGCAGTAGGCGGTCTGGCAATCTTGCGGGCACTGGTAGGTCTCGTTGCCCTCGCATTGGCCGTTGCCGCAGTAGCCGTTCGGGCAGTCGGAGGGACACTGGTAGTAGTCGTATGCCTCGCAGTTGCCGTTGCAGTTCGAGTTCCCGCCGGTGCCGGCTACGCCAGCGAAGCCAGCTCGTCCCGCGCTGCCGCCAGCGCCGCCGACCGGGCCGATCCCCCCGGTCGCCGCCACGCCGTCATACGGACCCGTCGGCAGATCGTTCCTGCCGCAGCCGGCAACCCCGACGCCCAGCGCGATGCCGAGCGTTACCAAAGCCTTAGCCAGAACCTGCGACGCCTTACTCATTTTTCCACCAAACCCCACGCAAATAACAAGCCATACGCTTCCGGCGTTTGCCGGGTGCGCCAAGAGGTCATCTCTAGCTCAGATTTTCGCAGACTCCACGGGAGTTGTGCCAATTATCGTCAATCGTCGCTCGGCACAGTCGGACACCAAAGTCCGACCGCTGAACGGCCGTTCGCCGCGCAGACACCAAGCTGCTCCATGTCAATGTCGCCGGTTCGACGTTTTGATCGCGTCGCCTGCGCTCTAGAGCGAAAAAAGACTCGCTCGGGCGAGGCCTAGGTCTGCCCGTACCGCGTATTCTCCAGCAAAATCACGTTCGTCTTGGAGCGCGTCTCGCCGGCGTTGGTCACGTAAACCGCGGGCTTGTCGACGATCGGGCAGACCTTCTCGCACGCCCCGCAACCGACACAAAGCGACGGGTCCACGTGCGGGCGCTGCACCTTGATGGTCAACATCGCCGCCTGCTCGCCTTGCTTCGTGTACTTGCTGTCCCGCTTGGGAACCTCGACTTCCTCGGGCCAAATCGCCTTGGGTGAAGTCGGGCAGAACTCTTCGCACACGATGCAGGGAGTCGCCATGGCCCACGGCAGACAGCGGCCGTGGTCGTACATGGCCGTGCCCATGGAAATCGGCTTCTGGCCGATGCCCATCTTTTGCTTCTCGGTGATCTTCTGGATGGCTCCCGTCGGGCAAACCTGGCCGCACAGCACGCACGAAAACTCGCAGTAGCCGATGCGCGGGATCAGAATCGGCGTCCACAAGCCCTCCAGGCCCGCCTCGAAGAACGCGGGATGGAGCGCGTTGTTCGGACACACCTTCATGCATTCTGCGCAGCGGATGCAGCGCTCCAGGAACTCTCGCTCCTCGACCGCGCCCGGCGGACGAATCACCTTCTCGCTGTAGGCCTTGTCGGGCCAGTTCGCGATGCGCATGGCTGGGATGCAGACCGCGCCTGCGGCGCTCGCCGCCATCACGGTGCGGCGTTCGAGGCTCGGTTTGCTGATGGTGCTCGAGCGCTTCGGTAAGAAGCGAAACTTGATCACGTCTTCAGGGCACGCGCTCTCGCAGTTCAAGCACATGTGGCACTCGTCTTGACGGTGCTTCACGCCGCCTTGCGGACTATCGGCGCCCTGACAATTGACCAAGCACAGATTGCAGTCCGTGCACTTCGCGTGATCCTTTTCCATCCCAAACAGGGCAAAGCGAGAAAACATGCCGAGGAACGCGCCGAGCGGGCAGAGCGCGCGACACCAGAAGCGCGGGATGAAGCGGTTCATGAACAGCACCGCGACCAGGAAAAAAACGATCAGCCAGGTCTGGTGGAAATACCCTTGGTTCGCCGTCCAGACGGTGCGCGCGAGCACGTCTTGCGTGCCGTCCGTGGCGGTCTGCAGCGCGCGCACGTTGCTGTCGGCGATCGCGTTGGCGGAGCGCACTCCGATGTATTGTAACGCCGGCAGCACACCGAGGCCGATCGTGCGCACGGCGACGCAAATCGGATCGAGCAGGCCGCCGATCGCGCTACCGAACAGGGCAGCAGCCAGGAAGGCCCACATCAAATAGTATTTGCCCGCTTGCCACCAGTGCGTCTTGTTCGATTCGACGCGCTTGTTGCCACGCAGGTAGCGGCTCGGAAAAATCCAGCCGAAGAAATGGTGCAGCGTACCGAACGGACAAATCCAACCGCAAAACACGCGCCCGAACACCAACGTGAGCAGGAGCACGACCAGCGACCACGCGAGCCCGCGGTAGATCGTGTGCGTGCTGAGCAACGTCATCGCTGCCACGAAAGGATCGGTGAGCAGGAAGCCCTCTACCGGCAGCGGCATGCGCACGGGCTCGCCCGCGGCGGCGCTGAACGTGCCACGAAACGCCGTGTGCGCGAGGAAGTACAAGAACAACGCGATGAACCCGACTTGTGATACGCGTCGCACCCAAACCAACACGCGAATCACCTTGCGCGCGGGGATGCCCGAGCCGGGCCGCTTCGGGTCGATTTTCTTGGGTTTGCTCGCCTTGCTCGGCCCGCCGCTGTTGACCTCCACCGCGCCGCTGGCGGCCACTAGCTGACCGCGTGCCGGCATCGGCGCGGCCACGGCGATCTTCGCCGGCCGCGGTAGGCTCGGTGCGTCGAGCGGCGAAACCACGCCGCTCTGCGCTAGCCACGGAATCGGAAGCGGCAGGTCCTCGCCGTGCGCGTGAGGTTCCATGTCAGACCTCGACGTGCGGGACTTGCTCCCAGTGCATGTTGCCGATGCCGCGTTCGTGACCAAGCTTCAGATACTTCACGTTGCTGGGTGTTTCGCCGATCAACGTGCAGCCGTAGGCGTCGGCGGCGACCTGATCCAGACTCGCGATCACTTGGTACATGTCTCTTGCGTCGTCGATGTTGCCGCCCTGGGGACCGTTCCGGAGGAGCACGCGCGTCGCGTCCACGATCGTCAGCGTGGGCCGCATGAAGGTCGCCAAATCCGCGATGGAGACGTCGATGTTCTGATGAAGCCGGTTGCGACGACCGCCCAGGATGCCGTACCAATTTTTCATCGCCGCCGTGTATTTCGACAAATTGTGATGCTTGGCCACGGGCACGTTGATCACTTTGTCGGCGTTGACGAGCGGCTGATACACGGGCCACTGGTCGAGCACGTCGCCCTTCATCCGCTGCTCGCGAAAGCGGTGCGCCGACGGCAAGATCACGGTCGCGCCGAGCGCGTAGGTCGCGCGCCAAATACCCGAGCGCTGAAAGCAACGATTGGCCTCGTTGCAAGACGCGTCCGTGACGATGACCTCCTTGGCGCCCGCGTCGAACGCGAGGCGCACGACCTCCGCCACCACTTCAGGATTCGTATTTGCGGCGTGCACTGGCATGCGATCCCAACCGATGTTGGGTTTGATCGCGACGATGTCGCCACGGGACACGAAGCGCTTCATGCCTCCGAGCGCGTCGACCGCGCGCCGCACGAGCTCGGCGCGATCGGTCGAGCTCTTGGCGATCGCAAACTGTGGCGCCGGCCCAGGCGCTTGACTGCGAAAGTCGCGCACTTGTCGCTCTCCGCTCGCCGCGGCCAAACCAAAACCACCGCGATCGAACGCGAGCTTGCTCGTCAGCGCGGCACCGCCAAAAACGGCGGCGCTCAAACCAACGCGCCGCAGCGCGTCCCGGCGCGAAATCGGGTCAGTCACGGACACGGATCCTTGAAGGAAAGTCTAGAGAGCGTCAAGTTCACTGCCAGGCCTGGGATGCCGGACCTAAATCTCTGTATTTATAATGGTTTTATCGAGGCAGCCTACCAAATTTCGGCCGGTTGCCCGGAAAATCGGGACCTTGTGCGAAGCCATTTCAAGGGTTAGGTTCCGCGTCCCTTCTCAGGCGCCCGGCGCGGTTTGCCCGGACGACCCCAGAGGTTCGGAGGTCACGATGAAAGACGGCATTCACCCCAACTACCAAGAAGTCAGTATTACCTGCGCCTGCGGCAATGCCTTCAAGACTCGTTCGACCAAGGCCGAAATTGCGGTCGACGTGTGCGGCGCTTGTCACCCCTTCTACACCGGCAAGCAGCGCACGATCGACACTCAGGGCCGCGTGGATCGCTTCCGCCGCAAATACGCGCAAGCCGGCGCTCGCAAATAGCGCCGCGCGGGAGTTTGATCGCGAGAAGGCGTCGGCGCGGCGGGCGGCGCGCTATCGCGCTATATTGGAGCTCAGCATGTCGAACCAACCCGCGGTGATCGGCCCTGACGGCGTCGCGCGTCCGTACATCGGAGGCCAAGCGCTGATCGAGGGCGTGATGATGCGCTCGCCGCACTCGTTCGCGGTCGTGGTTCGCAGAAAGAGCGGCAACCTCGTCGTCCGCGAGCAGCCGATGAAGGACTTGCGACGCGGCAAGCGGGCGTGGCCGCTCGTCCGCGGCGTGACCGCGCTGGTTGAAGCATTGAAGCTCGGCAGCGCCGCGCTGCGTTTTTCCGCTGACCAGTTCGAGAAGGATCTGGAGCAGGAAGAAGCCGCCAAAAAGACCGCGAGCGCCGGACCCAGCACGCTCGCGGCTTTGTCGCTGCCCATCATCGCGCTGCTCACCGCCTCGCCGGAAGAACTCGCCGCGCTCGACACGGGCAAGCAAGAGCCAAAACGGAGGTTGCTCGGCTTCCTGTCCGCTGCCTTCGCGATCGGTGTTTTCGTGGCGCTGCCGCAGGCGTTCGCGGCCGGCACGAGCAGCTTGCTCGGGCTCGGCCTGGACGTGCGCAGCGTCGGGTTCCAGCTGCTCACCGGCAGCGCAAAGCTCACGATCTTGATCGGCTACATGCTGCTGATCCGGCGCATCCCCGAAATTTATCGGGTGTTTCAGTATCACGGCGCGGAACATAAATCGATTTACACCTACGAGTCGGGTGAACAGCTCACCGTCGAAAACGCGCGCAAAAAAAGCACGCTGCACCCACGCTGCGGAACGACCTTCATCGTCATGGTCGCGCTGGTGTCGATCATCGTGTTCAGCGCGCTCGGGCCGCTCTTGCCGCAGCTCGGCCTCGGGCGACTCGTCGACAACCTGCTGTTTTTCGCGCTCAAGCTACCGTTCTTGCCGTTCGTTGCGGCGCTCACGTTCGAGCTCCAACGTCTACTGGCGCGCTACTGCAGCAAGGGGCCTGGGCAAATCCTGCTCTGGCCAGGCTTCTTGGTACAGAAGATCACGACGATAGAGCCAGAGGACGCGCAGCTCGAGGTCGCTCTGTCTGCGCTCTTGGTCACGGTCGTCGGTGAACAACCTGAAGAGCGAGCTACGGTCGCCACCGAACGCACCTTTCAGGATTTCGCTGCACTGACTCAAGCGCCCGCTTCGGCGACATGATTCCGGTTCAAAAGCTGGAGGCGATCGCGCGGCGCTACGCCGAGCTCGATCAGCTGCTCTGCGATCCCAAAGTATTCGGCGATCCCAGGCAGCTCAACGTGCTCAATCGCGAACGCTCCGGACTCACGCCGATCGTCGACGCATTTCAGGAATTTCGCGGTGTCGAACGGCGCGTCGTGGAAGACCGTGAGGCCCTCGCCGATCCAGAGCTCGGCCCCTTGGTTCGCCAGGAGCTACCCGAGCTCGAGGCCAAGCTGGCTGAGCTCGAGCAGCGGCTGATGTTCTTGTTGTTGCCCAAGGATCCGAACGACGAACGCAACACGTTGCTCGAAATCCGCGCCGGCACCGGGGGCGAAGAAGCCGCGCTATTCGCGGCGGATCTGGCGCGCATGTACACGCGCTACGCCGAAACGCGCGGCTGGAAGGTCGAAATTTTGTCGAGCAGCGAGGCGGCGGCCGGAGGCTTGAAGGAGCTGATCGCTCTCGTCACCGGCAACCGCGTCTTCTCCAGCCTCAAATACGAGGGCGGCGTGCACCGCGTGCAACGCGTTCCGGCCACCGAAGCGCAGGGTCGCATTCACACGTCCACGGCGACCGTCGCGGTTCTACCGGAAGCCGACGAAGTCGACGTCGTGATCGACGACAAGGACCTGCGCTTCGATATCGCGGCCTCCGGCGGCCCGGGCGGACAGGGCGTGAATACCACCAACAGCTCCGTACAAATCACGCACTTGCCGACCGGCATGGTCGTGCGCTGCCAGGACGAGCGCAGCCAGATCAAGAACAAGGCCAAGGGGCTGAAGATCCTGCGCAGCCGCCTGCTCGAGATCGAGCAGGAAAAGCAAGCCACGGCGATCCGCGACGAACGGCGCGGCATGGTCAAGGCCGGCGATCGCTCGGAAAAGATTCGCACCTACAATTTCCCGCAAAATCGCCTAACGGATCACCGGGTCGGGCTCACTCTGTACAAACTCGATCGCGTGATGGACGGTGACTTGCAGGAGCTCTTGGAGGCCGTGGGTGCCTTTCATCAGGCAGCACAACTGCAGTCAAACCAGGGTCCCGAGGCTCAGTCAGTCGAGGCCCCGTGAACGATCAGCGCGTGGATCTCGACGCCCTTTTGTGTGCGTTGATCCTCGCGCCCAATGTCTTCGCGCGGAATCGTTTCTTTGCTTTGTTCCAGGATCCGGCCGCGCTCAAGGTGCGACGTCGCGCCGGGCGCGTGCGCGGCATCATCCGTCAATTGACCGGCACGGGTCGCGTCAAAGCGGAGGTCATCGGCGAACAAGTCATGGCGGACGGCCAAGTGTTGCTCCGCTATCGCGTGGAAGAGCTGGGCTTTGCGCGCACGGCGGCGCTCAATCCACTCGAGGCGGCGGCGCTTCGCTTCGCTTTGTTCCGCGCCCGCGCGGGCGAGCTGGAGAGCGAGGACCGGCGGCTCGTAGAGAGCGCACTCGAACGACTGACCAAGACGCTCGATCTGCCATCCGGAGCTTTCGGCCCTGCCGCGCCGCCCATTTCGGCGAAGTGACGCGTCGCGCACCTCACGCGGACGAGCCAGCGAGTCACGCCAAAAAATGGGTTAGGGTCATCACCGCATGAGCACCCTACCCGCGAGAGACAATCGCTTTCGGTTGGCCAGCCTTTGCCTGTTGCTAGCGGCGTTACTCGCGGCCTCCTGCGACAACACCAATTCCTGCAAGACGGCACCGGAGTGCGCACGCCTCGGAAAGTGCAGCGCGGACGACAAGGGAGTTTGCGTGGTCGGCTCGGCGGAGGACTGCGGAGGCTCCGACTCATGCAAGCTCCACGGTCAATGCAGCTTCGACCACGGTGCTTGTGTTGCCCGCACAGCGGCCGACTGTAAGAGCTCGAGCGATTGCCAAAAGCTCGCGACCTGCGACGTCTACCAAGCCGCCTGCGTCGATCTCGCGAAGTCCGTTCACACGGAGTGCACCAAGACCTGTGAGAGCGAGGGCCTGTGCGTACTGAAGGACGGCAAATGCAGCGCGGTTTCACGACTGCATTGCGCCGGCACCTTCGAGGCCAAGGCCGAGCCCGAAAGTCCGTGCGCCACGCAGGGGCTGTGCACCGCGGACAGCGGTCGCTGCGCGGCCACGTCCGCCGACGACTGTGCGAAGTCCCGAGTGTGCAAAGACGATGCGCGCTGCGACCCCAAGGACGGCAAGTGCATTGCGCTCCCCGAAGACTGTAAGAAATCCAACGCCTGCACGAATGCCGGCAAGTGCGATGCGAAGGACGGCAAGTGCGTCGCAACCTCCAGCGCAGATTGCAGGAAGTCAGCGCGATGCAAGCTGGAAGGCGCGTGCTCGCTGAAGGATGGGACGTGCAGCGCGCAGAGCTCGGCCGACTGTCAGCAATCCTCCGTGTGCGCACAGGCCAAGCATTGTCTACCTAAAGACGGAGTTTGCATCGGCAGCGGCGGCAAGGGCGAGGCGTCGAGCTCACCTGCTCCGGCCAAGGTGGGGCCGTCGACGATCACCGGCATCTTTTAGCCAGTTTGAAAGGTCGCAGCCACGCGCTCGAACGCGGCTGCTTCCG
Source organism: Polyangiaceae bacterium (assembly GCA_036496745.1). Lineage (GTDB taxonomy): Bacteria > Myxococcota_A > Polyangia > Polyangiales > Polyangiaceae > PMG-095. The sequence continues at coordinate 41,816 of DASXKQ010000268.1, forward strand.
GCGCGCTCAAAGCTGAATCGCGATCCCAATTGAACGGCAACGAGCGCGCGACCGGCGCGCTCACACGGCGAATCGGCAGAGTGACCTGCTCGACCCTACCGATCGCGCCGCGCGCGCCCGCGAACAGCGCGAACAGATCCGGTCCGGTTGCGCGACGCGGCGCGGCGGCTAGCGTAAGAGACTGGTCGCGCACACGCGCGGAAAATCCTGCCACGGCCGTGCGAACCGGATCGGACCACGCGTCCGGCGAGCCCAGCATTCCGAGCGCGATCCAATCAGCGAGCGAGAGCGAGGGGTCCGCGAGTGGCTCGAGTCCGAGCGTCAAGCCGCGCCGACCGAGCAAGCTCTGCGCGCTGCCGAGCGACAGCCGCGTGTCGAGCGACGCGAGCAGCGACCGTTCGTCGATTGAAATCGGCGCGGCGCGCGGTGGCGGCGCATTCCGACGCGGTGCGCTCGAGGCGTCGAGCGCTCCCGAATTCAGGATCCCCGCCGGATCCCAGGCTCTGCGCAAGCCGGCTAAGAGCGCCGCGCCGCCGCCGAGCTCGAGTCCGAGCAGCTCCGCCTTGCTGCGGCCGACCCCGTGGTGGTGGCTGAGGGTGCCTCCCGCGTCGTGCACGGCGCGCAATGCAGCGCGCCAGGCCGCATCATAGCGAGCGAGCGCGGAACCGCCGCTCGCTCCGAGGCCCGAGAAGGTGAAGTAGACGCTGCAACCGTCCGCGTAGGCGTGGCTGAGGTGCGCCATCACCAAGGCGTGCTCGGACAGCGCGCGGCGAACGCTGTCGTAGAGCTCCTCTAGCCTAGACCAAGGAGCGGACACCTCCATCGTGTCGCTGAACGCGCCCATGCCAAAGACCAATGACTGCCGAAAACTTACGCTGTAGCGATGGGCATACCAGGCGCGCGCCGGACCCTCCCCCAAGTAGCGGCCGCCGGCGCGAGCGCAGATTTGTGCCGAGCGGTCCGCGTCGATCTCGACCTCGTCGGGCTCGCCCTCGAAGATCGCGATCAGCGTCGAACCGCCGAGCAGGTTGCCTTCGAACGCGCGGATCAGGCCCGCGAGCGCGCGCGGACGCGCTAGTCCAAAACGCGCCGCGGCCGCGCGCATGCGCGAGCGCGAACCGCCTGCGCTTTTTCTGCTCTTTTTCCGGACTTCCACGGTGTCGGCGAGCAAGATCGAATCGAGCGGGTCGTACAGGCGAAGCACGGCCGGCCGCAAACCCGCCTGCATGATCTCGCGCAGGACGTCGAACCCCCGCTCGATGGTCGCTAGCGAATAGGCGGCAAAGCGTCGCCGCTCGGGAGTCGGGTGCAAACGCAAGCTGACCTCGGTGAGGAAGCCGAGCGTCCCTTCGCTACCCGTGATGAGCGGGACCAAGTCCGGCGCTCCGCGCCGTCGCTGCATGCGCACGACGTCCCCGCTGCCGAGCACGCACTCGACGCCGACGACCATGTCTTCGATCTTGCCGTACCGGCTCGAGCACTGCCCGGCGCCGCGCGCCGCGACCCAGCCGCCCACCGTGGAGCAGACGATACTCGACGGAAAGTGGCCAGCGCTGAAGCCGCGCTCTTCGAGTGCCTCTTCGAGCGTGACACCCAGCAAGCCGGCTCCGGCGCGCGCAATCGGCGCGTCGGAGTCGATGCGCAGGGACGTGAGCCGCTTGGAGTCCACGACGATGGTACCGGCGTCGGGCAACACGCCCCCGCACACCCCGCTGCCCGCCCCGAACGGTACGAGCTGGACGCCTTCGGCACGCGCAAAATCCACGAGCCGGGCCACTTCTTCGGCCCGCTCGGGCCAAACTACTAGGCTTGCCGAGCGCGCGGTGTGCTCGCCGGATTGCAGGCCAACCAAGTGCCGCGGCCATAGATCGCGAGCGCAAGCGGCGAGCACCGGCGGGCTAGCGCTCGCCCGAAGGCCAGGAACGCGTTCCGCCACGACCCGCGAGAGGTCCACGAAACGCTTGTACCTCGCGCGGAGAGGGACGTATACGTGTGACGTCGTGGTTTACCGTATCGCCCTCAAAATGGCGGCTCTGGGGGGCGCGCTCTTGCTCTCTTTCGTCGGCTGCGGGGCCAGCGCAAGCGACGCGCGCGAGCCCGTCACCGCACACGCCAAAAAATCGTCGCCGACTTCGAGTGAAGCAGAGAGCAGCGCGGACGAAGAAGAAGAGGAAGAGACGCCTGCCGCGTTGCCCTGCGCCGACGGAACGTGCACCACCTGTGGCAAGGGCATCTGTCCAGCGGGCTTC
>DASXKQ010000269.1:0-32157 GCA_036496745.1 Polyangiaceae bacterium
CGGCAAGATCACGTGTGACCCAGCTGACGCCACCAAGACCAAGTGCGATCTGAGCGTGAAGCCCGACGCGGTCCCGGGAGCCCCTTTCGCGACCGAAACTTGCAACGGTGTCGACGATGATTGCAACGGACAAACCGACGAAAACACCGGTGATCTAGTCAGAATCACGCGCAATGGGCTCGATTTTTACATCGACCGCTACGAGGCGTCACGCCCCGACGCGAGCAGCACCAACGTCGGGCTCGACGAATCGCACGTGTGCACGAACAAGAGCGTCTTGCCGTGGGCCAACGCTTCGTATAGCGAGGCCGACACGGCGTGCAAGAACAGCGGCAAGCGACTCTGCACCGCCGCCGAAATGCTCGAGGCGTGTCAAGGCGCGGCGGCGAACACCTACCCATATGCGGGCGCATATGCCAAGAACGCTTGCAACGGCCTCGACAACGGCGTCGGCGGTGGCGTCCCGACCGGATCGCTGACTAGCTGTGTGTCGACCGACGGCGTCTATGATCTGTCCGGCAACGTCAACGAGTGGACCAGCACCGTGACCGGCAATACCGGCGCGCCGCTCAATCTGCCGATCCAGTCGTTACAAGGCGGCTCGTACGAGTCTCCCGCGAATGGGTTGACATGCGGCTTCGATCTCGACCGCATCAGCACGAACGCCGTGCTACCGAGTCTCGGGTTCCGCTGCTGTAAGGACCCCTGAGCGAGCCGCTCTACCTTCAGTTGTTCAGGTACTGCAGCTGATAGAAAAACGGCTCCGTGATGCCGAGTTTTCCGACGGGCCCGCGCGCGCTCAGCATCAGCATGTGTTTGTGGTCGATGTAGACCATGCCCTGCCACTCGCTGCCGTCGGCGCAATGCGAGCCGTAGTGAATGGAGGCGTACGCAGGCTTCTCGATGAAGCCGTCGAGCTTCAGCTTGTCACCGCAGCGGCCGAGCAACTTGGTGAGTAGGCGCAGCAAGGTTTTTTCGCTCGGCTTCTCCGGCGGCAGCGCGAGCACGTCCAACGTGTAGTCGGTACCATCCGCGCTCTTGGCCGCGTATTCGGGATGACCGTCCACCGTCTTGGGGGCGGCGCCGGTGGGCATCGGTACCGAAAAGCCGACGCTCGCGTCGCGTACTTCTTGCCAGCCTGCCGGGATAACGTCTTTCTTCTCCTCAGCGGTGGCCCGGACCGAGCCGGATGCGCACGCCATCGCGTCTCTGAACTTGGGGCCGCAGCTTTCGGGAGCGACGTTCGCGCACGTGACATCGGACGCGTCACGAGCACACTCGAGCGAAGCGCGAACTTCTCGGTCACAGCCACCACTCCAACCCTCGTACTTGGCGCAACTCAATCGACAATTCTCAATCGCGGTTTTTGGGCAGCGAGGCGCCAATTTTTCGCACTTGGCCAAGCAAACGGTCGCCAGCGCAGGCTCGGTCGGTGGTGCCGGCACGGCAGCCGTGCTGTCCGGAGAGGCGGCGCTTGACGTCGGAGATCCAGGCTCGCTCGCCGGCGACGGAGCCGTCGCGGCCACGACCGGAGCGGCGGGCTGTGAGTTCGGCTTGGCGCACGCGACGCCAAGCGCGGCGAGCGAGAAGCCCATCAACCAAGGTAGACGCTGACGCATCGCGAAACGGTAGCCCCAAATCGCGAACAGAATGAAAATCTCTGCAGACTCGCGTGCTCCGTCAGGGGGCAAGGCTCGAAATGGCGAGCTTTCCTCGCGGTTTTTCCGCCAAACGCGTGGCAAGCTCCCGCGCGAATACATCCTGCGAATCGAGCGACTGCGCCAGCGTCCGCACCTCGTCGAGGCTCTTGTGATCGCCCAGGGCCGCCGCAACCATCATTCGTTCGTGTGTTTCCGCCAGCAACACGGAGCGCGTCACTTCGTCCCGAAAGCCGGCCCGCTCCGTCGCCGAGATCACCCGTTGAAAGCTTGCCCGGCCCTCGCGCAGCCCGAGTTCGCGATCTGAGCGACCACGCGGTTCGGGCGCAAGCTGCATGAAGAACGGGCGCGGCAGGAGATGCTCGAGCACCGGCGTCTCCCAGCTCGGGTCCAGCTCGACGAGCAGGGGGCGCGCATCCGCCAGAGTCGACAGAGCATATTCGGACGCCTTGCCGGACAGCGCCGTCTCGCGAATGAGCGGGGCGAGCGCCGGCTCCTCCGCCAGCAAGTGAGCACGCACGTTACCGCGTTCGAGCAACGACATCGGTACCACCAGCACGTCCGGGCGTTCACCGCGCAGCAGACGCGCCGAGAGAAAGCGAAATGCCAGCGCTTGTGAACGCAAGAGCAATAGACTCGAAGGCGGCGTGCGTACGAGCGCCTCGTCGGTCCAAACTTCCGCGGCCGTCCCTGCGGGATGTTCCGCGGCAAGCGCGGAATCCTCGGCGCCGATGAAAACGAGCGTGAAGTCGAAGACGACGATCAAGACGCTCGCCGGCTCCGCGAACGGAATACGCGCCAGAGCGAGCGCCCTTGCAGCGGCCTGAACGCCGAGCCCGGCGCTGATGCCGAGCGCAACGACACCGAGCAAGCGCAGCACGCCTAGAGGATCGGAACTCAGGATGCTGACGCGACTTGCAGGCAGCGCGAGGTCGGCGAACAGCAGCGCGGCGAGCGGTACCATCACCGATCGCGTGGCGCGCCGCGCGAGACCAAGCCCCATGCCGGCCACGGCAAACCCGAGCGAGATCGCTCCGACGTCGCGCAACCACGCCGCAATAGCGGAAGTCCGCAGATCCGACGCTTGGACGAACGCGAGGCTCGAGCCCTCGAGCCCGTGCCCGTAGTCGAATGCCGTCGGCACGAACAAAATACGCCAAAGCAACGGGACCGCGCACAAGGCGACGACGACGCCCGCGCCGAGCAGCGACCAAGCGAGCGTTCTAGGAGTAGGCAGCGCGCGCTGCGCGGTCGCCTGAGCGGCCAGGACAAACAGAAGCAGGACACCGGCCGCATGCGACTCTGCCAAAGTGAGACCGAGCAAGCAGCCGAGCGAGAGCGCACGACGAGCATCCGGACGACCGACGTTCGAACCCATCAACACGACGGCCAAGAGCACGAGCGCCGCTGCGACCGCGGCGCCGCCTGCAACGGTGCCTTCCACCTGTGCGGCTTCCGACACGGTCGCGGTCAGGGCGGCCGCGAGCGAAAGCGGCGGAGTGAGCCGCGGCGTGGCGTGGGCTCGCGTCAGCAGGCGCCGAGCGAGCGCGTAGGTCATGTAGGCGAGCAAGGCCAGGGCAAGCGCGCTCGTCCAAGACGCGCGCAGACCTCGGCCGCCAATCGGCACGGCTGCAGATAGCTGCACGAGCACGCTCGAGATCCGGCCTTCGCTACCGACCGGGGACAGACCGAGCGCACGCACGAGGGCGACGTCATCCCGCCAGACCGGGCTCGAGCTCGCTCGAAACAGAGTCAAGACGAGCACGATCGCCGGCGCCGCAGCGGCGCAGAGCGGGTCGAGCCAATGGCGCACGGCCGGCGAGCTCGTACGTTCGGGAGCGGGCACGATAACCCTCGCTGCCATTGCTCACGCGATTCGGCCTAGTTTTTGGCGGATCAAAGCGCTAAAACGCGAGACCCGGCGTTCGCTACCCCCCCGCAAAGGACGAGTCCACGTGGCCCGCTTCATCGACGAGCTCAAACGCACTCACGACTGTGGAGCGCTCCGCGCTACCGACATCGGCAAGGAAATCGTGCTCTTCGGCTGGGTCGAGAGCCGACGCGACCACGGATCCCTCATCTTCGTCGATCTGCGGGATCGGGGGGGCGTCACACAAATCGTGTTCGACCCGGACACTTCGGGCGCCAGCCACGAGGTCGCCAGCTCCCTCCGTTCGGAGTGGGTCGTAGGCATCCGCGGCGTCGTCCGCTCGCGCGGTGAGCAATTCAGCAAGAAGGAGGGAAAGCTCGTCAGCGCTGCCAATCCGAACATCCCGACCGGCGCCGTCGAGGTGAGCGTTCTGGAAGCAACCGTCTTCAACAAAGCCGAAACGCCGCCGTTCGCGATCGCGGACAGCATCGATACGCGCGAAGAAGTGCGGCTCGAGCATCGTTATCTCGATCTGCGCCGCCAGCCATTGCAGCGCGCGCTCCGCATGCGCCACGCCGTGAATCAAGCCACGCGCAACTACCTCTCGACGGAAGGCTGCCTCGAGATCGAAACACCCTTCCTGGTGAAGTACACGCCGGGCGGCGCACGCAACTTCTTGGTGCCCTCCCGCTTGCACGCCGGCAAGTTCTACGCGCTCGCGGAGAGCCCCCAGCTCTTCAAGCAGCTCTTCATGGTGGCCGGTTTCGACCGCTACTTCCAGATTGTGCGCTGTTTTCGCGACGAAGATCTACGGATCGATCGCCAACCGGAGTTCACGCAAATCGACATCGAAATGAGCTTCGTCAATCAGGACGACGTGTTTGGCCTGGTCGAAGGGCTGGTGTTCGCCATCTGGAAAGCGGCTCTCGGTATCGATCTGCGCGAGCTCTATCCCGACGGACATTTTCCGCGCTTGCGCTTCGATGATTCGATGCGCGACTACGGCAACGACAAGCCGGACTTGCGCTTCGGTCTACCGCACGTCGACATCACCGATCTGGTCGTCGAGCACGCGGGTGGCGGCATACCTTTTTGGCAACCGATCGCGGAAAAGTTCAAGAGCGGTAGTTACCGCACCGATCTGCCGGCCGAGATCGTCAAAGCGATGATCGTGCCCGCAAGCGCTCAACTCTCACGCACCGACCAAGAAAAACTCGAGCAGTCGGCCAAGAGTATGGGCGCCGGAGGTCTCGCCCGCGCCAAAGTTGCAGCCGACGGGGCTTGGACGCAGTCGCCCCTGGCCAAGAGCATCAGCCCCGAGCTCGCGCGCGCCATCAACGCGAAAACTGGCGCCAAAGAGGGCGATTTACTGCTCTTTCAGTTCGGCAAGGCTTCACTAGTACACACGGTGCTTGCCAACCTGCGCGTCCAGATCGGAAAAAAGCTGGGCTTGATTCCCGAGGTCGGGCACGGCGGCAAATGGAACTTTTCCTGGGTCGTCGACCCACCGCTATTCGAGTACGACGACGAGCACAAGCGCTGGGCAGCCGCGCATCACGCGTTCACACGCCCGCATGACGCCCACGTCGATCTGATCGAAGAGGATCCGGGCAAGGTGCTCTGTTATCGTTATGACCTCGTACTCAACGGCTTCGAGATCGCGGGCGGCTCAATCCGCTTGCACGATCCGGCGGTCCAACAGCGCGTGTTCGCGGCGCTCGGCATCGACGACAAGGAAGCCCAAGAAAAGTTCGGCTTCTTGTTGTCCGCGCTGCGCTTCGGTGCGCCGCCCCACGGCGGCATCGCGCTCGGCATGGACCGCTTGGCGATGTTGCTCGCTGGTAGCGACAGCATTCGCGACGTAATCGCGTTTCCGAAGACACAGAAGGGCACGGACATGATGAGCGACGCGCCGAGCCCAGTCGGGCCGAACCAGCTCGCCGAGCTACGCATCCGCACAGTCAGCGAGGGCTAGATCCTCAGTTGGCTCGGAAATGAGCCGCAAACGCCGCTCGACTTGGCCGCGCTTTCTCGGCGAAACTGAGCACTCTTCCCGATGAGCGCCCGCATTCTAGTCGTCGACGACAGCCCCACGATCCGCAAGGTCGTCGCGTCGATTCTGGAAACGCGGGAATACCGACCGCTGCTCGCAGCTGACGGGCAGGAGGCGCTCGAGGTGCTCAGCAAACAGCAGGTCGATCTCGTGCTGCTCGACTTCGTGATGCCGCGCATGAACGGCTACCAGTTTTGTCGCGAGCTGCGCGCGCACGGCGAGTTGAAGAACCTTCCCGTCGTGCTGATGAGCGCCAAGGGCGACAAGATCCGCGGTCAGTTCGTGCAACAGACCGGCGCGATAGACGCCATCACCAAACCGTTCGATGCGCGTGGGCTGATCGCGGTCGTCGAGGGCGCGCTAAAAAAACACGAAGAGGGACGCGCGCGCCCGGTGCCCGACGCCGAAGCGATGCCCGAGGACGACGAGGCGGCCATCGAAGCCGCGCTCGAAGGCCTGCGCCCGAGCCGCTCGAATTTCAGCGAAGATCCCGGACTGCGGCGCGTGCAGGCGGCGCAGGAGTTCGGCCAAGCCCTGAACAAGTTGGTCGCGCCGGAACTCGGGAAAATCCGAGAGCTTTCGCCAAGCGCGACGGAAGCCGTCGGTCTGGCGATCCAGCGTGCCATGACACCTGACACGATGGGCGCGATGTCGACACTGTTGAAGACGCTGCTCTTCGGCGAGCTCGCGAAGGACGCTCTAGCCGGCGACATCTCGGTAATCTCGATCGCCGAGGTGCTACAGCTGCTCGACCTGCAGCGGCAGTCCGGCGCGCTCAGTATCTTCACGCGTCAAGCGGAGATCACGCTGTATGTCCGTAGCGGACGACTCGACTTCGCTGCGTCGCGTGGGTTGCGTGACGAATTCCGGATCGGCCGCTACCTAATCGAGGAAGGCGCTACCACGCGCAAGGAGCTACAAACCGTGCTCGGTAATCGCGCGGGCTCGAAGCGCCTGCTCGGCGAGCTGCTGGTCCAGCTGGGCATGGTGTCCGAGCACCAGGTCAAGCAAGCGCTCATCGCGCAAACGACCGAACTCGTGTACGAGGTCGTGCGCTGGAAGAGCGGACGCTTCTCGTTCACCGCTGGCGCGGAGAATCCGGCCGCCAGCAAGGCCGCCTTGGCGATGGAGACGGGTGGCCTGGTGATGGAGGGCTTTCGCCGGGTCGACGAGTGGCGTCAGATCGAGGGTAGCTTCGATTTCGACGAAGTCCTCTACCGCGACACCGTCGCCATCGAGCGGCTCGGGGAAGACGCCCACCTCACCGCGCAAGAGCGTGAGGTCCTCGGCGCGATCGACGGCGAGCGAACGATCCGCGAAATCGTCGACGTGGCCGATGGCAGCTCGTTCGAGTTGTGCAAGATCCTCTATCAATTCCTGCACTCCCGCCTGGTACGGCGTAAGACCGCGTAGCCGTTCGGCCCGAGCGGCTTGCCGAGCGAGCGCTCATCGCCAACACTTCGGCCCGCATCGATGTGGATCGCGCGCGCTGCCTCCGAGGACCTCGAAGCCATCACGGCGATCTTGGCACCGAGCGCGCTGCACCTCGAGATCGACCGCGAGCTCGAGCGCGAGATGGCCTTACCTTGGGTCCTCCGCCTCGAACCCCGTGGACCGGTCGTCGGGTTCTTGCTGGCCTGGTCGGTCGCCGACGAGATGCAGCTGCTCGAGCTCGCGACCGATCTCGACTTTCGACGGCGCGGAGTCGCGCGAGCTCTGTTGCGTGCGCTCGTGACCGAGACGCGCGCGCAAAGGAAGCGGCTCCTGCTCCTAGAGGTTCGCGCGTCGAACCAGGCTGCGCTCTGCCTCTATCGATCCGAGGGTTTTGTCACGACGGGCGTGCGAAAAGGCTACTATTCGGATAATGAGGACGCGCTCGAGATGCGACTGACTCTGGACCCCGAAACCGGCGCGATCATCCCCGACCCGGATGGAGCTCCCCCGCTGGAGGCGTAGTGCCCGAACAGGTGAACGACACGATTGCCACCCGACGTCTGTTAACGCTCCCGCTTCTCCGCCGCGAAAGCATCGGTGAGTCGTACCACGTGCTCACGTTCGACTCGAAGGAAGCGATCCTCGCAGAGCCTGGTCAATTCGTGATGGTGCGCGGAGCGGAGTGGGGCGACGCGCCACTCCTGCCGCGTCCGATGAGCTACCTGACCGCCGGCACCACGCCGTCGATCTTGATCAAGCTGCTCGGCGAAGGAACTGTGCGCATGGCCCGCGCAGAACCCGGCGAGCCCTTCTCCTTGCTCGGACCACTCGGTCGGCCTTGGCGCGCGCCGAATGCGGCGCGTAGGCCGATCCTCGTCGCAGGCGGCGTCGGCGTAGCGCCCCTGATCTTTCTGGCGCGTGCGTTAGCAGCGCGCGGACTCTCACCGCTCAGCCTTTATGGCGGGCGAAGTGCCCGCGATTTGCCGCTCGACGACGTCTTGAGCGACCTCGGCGAGCTTCAGGTCGCGACCGAAGACGGCTCGCGCGGTCACAAGGGGCGCGTCACCGAACTATTGCCGGAGCTCCTCGGCTCGGGCGTCGAGGTCTACACGTGCGGCCCCGATCGCATGATGGCGCGAGTAGCCGAGCTGTGCGCTGCGCGCGACGTGCCTTGTGAAGCGTCGCTCGAAACGCCGATGGCGTGCGGATACGGCGTTTGCCTCGGCTGCCCGGTACCGACCAGTGACGGACAATACCTGTATGCATGCGTGCACGGTCCCTGCATCGACTCACGCCGGATCGACTGGACGCGCAGCGACCACGCACCCCATCGCTTGCCAACGCTCGCGAGGAGCGAATCGTGAGAGCGCAAACCGTCCGCATCGGCGAGCTGATGCTGAAAAACCCGGTTTTGACGGCGTCCGGCTGTTTCGGTTACGGCCTCGAATACGACGATTTTTTCGACGTCTCCGAGCTCGGAGGCATCTGCACGAAGGGTCTGAGTTTGCATCCTCGTCTCGGCAATCCGCCGGAGCGGATCTGCGAGACGCCCGCGGGCATGCTGAACGCGATTGGCCTCGCCAACGTCGGCGTCGAGGCCTTCTGTCGCGAGAAGTTGCCCATGCTGCGCGAGCGCGGCGTCACGGTCGTCGCGAACATCTTCGCCAGCAGCGTGGAGGACTTCGTCACGATCGCCGAGCGCCTCGAGAAAGAGCAAGGCGTCGCCGCGATAGAGCTCAACGTGAGCTGCCCCAACGTGACCCACGGCGGCATCGAGTTCGGCCGCGATCCGCGGATGGCGGCGCAAGTCACGCGCGCCGTGCGAGCCGCGACACACCTGCCCGTGTGGGTGAAAATGAGCCCGGAAGCGGGCGATATCGTGGCCGTAGCCAAGGCTTGTGAAGAAGCCGGCGCTCACGCGCTCACGGCGATCAATACGATCCGCGGCATGGCGCTCGACATCGAAACGCGGAAACTGCGGCTCGCCAATCGTACGGGCGGATTCAGCGGCCCTGCGTTGCGTCCCGTAGCGCTACGCATCGTCTGGGACGTAGCCCACGCAGTGGCGATCCCCGTGATCGGCATTGGCGGCATCGGCTCAGCGCGTGACGCGATCGAGTTCATGCTGGCGGGCGCTTCTGCCGTCCAAGTCGGCACCGCGAACTTCGCCGATCCGTGTGCGGCGCAAAAAGTCGCGCTCGGCATCGCCGCCTATTGCGAGCGTCACGGGCTCAACGCCAGCGACCTAATCGGCGCTGCACGGTGATCGTGCGAGGGCGGCTGTGGTCCTCCTGCGCGTTGCTCGGCGGCCTTGCGCTCGCGCAGGCCTGCGACGAACGTCGCGTGCCCGCTGGCCACGACGGCGGCGCCACGGAACCGAGCCCCAATGCCAGCATTTTGCCCGCTCCACTAGCCACGGGACTCGAGAGCGCGCCTAAAGAACACGACGCCGGCTCGCGCCCCGTACGCGACGCGGGCCGCAATCCCGATGCGGGACTCGACGAGCCGCCGCCCGAACCGCGCGCACTGCGCGTCGATCAAGTCCTGCCGAGCGATTCTGCGCGCGACACCGCGGGACTCTCGCTCACCGCACGTTTTCGCTGGACGGACGCTGCCCCCGCGCGGCTGCCCGAACTAAACGCGGAGGCCGTTCAGCGCGCCCGCGATGAAACCGCGTTCGATCTGGTCATCGATGTCGTCGGCACGCGGACGCGAGTCGCCCTAGCCTCGCACAGCTTCACGCTGCCGGCGGGCAGCGAGCTGCGCGCGCGGGATGATCTGTACGGGTTCGCGTTGCGCTGGGGCAACCAGACGACCTACACGATGCTCGCGCCGGGCTCGCTACGCGCGGTGCTGAGCGAGCGGCGCGCCGACGTGGTGCCGCTCGTGCACCCCAAGCTCAAGCCGCTACCGGCTGGCAATTTGCAGGGGCTTCCAACGGAACAGGTCGAGCTCAGTACACTGACCGGACGCGTCGTGCTCGAACAGGGTAGGGCGCCACAAGCGCAGACTCCGCCAACGCCGAACGGCGCTTCGCTGTGTCGGTTACTGCTCGAGCTGGTGGCCGCCGCGCCGAGCACCACGGTCTGTCGTGCGGACCTGCTGCCGCTGCGAGCTGAGTTCGTGTGGCCGAACGGATCGCATTTCGTGTTCGAAGTCACGCGCCTCGCGCGCCGGAACGACTTTGACCCGAGTTCGCTCTCGCTCCCTCCCGTTGGGGGTGAATTCCGCCAGAGCGAGCTACCCGCGCCACCGCCCAGCCTACTACTCAAGGAGGCGGAGCTCAGCGCCCTGCGCAACAAGCCCATTCAGCGAAGCGAACGCGTCGATTCAAGCGCGCCCAAGAACGGCCTGCTCTTGAGCAACCACACGGACGGCCTGCGCTACCTGCTGCTCGACGGAGTGCCGGTCGCGCTCGTCGGTGTGGGCAGCGAGCTGCTCGTTTCAGCACTCAAACCCGGACAATACGCCGCCGTCACCCGCGATTTTTTCGGCAACGACGACGCCCCCACCAAGACGATCGAAGTGCCCACCCGCTTGAATATCGGCGACGAGCGCTAGGTTCAGCTGGCCGGCTCGTAATCGTCTTCGGAGTATCCAGTATCGCCATAGCCGCCCTCGTCCATGCGCGCGCGCAGAGCCTCCACGGCGATTTCGATGACTTCGAAGCGCGTGGACAATAGAAAGTATTGGTCCTCTGGCAAAGGCGGAATCGCAGCCAAGCGCGCGTGCAAGAAATCGTGGTCCTCGGAAGCAACGCGCAACATCGAACGTGGACCCTCGTGCTCAGTGCCCGCGAACAGCGCGTCGAATGCCATGCCGATGGGATTGAACCACAAGAACACGACGCGCGAGCAAACCGCCCAGTCATGGACGTTGCCGGACGGCACACGCCAAAAGCCAGGAAAGCGTCCTCGCACCACCTCACCAAAGTAGGCACCAACGGCCTGCGTGAGCATGGGCGTCATGGCTGGCTTCTCACGCACGCTCTCGCGCGCCACCGCGGTGTAGTGATCCAGAATCGGCAGCGTATCGGGCGTGAAGTCAAGATCGACTCCGACGGCGCGCCGAACGTACTCGAGGCACGCGGTCACGAAGTCGGGGATCGGCTCGGGGGGCGGAACGAATGGTGCGGTAAAGTCGCTCATGCGTGGCACAGGCTAGCGCCGTTCGGCGCCGCACGCGCGCAGCGCTCGGCCGGCAATTGCGGACCAGCTCAGGGCATTCGCGTGGCAACCGGAGCGGGTCAAATCCCGAGAAATCTCGAAAAAACGCCTTGCGCCCGAGAGAGAGGAGGGCGAAGACTGGGCCGTCCCCTGACGCCTCCCGGTCATGTTACGCTGACCAGTCCCCCCATGCGCCTCGGCATCCTGAGTGACATTCACGCAAACTACGAAGCGCTGAGTGCGGTCGTCGAGGCGTTCAAGCGGGAGGAGATCGACAAGTACTATTGCCTGGGCGACACCGTGGGGTACGGCGGCTCGCCCAACGAGTGCGCAGATCTGGTGCGCAGCTTGGTCGAAGCGACCATTCTCGGCAATCATGACGCAGCCGTCGCCGGTCGTATGGACTATTCGTACTACTACGAGGCTGCGCGCCACGCGCTCGATACGCATGCGCAACTGCTCTCAGCCGACAATATGCAGTGGCTGAAGGGTCTGCCATACCAGCTTCGTCTCGACGAAATCGGCGTGCACTTGTGTCACGGCTCACCGGTTAGGCTCGAGGAGTTCGAGTACATTTTTGCGCCGGAGCAAGCGCGTGAGTGCCTGCCCATGTACGATGAACTCGGCCACATCACGCTGATCGGTCACTCGCACTTGTGCAAGGTTTTTGCGCTGACCAAAAGCACGGTCGAGGAGTTGCCACCAATCGACTTCGAACTCGCTCCCGACCGGAAATACATCGTCAGTGTGGGGTCGGTCGGGCAACCACGCGACTACGACAATCGCGCAAGCTTTACCGTGTATGACTCGAACCACAAGCGCTTCGAGTTCAAGCGCGTCGAGTACGACATCGAAACCGCCGCGGACAAAGTGCTGCGCGCGAAGCTCGAGCGTAACTTCGCGCACCGCCTTTTCATCGGCGTCTAGCGCGCGGAACCCTCGAACGTCACTGCGCGATCGTCCACTCGGTCGTGGTGGGCGTGTCCTGAAGACTGATGCCAAGCGACAGCAGTTCATCTCGGATCGCGTCGCCTCGGGCAAAGTCCCTCTGCTTGCGCGCTTCGGTACGTCCACGCACTTTCGCGTCGACTGCCTCGCGCGTGAGCCCACGCAGGGCCATACGCCGCGAGCGCACGCGCGCAAAATATTCCTCGGGAGTTGCGCGTAAGAGCCCCAGGCCTTGCGCAACCCGTCCAATCGCGGTCAGCGCCAGCCGCGCGAGCACCGCCGTCGCGCCTTGAAAGGCGCCGTCCTTGCGGCGCTTGTTGGCGAGATCGCAGGCTTCATTCGCCGCCTGCGCCATTTCGCCGAATTCGGCCAGCGCGACGGGAGTGTTCAGGTCGTCGTCCAAGGCGGCCTCTGCGGCCTGGGATGCGCTCTCGATCCGCTCGCGAAATACCTGGAGGTCGGCAGGTAGCTTGGGTGGTGCCGTGTAGTCGCCGACCAGCACCTGGCGCAAACGATCGACTGCGCCGTAGATGTAGTCGAGCCGCCGCTCGGCTTCGTCCACGCCCGGGAAGACGACGCGCCCGGTCGCCAGTAGCTCCGTATCGAATTGGATCGGCCCGCGATACTGAGCCGCGAGCAGGAACCAACGAAAGCCCTCGGGGTCGTTGCGCTCGAGCACGTCGCGCAGGGTCACGAAGTTGCCGAGCGATTTGCTCATCTTCTCCTTGTCGATGTTCACGAATCCGTTGTGGAGCCAGTGGCGCGCAAGTGGCCCCTCACCCGGGTGAGCGGCTTCGCTCTGTGCGATCTCGTTCTCGTGGTGAGGAAAAATGAGATCCATGCCGCCGGTGTGCACATCGAAGCCGTGACCCAAATAGTGTCCACACATCGCGGAGCACTCGATGTGCCAACCGGGCCGACCACGTCCCCACGGACTCGGCCAACCCCACTCATCCTCGCTACTCGCGCTTTTCCAGAGCGCAAAGTCCAACGGATCTCGCTTTTCTTCGTCCTTCTCGACGCGCGCCCCCGAAACCAGCTCGTCGATCTTGCGCCGCGAGAGTTTGCCGTATTCCGCAAAGCTGCGCACCGAGAAGTAGACGTCGCGTCGCTCCGTGCCGCGCTCCAAAACGTACGCGTTGCCTCGTTCGAGCAGCTGCGACACCAAGCTGAAGATCTGCGGCAGGTGATCGCTCACGCGCGGCTCGTGGTCAGGATCGAGGCAGCCAATTTCACGCATCTGGGCCCGATAAATTTCGGCCATGCGTCGCGAGAGGTCGAGCGGGGGCTCACCGTTCTTCTTGGCGCGCTCCAAAATCTTGTCGTCGACGTCGGTGATGTTGCGCACATAGGTGACCTCGAGCCCCTTGCTGCGCAGTCGTCTGACCAGCAAGTCCGGCGCGAGCGCGGCCCGCGCGTGGCCAACGTGCGGCACATCGTAGACGGTCGGGCCACAGCAGTAGACTCGCGCGGCGCCTTCGCGAGCTGGCTGGAATTCAACCGTGGATCGAGTGAGCGTGTCGTAGAGGCGAAGCGACGCTGCCATGGCCCGCAAAGTGTAGCCCAGAGCGCTCGAACCCGAGAACAGGCGCCACAGGAACTATCGCCAAGAATCCCAACGGCCAGGCCCAGGGCCAGGAATGCCGCGACCGGCACTCACACGATAGCCTCGCTCCGAACGCCGAAAACTGGTGAACCGTCCGAGATCGGGTGGATGGCGTCCACTGAGCAGCGGCTTCACGAGCACCACGCCCGCGATGAAACCGCCCATGTGGGCGAAGAACGCGGTGCCGCCTGTCGCGCCAAAGCCGAAGGCACTGAGCGCGCCGCTCAGGTTCACCAAGAACCACGCCCCGATCACCATCCAGGCCGGGAGTACGATGAATATCCCAAACACAAACCAAAATAGCGGGACAGGATTGATGACTGTCACCGGCGCGCGCGGGTAAAGAAGAGCGTAGGCGCCGAGCACTCCGGCGATCGCACCCGAGGCGCCCACCATCGGCGCGTGGCTGCTCGTGTCAGTGAGTACTTGAGCCGCAGCCGCGCTGACGCCGCAGGCGAAATAAAAAAATAGGTAGCGCAGGTGCCCGAGCGCGTCTTCCACGTTGTCACCGAAGATCCACAGGAAGAGCATGTTCCCGCCCAGATGTGCAAACCCGCCGTGCATGAACATGCTGCTCAAAATGGTAAAGGCTTCGCCCGCCGGATCGGCCGCGATGCGCGCCGGCACCAGTCCGTAACCGGAAACGACGAACCCTTCGCCCTGGGCGACGATCCAGGCGTACTCGATGGCGAACGCGAGCACGTTCGCCGCGATCAGCGCGTAGTTCACGAACGGCGTCGTGCGCGTCGGATTCTGGTCGCCAATCGGGAGCATCTGCGGGGACCGATGCTAGCCCGATCTCTCGGCTGACCGCGCGGCTCCGGGCAAAGCGAGCTTGAAATCAGGGCTCAGGCTCTTTTTCTTGTGACAGCCGGGGTCCACGTCAAGTCCGCGGCACAAGTGGTAAGGTCCCGGGCGGTCCATGCGGTGTTGGTTCGTGCGGTTTCGACCTGGGCTCGCGTCCGTGCTGTTTGCCGTGGCTTGCGCGAGCCAGCAATTCGACGGTTCCGTGTATCGCAGTGACGAGCTACATTTCCGGGTGGGGCTGGTCCCGAGCTCTTGGCGCCGAGTCGACGCGGACTCGGCGCTGCTCGCCTTCCGCGACGATCAATCGAGCTCGACCATCGCCGTCAACGGCCGCTGTGGCGTGGATGGTGACGATGTGCCGCTCAGCGCACTCACCCAGCACTTGTTCCTCGAATTTACGGACCGCTCGATGGCATCTCAGTCTTCCGTATCGCTCAACGGCCGGCAGGCACTGCGCAGCGAGCTCACCGCGTCGCTCGACGGAGTCCGCAAGCACTACGTGGTGTACGTCTTGAAAAAGGACGGCTGCGTGTACGACTTCATGCTCATCACCGGCAGCAACGCCGCCGCCAATAGCGGCTCGGACTTCGAGCGGTTCGTACAGGGCTTCGCGACACTCGAGTGAGCATGAGCTCATCGTCCCCAAACAATCCGAGGCCATCCATCGAGCCACCGCCGTCCAATCGGCCGAGCTACGGCGGGCGCGCGAGCCTGATGCCTCCACCGCCGAAGCCGGGCGTGCTCGAACGTTACGCGAGCGATACAATCGCGTTCTTCGGGCACGTCGGTACGATTTGGCGCATGTTCATCGGCAGCG
Organism: Polyangiaceae bacterium; assembly: GCA_036496745.1. Classification (GTDB taxonomy): domain Bacteria; phylum Myxococcota_A; class Polyangia; order Polyangiales; family Polyangiaceae; genus PMG-095. The sequence continues at coordinate 15,360 of DASXKQ010000269.1, forward strand.
TGCGCGCCGGCTTTCGTCGCCCTTTGGAGGGTCGTGCGATCATCCTGCAACTCGAGTCGCTGGGCGTAGCCTCAGTAGGCATCGTCGTGGTCACCAGCGTCTTCATCGGGATGGTGATGGCCGTTCAGTTCGCCTTCGGCTTGCGCAAATTTGGCGGCCTCGAATACACGGGCCGAGTAATCGCGCTGAGCTTCGCGCGAGAGCTCGCGCCGACGCTCACGGCGGTGATCGTCGGTGGCCGCATCGGCTCGGGCATGGCCGCCGAGCTCGGCGCGATGGCGGTAACGGAGCAAATCGACGCCGTGCGTGCGTTGGGCGCCGATCCCCTCAAAAAGCTGGTCTGGCCGCGCTTGTTGGCATCCGTGATCGTGATCCCGGCGGTGGCGGCATTTTCGCTGGTGCTCGGCTTCACGGGTGCGATGTTTATTACCGACGTGCAGTTCGATATCCCGTACATGTTCTTTTTTCGTAGCGCACTCTCATCGGTCAACATGTCGGATTTCTTGGCGGGCATGTTGAAGACACCGTTCTTCGGCGCGATCATCGCCTTGGTCGGCTGTCATTTCGGAATGACGACCAAGGGTGGCACTGCGGGCGTCGGCAACAGCACGACTCGCACGGTCGTCGTCATCTCGATTGCCATTCTGATCGCCGATTTTTTCTTGACGAAGCTCGGTATCATCTTCTGGCCGCAGAGCTGATTTGTCGCGAGCCGCCTGTTGACAGCCAAAAATGGGTGCTAGGCTAAGGGCCTCTGGTGAGCGGACGAGCACCGGTGCTTTCGCCGAGCAAGAGATGACCGTACAGCGAGTGTTCACGATCTCCGAGGTCAACGCGCTGATTCCCGATCTATCGAATTTGGTCGGCGAGCAACTCCGCGAACAAAGCGACATCGAACACGGCCTAGCGGAGCTGACACGAGTCTTTGGCACTACACCCAAATCGCTCGAGCCCACGCCGCTCGATCAAGCGCACGTCAGCAAGCTCAAGCGTGATCTGCGCGAGCGCATTCACCGCTACGAGGCGCGCTGGGTACGCGTGCGCACGATGGGCGGCGTGATCAAGGACGCGCAGACCGGCCTGGTGGATTTCTACGGCCGCATCGGGGAAAAGCTGGTTTGGCTCTGCTGGCGTTACGGCGAGGACACGCTCGGCTATTATCACGAACTCGAGAGCGGGTACTCGGGCCGCAAACCGTTGACCGCCGACGTCCGCCGACGGCTCCTTAACTAGGTTCTACTTGGGCGATCTTGGAAGTACGGCCGCGAAAATGCCGGTAGATCGTGAGGCCGCCGAACGCGCCGTCGCGGAGCTGCTGCGCGCGCTCGGGTTCGATCCGAAGCGGGCCGATCTAGCGGGCACCCCCGCGCGCGTCGTGGAAGCATTTGCTCAAGACCTGCTCCGCGGGCATCAAATAGACATTCCACGATTGATCGAAGAGGGCGCGTGCGATGCACCGTCCGGCGCGAGCGACGGACCCGTCGCAATCACCGAGATCGCGGTGGTCAGCATGTGTCCTCATCACCTCTTGCCCGCGCTCGGCACTGCCAACGTCGTCTACCTGCCTGGGTCGATGCTGCTCGGGATCGGCACCGTTGCAGCCTTGGTCGACGCGTTCGCGCGGCGCCTCACGTTGCAAGAAGAGATCGCGAAGAACGTGGTGACCGCTCTCGTGGACGGCGCCGGCGCGCGCGCGGCCTATTGTGAACTGTCGCTCGCCCACGGGTGCCTGCGCGCCCGCGGTGAACAGCAAATGAACGCCTTCGTGCGCAGCTCGGCGCGCGCTGGCCTCTACGCGAGCCCTCAGGCGACACCGGAAATTGCGCTGGCGCTCGGGCGGAACGCACTGTGACGAGTGCGCTCGTGACCGGTACGAGTCGCGGTATCGGTCGAGCGACCGCGCTCTTGCTCGCCGAGCGCGGGGTCGAACTCGGTCTCGTTGGCAGGCACTCCGAGGCGCTGCGCGATACCGCCGCGCGCGCGCGCGCCGTGGGTTCGCCGCGCGTGCTCGAACTGCAGGCGGACCTCGGCGTGGTAGGCGATCTCGAGCGCGTCGCGCGCGCGTTCATCGATGAGTTCGGCGGCCCCGACGCCGTCATTCATAACGCGGGCATCGCCGCGCGCGCGAGCATCGAGGAAACCCTACCGAGCGTTTGGGACGAGCAATTGCGCGTAAACTTGAGCGCACCCTTTTTGCTTACGCGCGCGCTATTGCCTGCGATGCGCCAGCGCGGCAAAGGGCACATCGTATTCGTTGGCAGCATCTCGTCGACGCTCGGGACAGCTCGGCTCGCCAGCTATTGCGCCAGTAAGTGGGGCGTGCTCGGATTGATGAAGAGTCTTGCCGCCGAGCTTTCGGGCAGCGGACTGATGACGTGTGCCGTACTACCGGGTTCGGTCGACACCGACATGCTGAAGGGCAGCGGTTTCCCCGCTCGTATGAATGTGGACGCCGTCGCTCGGACGCTCACGCACTATGCACTCGACGCCGACCTCGCACACAACGGCGCTAGCATCGAAATGTTCGGGACGTGACCCGCGGGCGCCACCTCCGAGCAATCCACACGCGCGCTCGAGAAAATTGAGCGGGCCCGCCACACCCGCTTTTCTCTACCGTTGCTCCCTTCCGGGCCTGGCGGGGTTCAAGCTGCGCTGTCGGCGGACCCACAGTGTGGTCTCCCGCTTGAGATAGCGCATCTTCGCAAGTGCTGCCAAGTCGCGCCGGCGGTCCACACGAGGAGCCGCACGAAATGTCGGGTGCCGTGCTATTCTGAGGCTTGCTTCTCGATGAGCGATCCCGAGCGTCCGAAGGGGCCGGCGGCGTTCGAGGTGCCTGACCTCGACGTCGGCGCGCCTGCACCGCCACCGCGGTCGGTGTCTCCGTCCACCCACCGCAAGCCAGCCAACGTCGCTGCGGGCGGCCTGTTCGAGGAGGACGCCTTCACGTCCGGTAGTGTGGGCATCGAGCTGTCGGACGCGGCCCCTTTTTCTGAGGCGTCGCACAGCGCTTATATGGGAGCCGAAATAGATCTCGGCTTGGGCGGTGAAGACTTCGAGCTCGAGCCGAGCACCGGCTTTGCTCAACCGTCGAGCTCCGGGGTGCAGAGCACGCGCCGCGCCTCGGACGGCGAACGGTGGCCAACCGGTAAGGAGCTGCCGCCCGAGCAGCTTCGAATTGACCCCGCCGAGGTCGCGCGGCTCGCCAGCTTCGGCGAACCTCCCCGCTCGCCGCTGACCGCACCCCTCTACACGTATCGCGTGCTCGCCAGAAAGCGCGAGCTTCGGCAACGACTGCTGCGGTTGGAGGTCGCTCGAAAGAGCGCCGAAAGCGAGCGCGAGTCCGCGCTGGTCTCACTCAGCGAGCACGTCCGCCCCGAGCTCGAGAAGACCGAGCAATTTCGTCGCTTGCTCGAACCCCTAGCGGCGATCGATCGGCTCGCCGAGGATCGCAGCCAAGCGCTCGCGTCGACCAACACGGAATATGGCTCCGCCCTAGCCGGCTACGACGCAGAGCTCGCCAAGCTGGCCGACATGCTGCTGAGCGAGCGCTCCAAGGAGCAGGTCAAGCGCGGTGCTTTTGAAGAGCGCGACGCGAGCAACCGGCGCGCGGAAGCGAAGTTCAAGCGTGTGCAAATCGAGATCCGCGCAGTCAATCAAGTCGTACAGCAGAAGCTCGGACCGCAAGGGGGGCGCATCCCCGAACAAGAGAGACTGCAGCTAGACGAGCTGAGCCAACGCGGCGCGGCTCTGGAGCCAGAACTGAACAAGACACGGCAGGAGCTCGAGCAAGCCCAGCGCGAGCTCGCCGAGACAGTGAGCAGCATCGAGAACCTGCGCCGTAGCGAGCGTCAGCTGACTCGACAAAAGCAGGCGCTAAGCCAGCAGTTCGGCAAACAGCTCGCCGCGCAGAGCCAGGATCTGACGGACGCTGATGCGCGGCGCCGCGCGACGCTCGCCGAGGTGGGCGTGGCGGTGCTCGCCATGCGCGGCACCATTGCCGTTCCCAAGGAGCTATTGGCGGCCGTTCGCTCCGCGGATCAAAAAGCCGAGCTGCTGCAACACCAGGCCGCGGCCGAGCTCAGCGCGCTCGATGCTTTCAACCGCTCGCGGTACCGGCAGGGTTTCGTGGTGACGCTGAGCGCGCTCAGCCTACTCGTGCTGTTGATCGTGCTTAAAATGCTGGCAAGCTCTACTTCAACGCCGTGACCGACTCTCGAGATGAAAAGCTTGCCCGGCTTGCCGAGCTACAGCAGCAAGCGCTGCTCGGGGGTGGGCAAGCGCGTATCGACAAGCACCACGCGCAAGGCAAGCTCACCGCGCGCGAACGGATCGAGCTTCTGCTCGATCCTGGGAGCTTCGTCGAAATGGGTCAGCTCGTTACCCATCGCGCGAGCGAGTTCGGCATGCACGAGCAGCGCGTGCCCGGGGACGGTGTCGTAACCGGCCACGGCGCTATCGACGGTCGCCGGGTCTGCGTGTTCGCTCAGGACTTCACCGTTTTCGGCGGTTCCCTTGGCGCCGCGCACGCGCAAAAGATCGTGAAAATCATGGATCATGCACTGCGCGTCGGCGTGCCGCTGATCGGCTTGAACGACTCTGGTGGCGCACGTATTCAAGAAGGCGTCGAATCGCTCGGCGGCTACGCGGACATTTTCTTGCGCAACACGCTCGCAAGCGGTGTCGTTCCACAAATCAGCGCCATCATGGGGCCCTGCGCGGGAGGAGCCGTCTACTCACCCGCCATCACCGACTTCGTCTTCATGGTGGAGAAGACGAGCTACATGTTCATCACCGGTCCCGACGTGATCCGCGCGGTAACCCATGAAGAGGTGAGCAAGGAAGAGCTCGGCGGAGCACACGCGCACGCCGCAATCAGCGGCGCGTGTCACTTCACCTCGGCGAGTGACGCGGCGTGTCTCGCCTCGATCCGCGAGTTGCTCGGGTTTTTGCCCGCAAACAACGCGGAAGATCCGCCCGTCCGAGCGAGCACGGACCCCGTCGAGCGCGAAATTCCTCAGCTTGACACGATCATCCCGGCAGAGAGCAACAAGCCCTACGACATGCGCGCGTTGCTCGTGCTCGTCGTCGACGATGGCCTGCTATTCGAGGTTCACTCTGCGTTCGCGCGCAATATCGTGACGGGCTTCGCCCGTATCGGTGGCAAACCGATTGGCATCGTTGCCAATCAACCCGCGGTGCTCGCCGGAGTACTCGACATCGACGCAAGCGTGAAGGCCGCGCGTTTCGTGCGCTTCTGCGATTGCTTCAACGTGCCTGTCGTCACTTTCGTCGATGTGCCCGGCTTCTTGCCTGGCGTCGACCAGGAGCACCATGGCATCATCATGCACGGCGCAAAGCTCTTGTATGCATTTTGCGAAGCCACGGTGCCGAAGCTCACCGTGATCACGCGCAAGGCCTACGGCGGTGCCTACGACGTGATGAACAGCAAGCACATCCGGGCCGACGTCAATCTCGCCTTTCCGAGCGCTGAGATCGCCGTGATGGGCTCCGACGCGGCGGTCAACGTCGTGTACCAAAAGGCGATCGAGACCGCCGACGATCCTGTGCTAGCGCGGCAAACCTTCGTCGACGACTACCGGCGCCGCTTCGCGAATCCCTACAGGGCTGCCGAGCTCGGCTTCATCGACGAAGTGATCGCGCCACGCCAATTGCGGGCGCGGCTCGCCTGCTATCTGGCATTGCTCACCACGAAACGCGACAAAAACCCGAGCAAAAAGCACGGCAATCTGCCGCTCTAGTTCGCTGGGCCGCCCGCGCGTAGCGAGCTAGGTCGGCGGATCGAAGTAGTCGACTTCGTTGCCGCGCGGCGTGCGAAATCGCGTCACGCCAGCTACACGCGACACGATGCAGTCGGGGCTCAGCGCGACCTTTCCAAAGCCACCCGGCGTGTCGACGATGAACTTGGGCAGCGCGATACCGCTCAGCTTGCCCTGCAACTCGCTCATGATCCGTATGCCCACATCGAGGGGCGTCCGCAAATGCGAGGTACCACGCACCGGATCCGCCTGAAGCAGGTAGTATGGTCGCACGCGCTCTCGGACGAGGCCCCGAAACAGCTCGGTCAGCACGGCGCTATCATCGTTGACGCCGCGCAAGAGTACGGTCTGGTTCAGCACCGGGAAGCCAGCATCGCACAGGCGTCGACAGGCCTCGCGCGCCACCGAGGTGAGCTCCTTCGGGTGGTTGAAATGAGTCATTACCCAAAGCGGATGAAACGGCTTCAGCGCTTCGACGAGTTCGTGTGTGATCCGTTGAGGAAGAACCACGGGCACGCGCGTCGCGATGCGTATCGTCTCGATGCTGGGGATTAAGCGCAAAGCCTGGATGATCCGCACGATCCGGGTCGTGCTCATCGCGAGCGGATCGCCGCCGCTCATGATCACGTCACGAATCTCCGGGTGGTCGCGCAGGTATTCGAGTGCCGGCAGCAAGGCTTGCTCGGAGCGCGGACCACCACCACTACCGACAATGCGACTCCGCGTGCAAAAACGGCAGTAGACTGCGCAGCGATCCGTGACGAGCAAGAGCGCGCGATCCGGATAGCGTTGAATCAATTCCGGCGCGACCTGATGCGCTTCCTCGCCCAGTGGATCCCGCAGGTCCCCAATGACCTCCTGGCTCTCGCGCTGATGGGGCACGACTTGCTTGCGGATCGGGCAATTGGGATCGTGCGGATCGCATAGCGACAAGTAATAAGGCGTGATCGAGATGGGCAGGCCAGCTTTTTCGGCCGCGGTCGCGCCCGCCAACTCCTCGTCCGTGAGGTCGAGCTTTTGAGCAAGCTCTCGTACGGAACGCAGCGCGCCGCGCAGCTCCGAACCCCAATCGTGAGGCATCGAGGATGGCATCAAGCTCAGCCCGGTCGGATCCGGGAGTTCGATCGGCTCATCCTCGTCGGCCGCTTGGGGCAAGCTCGGACCGCTCATGGCTTGGCCTTCACCGGCGCGCTGGAACCTGCTGCGTCGGGGGTCCTGACGCTCGCCAACGCGTTCTCGTCGACGCTCACCGGGTAACGTTGGCGAAGCTCTTGCTCGAGCTCATTCTCTCGTTGCCGGATGCGTTCTTGGACGATTGCCACACGAATCGTCCGCTCCGCGTCTTGAAAGCTGCGGTCGCGCGCTTCGGTGCGGCCCGTCATGCGCACGATGTGGAATTTGCCGCCGTCCGCCACCACATGGTCGAGCACGCCGCCGACCTTGTCGATCTGAAAGACGGCTGCGCGGAGCGCCTCCGGCACCTTCGGATTGTCCCCACGCGGGTGACCTACGGGCCCCACGATACCCAAATCCCCCGCGAGTTCGTCGGGCTGCGGGCCGCTGCCTTTGGCGGGCTTGTCGAGCGATACATCTTGGACGAGCTTGCCCCACTCGCTGGGCGACGCCTGCTTGGCCTTGGCCAACGCTGCTTGTGCGCGCGCGTCGGTGGCCACCACGATGTGCGCGACGCGGCGACGCTCTGGCTCGTTGAAATCCGCGTGATGCGCATCGTAGTAGGCGTGCACGTCACCCTCCGGGATCTCGCTTGGGTTCGGTGCAGCCTGACGCACGCGCCTCAGGACCTCGTCGCGCAGGATCTGTCGCACGGCCTCTTCGGTCTCCGGTTGCTTGTCGAGGCCACGTCGTTGCGCTTCCTGCGCGAGCAGTTCCACCTGGATGATTTCGTTCAACAGCTGCTTGCGCCGATCGGCGGTCTGGTAACGGAGCCGCTCGAGCGGGTCCATGCGCTCGAGCGTCGCGGCGTATTCGCCCAAGGTAATTTCGCGCTCGCCGACCTTGACCAGCACGGTGCGAGCGAGCTCCGCCGTCAGTCCGAGTGGAGCGGCGCTCGCCGAGGGCACCAAACTCGGCTCGGGCTGTGCTCGATGCTTGCAACCCGCCGCGGAAATTCCGAGCAGAAGGAGCCCGAGCGTCGTCGGCCAAAAACATGTTCGAGCAGGTTGCATCGAAGGCGCATCGAATACTACGCCCGTTTCTGGAGTGCCAGGATACCCGGCGTGAGCGGACGTCTGACTGGCGCACGCGTACCCATTGCGGATACGCGCGGGTGGGGGTACGCGTCGGCGCGTGGAACCAGACGCAAAGCTTCGCTATCGCCGGGTCATCATCAAGCTCAGCGGCGAGGCGTTGAGCGGTAAAGAGGGCGGCTCGGGGATCGAGCCCGCCACGCTCAAGGCAACCGCGAGCGAGCTCGCTGAGGTGCACGCCACAGGCGTGCAGATTGGACTCGTCGTAGGTGGCGGCAACATCTTTCGCGGTTTGCGCGGAGCCAGCCAGGGCATGGACCGCGCGCAGAGCGACTACATGGGTATGCTCGCGACCGTGATCAATGCGCTCGCGTTACAGGACGCGCTCGAGCACTGCAACGTACCGACTCGAGTGATGACGGCCATCGAGATCGCGCAAGTCGCCGAGCCGTACATCCGGCGCCGAGCGATCCGACACCTCGACCGCGGACACGCTGTCGTCTTCGCTGCTGGCACGGGCAACCCGTATTTCTCGACCGACACCGCCGCCGCGCTGCGCGCGATGGAGATCCACGCCGACGCGCTGCTCAAGGCGACCAAGGTCGACGGCATCTACGATCGCGATCCGCGCCGACACGCCGAGGCCAAAATGCTCGACCGGGTGAGCTACGATCGCTTCCTGGCCGATCATCTGGGCGTGATGGACTCCACGGCCGTCGCTTTGTGCCGGGAAAACGGCTTGCCTATTCGCGTCTTTCGCATGGCTGCCGGAAATATCCGGCGGGTGTGTCTCGGCGATCCGGCAGGCACCATCGTCACGGACGAGTCCGAAGCCTCCAACAGGCACTAAATCGTCGCTTACGGCGGGAATCTCGAGCGCGACGTGCGCGGCCCTTCGCGCTAAGCTTGCGCTCTCTCTATGTTGCAATCTCTCCCTGAATTCGGGACCGGGCTCATCTACGCGATTTTGGTGGCTGCGGGTTACACCTTCGCCGTCTCGTTGGCCGCGGGTCGCGGTAGACCGCGCTTACTGCAGGCCGCTCGCTTCGGCGCGTACGCCACCTCGTCGCTGGTGTTGTTCGCCGTCCTCCTCCTGTCGTACGCGTTCGTGTCGCACGATTTTCGGATTCGCTACGTCGCGCACTACAGCGACCGAAAAATGTCGACCACGTACCTCTTGACCTCGCTCTGGGGCGGTCAGGACGGCTCGATTCTGTGGTGGTCGCTCTTGCTGTCAGGCTACGTCGCGGGATGCGTCGTCTGGCTGCGCGGCCGCTATCGCGAGCTTCAACCGTACATCATCGCGACGCTGATGGTGATCGTGGCCTATTTCGCGACGCTGATGTTGTTCGCCGCGAACCCGTTCGAGACAAGTGTGGCGGGAGCACGCCCGGACGGCGAAGGCTTGAACCCGCTGCTGCAGAACTATTGGATGATCATCCATCCCCCTTGCTTGTACATGGGCTTCGTCGGCTGCTCGGTACCGTTCGCCTTCTGCGTCTCGGCCCTCGTGACTGGGCGACTCGACAACGAATGGGTAGTCGCGGTGCGCAAGTGGATGCTGTTCGCGTTCATGTTTCTATCGATCGGCAACGTGCTCGGCATGGCCTGGGCGTACGAAGAGCTCGGCTGGGGCGGCTTTTGGGCCTGGGATCCGGTGGAAAACGCCGCTTGCCTACCCTGGTTCACGGCCTCCGCCTACGTGCACTCCACGATGATCCAGGAACGCCGTCACATGCTGCGCGTGTGGAACGTGTTCTTGATCTGCCTCACTTTCTTTCTCACCATCTTCGGCACCTTCCTGACGCGCGCCGGCATCATCACCAGCGTGCATGCGTTCGCCCAGAGCAGCATCGGTACCTACTTCGTCTGGTTCATGGGCATCATCCTGGGCGCGAGCCTCGGACTGATCGTGTGGCGACTGCCTCTCTTGAAGAGTCAGGGCGAAATCGAGGCGGTCGCGAGCCGTGAAGCCATGTTCGTCGCAAACAACTGGGCATTGCTCGGCGGTATGACCTTCATTCTCGTCTCGACGATGTACCCGAAGATCAGCGAACTCTGGGGTGAGAGTGCCACTGTGGGGCCGCCCCATTTCAACCGCTGGATGGGCCCAATCGGCCTCACGATCTTCGCGCTGATGGGCTTGGCTCCTCTCTTCGGCTGGCGAAAAACCAGCGATTCATCGCTAAAAAAAGCCTTCCGCATCCCGCTCGTCGTGACCGCGCTTACGATCGTGCTGCACGCGATCTTCGGTCCCAAACTCGGCTACCCACCGCTCGTACAACGCGACGCCTTCTACCCGGGGCTAGTCGGCGTCGGGCTGCAAAAACTCGGCTCATTGCTACCCGGCGTAACCATTGCCCTGTGCGCCTTCAACCTCAGCGTCATCGCGCAAGAATTCGCGCGCGGCGTGGCAGCGCGACGAGCCGCCGCCAAAAAGCGTGGCGAGCCGGAGGGTGTGCTCGGCGCTCTGTTCCGACTGGTCGAGAAGAATCGCCGACGCTATGGCGGCTACATCGTGCACATCGGCATCGTGTCGATGTTTCTGGGCTTCACGGGCACGGCCTGGAACATCGATCGCGAGACGGCCATGATGCCCGGGGACGTCTATCGCATCGGTTCCTACGAACTGCACTATTTGGGCTCGCGTATGTGTCCAGGAAATCCAAGATGCAGCGCGGTAGAACAGGCGGACATCGAGAAGCGCATGCTGTTCGCGGACCTCGACGTAACGCGCGCTCACGCGCCGCTCACGCGCCTCTCGCCCGCCAAGTTCATCTACCATTCGCAGCCCGACAGCCCAACGACCGAAGTTGCCATGAGGCGTTCGCTTCACGAAGATCTCTACGCGGTCGTCGGCACGATCGACCCACAGAGCAAGCGGGCGACGTTCCAGTTCCATGTCAATCCGCTCGTCTCCTGGATCTGGGTGGGGCTCTTGATCCTGATCACAGGAGCTGGAATCTCTTTGTTCCCCGAGCTCAGCTTCGCTGAGGCTGGCGCCTGGAGCTACTTGCGCGCCGGCGCGGGGGTCGCTGCCGGCGCCGGCTTCGCCCTGTGGGTCGCAATGGCTCCCAGCATGGCCTACGCGCAAGAGCGCGCTCCGCGAGCGACCTCGGTCAGCATCAACGAGCCGCGCTCGCAGCGGCGTCTCCCTCTCGGCGATTTCGGCGGGGCCCTCTTGCTCGGAGCGGCGGCCGGCGGGCTCGTCGTCGCCACTCGGCGGCGTGGTGGGGATGATGATAGAAGGAACCGCTAGCGGGACGATGCTCGCTTCGTTCGACTCGCCCTGCCCCGAAAGATGAACGCCCTGTTGTCCGCGAGGAACGCAATCCGTTTCTTGGTGCCGCTCGTCGTCCTGATCGGCGCGAGCCTGGCCGGCTCGTTTTTTGGTGCTGGCTTCGCCATTTTGGTGCTCGCCGGCGGCGTATTGATGCTGGTCATTTCGCTGCTTTGGTCGAGCGTACAGAGCTTGACCGGAGAATCCGAGCTGTCGTTCGAAGAAGCGCTGAGTCTCGGCGCACGCTCGGTCGAAGAAGAGCAAAAGCGCGCGGTCCTACGCGCCTTGAAGGACCTTGAGTACGAGCGAAGCGTGGGGAAGATCAGCGAGCAGGACTACGCGACGTTCACTGCTCGCTATCGCGCAGAAGCCAAGCAGTTGATCCAAGTGCTCGACGAAAATCTGGGCGCGGCACGCAAGCAAGTCGAAGATGAACTCGCGCGACGGTTAAGTGCGGACGACGCTAGCAAGCGCGAGCAAGCCTCCAAGGGCCTTGTGACTGCGCCCGCCGAGTTGGCCCCGGCCGCAAAGGCGAGCGTCACCCTGCGCGCCTGCGCCAAGTGCGAGACCGACAACGAACTCGACGCGCGATTCTGCAAAAAATGCGGAATGAGCTTGGCTGCCGAGGGCGAGCGACTCTGCCCGGCATGCCCAGCGCGATTCGCCAAAGACCTTGGCGCTTGCCCGGATTGCGGGAGAACAGTCGCGGAGACTCCATGAAGCGCTCGGCATCGGTTCTTGCGTTAGCGCTCAGTTTACTGTGTGCGCGCGGTTTCGCCCAAGCGCCGGCTCCGGACGCGAACTCGTTGCCCGCGGGCCACCCCAGTCTGAATCAGCCGCCCGCCGATAGCAGTGAAGCAACTCCCACCGTTCCGTCCGGTTCCATTCGCGCAAGCATCGTCGACGAACAAGGGGTGGCCCAACCAAACGTCCAGGTCCGCCTCGGGATCCTGTTCCAAAAAATCGCCGAGGGAGAATCTCGCTCAGAGCGCTTCACGCACAGCGACGCGAACGGCATTGCGATATTCTCCGACCTGACTTCTGGCAGCGAGCGCGCGTATCGCGTCACCGTTCCGCGCGGCGCAGCCACCTACTCGTCTACGCCGTTCAACCTGCGGGCGGACATGGGGCAACAAGTCCTCCTGCACCTGTTTCCGGTCACCAGCGAGATCGAGCGTGCCATGGTCGGTCTGCGGGGGTTCGTCTACATTCAGCCGCGCGACGAGGTGTTTCAGTTCGAGGTGCTCTTCAAGGTGTTCAACGTGGGCCTCGTCACCTGGGTTCCGAACGCAGCGTTGATGCAATTGCCCCGAGGCTTCAAGGCCTTCAAGGCGCAAGAGGGCATGACGGACGTGCGCTTCGAGGCAGACGCCGAACGCGGCGCGCTGCTCAAAGGCACGATCACCCCAGGCGAACACGACGTGTCCTTCCGCTTCCAGATCCCCAAAGAGAGTGACGAAACCGTCTCATTTCATATGGGCCTGCCTCCGCACGTTGCGGAGATGCGCGTGATCGCCGAAGCGTCCCCGAATATGACGCTTGACGTCGAGGGTTTCGAAACTGCGCGGGTCGATCGCACGCAAAACGGCGATCGCGTGCTCGTCACTCGCAAACAACTCAAGCGTCAAGAAGACGAGCAACGTAACTTTACAATCGCGATTGGCGGACTGCCCGTTCCAGGTCCCGGCCGCTGGATCGCCGTGCTACTCAGCCTAGGCTTCGTCGTCGGTGGCGTGTTTGGCGCTCGCGGCGCATTCGACGACAAGGACGAAAAGGTCGCTCAAAGCGACCGTGCCAAGGCTCGTGAGCTGCTGCTCGCGGACCTCGTAGAGCTGGAGCACGCCCGCCAAGCCCAGCGCATCGGTCCGCACTCCTACGAGCAGGGCCGCAGCGCGCTAATCGATGCAATTGCGCGACTCGGAACGTGGGACAACAAGCGCCCGCACGCCAAGCGTCTAGACTCACGCAAGCGCGGCAAACGCTCGGTGAAGTCTGAAGCCTGAACGGCTGCGCGGCTCTGCACAACCTCCGGGCAAGCATCTGGATCCGTACTGGCTTCGCCTTGTGGACAGAAAGCCCCTGTGGATACCTGGTCAGGAATCCGACACTTACCGCGTGCACCATTCACAGGGCATTTGCCGTATTTTTCTGTTATCTCGGACAGTTGCGTGATTGTCCCCAGTTTCCACAGCCTCTACTAAGATTACGATCAAATTTATTCATTAAGAGAATAGAAGAGCGCGTCAGTTGGGACCACCCGGGCCACCGGGCCTAGCCACGAGAAGCTCGTCGCAAAGTCTCTTTCGCCGGGCCTCTCACCCGGCTACACGTGAGCGCCTCATGCACGTCATCGTTGCCAAAAAGGACCTGCTCCGAGTGCTCGCGCGTTGCCAGGGCGTGGCCGACAAAAAGAGCACCATGCCTGTGCTTGGCAACGTGCTGCTCGAGGTGGTCGGCACCGATCAGCTGCGCCTGGCGGCGACGGATCTGTACCTCGCGGTGAGCGGGCGCATTCCTTCGAAAGTCGAGAGCGGTGGATCGATTGCTCTTGGAGCGCGTGATTTGTTCGAGCGGATCAAGCTGATGCCCGATGGTCAAATCTCGATCGCCACCACTGGCGGGACTTCCGCCACGATTCGCGCAATGGGCGCGTCGCGTCGCTTTACGCTCCACGCGATTCCTGGTGAGGAGTTTCCGAGCCTGCCGCAGCCAGATGAAACAAGCCCACCCCTCTCGCTTGGTATTGCGACAGCTTCATCGTTGATCGCGGCGACCTACTTTTCGATCTCGACCGACGAGACTCGTATGCATCTGAACAGCGCGCTGTTCGAGTGGGACGGCGATCGCGTTCGTATGGTCACGACCGACGGCCACCGCTTGTCGAAAATGGAAGTCGTGCTCAAGGGCAAGCACGCCTCTGCGACCATGCTCATCCCGCTCAAGGGTGTGCTCGAACTCAAACGCTTGTGCGATGAAGCACTCTCCGATGAAAAGACCGATGCCGCGGAGAGTGCCGAAATCCGTATCTCGCAGAGCGGCCCCAACGCGTTCTTCCAGCTGGCGGGCTTCCAGTTCAGCGTGAAGCTCGTCGATGCGCAGTTCCCCCCATACCAACAGGTCATTCCCGAACGCAGTGAGCGGACGGTGCGTGCGCCGCGATCGGCCGTGGCGGATGCGCTGCGCGCGGTCTCGGTGGCAGCCAGCGATCGAACTGGCGGCATCAAGCTGAGCCTTTCGGGCAGCAAGATGCGCTTCGAGAGCGAAAGCCCCGATAGCGGTGAGGGCTTCGACGAACTCAACGTGGACTATCAGGGGCCTGATCTGACCGTGGGTTTCAACGCGCGGTATTTCTTGGACGTACTCAATGCGATCAGTGACGACGAGATCGAACTCGGCGTAAGTGGTGAGCTCGATCCAGCTGTGATTCGCCCGGTCGGACCGCAGGCGAGCTCGTATCTATCCGTGATCATGCCGATGCGTATCTGATCATCGTGGGTCCGCTGTCGGCGTCCTTGCAGTGAACCCGGCGGGTTTCCAAAACGTACCATGTAGATGATGGCGCGGATCGAATTCATCGAACTTCATGCGCGTTGGTTTCGCAACATCAGCGAACTCGTATTGCGGCCCGGGCCGCAGCTGAACGTGATCTCCGGCGACAATGGCCAAGGCAAGACCAGCTTGCTCGAGGCACTTTACTTCGTAGCGGCCACGCGCAGCTTCCGCGCCGAGCGCTTGGATGGTCTGCGCCAGCGAGGCGCCGAGCAGTGTGTGGTGCGCGCCAGCATCCGTGAGGCGGAGCACATACGGCAGCAGAGTGTTGCTTGGGCACCAGGGGTACGAGCCGTGTTGCTCGACGGCAAGAAACCCGAGAGGCTATCGACGTACGCGACACGCACGCCGGTCGTGGTGTTCCACCCGGGTGACATCGAACTCGTCAGCGCGGGAGCGCAAGGTCGACGAACTCTGCTCGACCGGGTCGCGCTCTACGTCGAGCCAACCAGCGGAGAGGCGCGTCTCGGTTACGTGCGAGCCATGCGCGAACGGCGAGCAGCGCTTGAAGCGCGTGGCCCCGAGGCGCGCGATCTGGAGCCGTTCGAGCAACTCATGGCAGAGCACGGCGCACGCCTCGCGCAGTCGCGGGCGCTCGCTGCGGAGCGGCTGATCGCGGAGCTCGAGAAGTCGTTTGCACGGCTGTCGAGCTCGACCGTCGAGCTTGGGGCGCGCTATCGAGCCGGTGGGTCGGGCGACGTGCAGAGTTTCGCGGAGCAACTGCGCCTTCGTCGAACGCGCGATCTGCGCCAGCGTGTTGCCTCATTTGGCCCGCACCGAGACGAACTCGAACTCGCGATAGACGGCCTGGCCGCGCGTCAACACGCGTCGCAGGGACAGCAACGAGTACTCGCGCTCTCGCTCAAGCTCTCCGAGCTAGCATGCATTCGCGAGGCACGCGCCGTCGAGCCCGTGCTCTTGCTCGACGACGTTTCGAGCGAACTGGATCCGGCGCGGACCGGTGCCGTCTACGATCTCGTGCGCAGCAGTGACAGCCAGGTTTTCGCGACTACGACCCGCCCAGAATTGTTTCCAACACCCGTCGCGAGCCCGCTCAGCCGAGTCGACTTTCGACTCGTTTCTGGAGCCCTGGTCGGAGGTGGATAGAACGAGCTCTAAGTAATTGAAATAGCTAGGATTTATAGCGGCGTTCGGCCTTGCGCCAAGGGCCGCGAGTGGCTATAGAAAGTGTGCACCAACGCGAGAGCTCTGCGCACTAAAAACCGCGCGGGCGAGCTCGCCGAGAACCCCAGGACTTCAAGTTGACGACCGAGGCACAAGACGAGCCGCGCAGCGCTGGCGATTACGATTCAAGAAACATAACCGTGCTCGAAGGGCTCGAGGCAGTTCGAAAGCGCCCGGGCATGTACATCGGCGACGTGCACGATGGGTCGGCGTTGCATCACTTGGTCTGGGAGGTCGTCGACAACGCCGTGGACGAGCACTTGGCTGGCGTTTGCACCTGGTTCTCCGTGACCGTGCATTTCGACGGCTCGGTGACCGTGGACGACAATGGGCGCGGAATTCCGGTCGGGTTGATGGAGGACCGCGGCGTGAGCGCGGCCGAAGTCGTGATGACCGTGCTTCACGCGGGCGGCAAATTCGATCACTCGAGCTACAAGGTGAGCGCGGGGCTGCACGGTGTCGGCGTCAGCGCGGTGAACGCCGTCTCCGAGCTCCTCCGTCTCGAAATCCGCCGTGAAGGCAAGGTCTGGTTTCAAGAGTACCGCCGCGGTGTGCCGCAAGCTCCGCTCGCAGCGATCGGTGAGACGGACAGCACCGGTACGAAGGTCACCTTCAAGCCGGACCACGAGATCTTCACCAATCTAGAATACAACTACGACATTCTCGCCAACCGCTTACGCGAGCTTTCGTTCTTGAACTCGGGACTGCTGGTCAAGCTGACGGATGAGCGCGAGCAGGGTCGCAGCGAGTCGTACCAGTACAAAGGCGGTATCCGTGAGTTCGTCGCCTTGCTCAGCCAG
>DASXKQ010000270.1:0-7385 GCA_036496745.1 Polyangiaceae bacterium
AGCGTGATCGCGTTCGCTCGCGGGAGCTCGGTTGCTATTTGCGCGCCGTGGGCGAGGGCAGCGCGCTCCGTTTGCGTATCGCAAGTGGCGCTCGTGGCAGGACGCTGTTCGCGACTCCGGAAGAAGCAGAACGCCGCATACTGAACGCGAAAAAAGCGGCATTGGCTCGCGTCGCGGAGCTCGAAAAAATGCTGGCGAAGCGCTCGCGTCGCTGAGAGCCGTCAGCGGACTTCGAGAGTGTGCTGGGCGCCTTGCAAGCCGCTGCTCTCCGCGCGCACGACGACTTGGCCCGTTTCGCCTCGTCGGGTGCGCACGATCGCCAACAGAAGGCCGTGAAACGCAGCGCGCTCGCGCGCGAAGAACGGCGTCAAATCGGTGGGGTCGCCGTTGTCCATCGCCAGTAGATCGCCTGGACCGTCGACGCTGACGCGAACGCGGTGCGCCGCGTTCGGGTCGGTGAGGCCCGCGGAGTCGCTCACGCGAAGCGTCAGAAAGCTCAAATCGCGCCCGTCGGCGTGTAGCTTTTCGCGATCGGCCTCGAGTGTCAGCCGCGCAGCGCCGCCGGTGGTGCGCCGGGTTGCTTCCGCCCACGGCTTGCCCTGCTTGTAGGTCTGCACGCGCAGCTCCCCGGGCTCGTAGCGCACGTCGTCCCAGCGAAAGCGGTATTCGAGCGGGCCGCGCTGCTTCTTGCCGAGTGAGCGTCCGTTGAGGAAAAGCTCTGCCTCGTCGGCGGCCGAGTACACTTGTACGGGCGTGATCTGTCCCACGCGCTCCGGAAAGTCCCAATGCGGCAAGATGTGCGCCATCTTGAGCTCAGGGCGCCAGCGCGCTTGATAGATGTAGAAGCGATCCTTGGGAAAGCCCGCGAGATCGATGATGCCGAAATAGCTGCTGCGCGACGGTACCTTGATCTTGCCGAGGCGCTCGAGCTCGCGAGCCTGCTGCTCACGCTCTTTTTCGTCGGAAAAATTGAGCAAATTGGTGGAGTCCGAGTTGTACGGCGTCGGTTCGCCGAGATAGTCGAAGCCCGTCCACACGAACTCACCGGCCGCGTACGGGCTCTGGTCCAGCCCGCGAAACTCGACGTCGGGTGGGTGCGCCCAGTTCGCCGTCGACAGATCGTAGCTGGAGACCTGGAAATTGACGCGGCCGTGCAGCTTGTTGTCGGGCTCTACCGGGAAGAAGTACTCACCGCGCGTGCTGACGGTCGACGACGTTTCAGCGCCGTAGACCTCGTGCTGCGGCGTGTGCGCCTTGAGCTCGGCGTACGCGTGCGGCTTGTAATTGAAGCCGATCGCGTCGAGCACGGTTTGAAAGCCACGATAGGCGGCGATGTCGCCGTTGAGGGCGGAGGTGATCGGGCGCGTGCGATCTTCTTCGCGCACGATGCCGGCCAGGCGCTGCCCGAGCTGCCAGCCGTCCGAGTACCACTGTTCGATCACCTCGTTGCCGATGCTCCAGATCACCACGCACGGGTGATTGCGATCGCGGCGAATCAAGGCGCGCAAGTCGCGCTCGTACCAGTCGTCGAACACGCGCGCGTAATCGAAATACACGCCGCTGTCGGCTTTTTCCGGGGCTCCTTGCGGAGTCTTCTTGCCGCGGCGCCAGCAGTCGAAGGCCTCGTCCATCACCAAGAAGCCCATTTGATCGCACAGCTCGAGCAGCTCGGGCGCCGGCGGGTTGTGACTGGTGCGGATGGCGTTCGTGCCCATCTCACGCAAGATGCGGAGCTGCCGCTCGAGCGCGCGACGATGAACGGCGCTGCCGAGCGCGCCCTGATCGTGATGCATGCACACGCCCTGTAGCGGCACGCGGCGACCATTCAAGTGAAAGCCGTCATTGGCGACGAAGCCCGCCGTGCGCACGCCGAAGGGCGTCTCCACCACGTCGAGTACTTCTCCGGCGCGGCGCAGGGTGGTCACCGCGAGATAGCGGTGTGGGGAGTCCAAATCCCAGCGCTTGGGGCGTTGGATGGTGGCTACCTGAGAGCGCAGCGTTTGGTAGGCGCGTGGCGGATCGAGATCGAACTTGGTGGTGCTCGAGCTCGCGACCGGCTTTGCAGAGCGAGTGCCCGTGCGGTCGAGCTCGAAGATCTCGCTGTCGAGCGTGAGATCCGAGCGGGACTCTTCGAACGTCTGCACGGCGATGTCGAGATTCACGAGCGCTTCGGCGTCGCTGACCTTGGGCGTGGACACGAACACGCCCCACGGTTCGATCGACGTGCTGTGCCGCTTGAGCAGCCAAACGTCGCGGTAAATGCCGCTGCCCGGATACCAGCGCGACGACTCCGGCGGGTTGTTCAAGCGAATCGCGAGCACGTTTTCGGCGCCGAACAACAGATGCGGCGTGAGGTCGACGCGAAACGTCGTGTAGCCGTAAGGCCAGCCGCCGAGCAGCTTGCCGTTCAACCAGATGGTCGAGTAGGCCATGGCGCCCTCGAGCTCGAGCTCGAGCTGGCGTCCGGCGTCGTCTTTGGGGATCGTGAAGCGCTTACGGTACCAGGCCACGCCTTGCCAAGGCAGCTTGCCGGTTTCGCCTGGCAACTCTTGCGAGAACTCGCCCTCGACTCCGAAATCGTGCGGCAACGCGAGCTGGCGAAAGCCGCTGTCGTCGAAGTCAGGGCGCACGAACGAGACCTGTTCACCCGGATGCCCCGGCGGGCGCGGGGGCTTCGGCAAACCTGCGCTGATCAGCTCGCAACCCGTCGCCAAAATCCAAGGCTTGAGCGCGTCGTAGTCGAGCGCCGATCCACCGTCCGGCGCGTCGCCGCGATGAAAGCGCCAATCGTCGTTGAAGAGCAGCCGTTCGCGTGGTGAATTCGGGTGGGCCATGGCGCCCTAGTCATGACACGAGGAGAGCGCGGCTCGTGAGCGCCGGCCGTGGCCAACGGTGGGCTCAAGTGGTGTCAAACGCACCAAAAACCTGGCGCCCAACACCAACTGGGCGAACACCATCTCGAACATCCGCCGGCAGCTGAATGTGCCCAAGTTCTGCCCCTGGCCTGCGTGTTCTTGCATGCTTTGCGCGAGGCGTGCCATGATTTCGAGACTCGCAAGGGTACGGGTACGTCAGAGAGAGGGAAGTGCACGCATGAATCGCATTGCCTTGAAAAGTGGTCTACTCGCTGCCGCCATCGTCGCCACGCCGGCGCTCGCGTCGGCGCAAACGTTCGGACACGCGGGTCAGTTGGTGGTCAGTGCCGAGCGCTTGTTTGGTTTCGTGTCGAACTCGGTCAAAATGGATGATCCGGGTCAGCCCGAGC
The DNA here is from genome assembly GCA_036496745.1 of Polyangiaceae bacterium. Taxonomy (GTDB): domain Bacteria; phylum Myxococcota_A; class Polyangia; order Polyangiales; family Polyangiaceae; genus PMG-095. The sequence continues at coordinate 3,266 of DASXKQ010000270.1, forward strand.
AGACCAGCCATGCGACGAGCTTCGAACTTCTCGGGAACCTCGCCACCACCACCTACGGATTCGCACGCATCGGCATCGACTATTTCGTGATCGACGGGCTCACTCTCGGCGGGTCGCTGGCTTACGTGCACGCCTCCACCAGCGCTGAGAGTGGTGGCGTCTCGGCCGACGGCCCAACCACCAGCGGCTTTCTCGTGATGCCACGCGTCGGATACGCCGCCATGTTCAACGACACGGTCGGTATCTGGCCGCGCGGTGGCTTCACTTACTTGAGCGCGACCGCCACGTCGCCCAATAACCTCGGCTCCGCCGACGTCACGCGCTCGGCCATCACGCTCGAAGCGCCGTTGATCATCAGCCCGGTTCCGCACACGGGCTTTTTGATCGGCCCGACGCTGGATCTTGGCGTAGGCGGCTCGGACAAGGCCACCATCGTCAACGTCGCGGGCGTGAGCACGACTACGAGCGGGGACAGAAAAGCCACCGACATCGGTGTGCAAGCCGGCCTGTTCGTTTATTTCTGATTGCCCACCGGCGCGGCGGAGCCCGCGGGCAGCGCGGGAAATGCAGCGGACGGCGGGGGCGCTCTCGGCGCTGCTTGCGAGTTCGCTGGCGCGGGTGCAGCTGTCGCAGCCGTGGGTGGCTTCGCCGGTTTCAGGACGCTTTGCGTAGGCCCGCTCGGCGAAGGCGGTGCGCTCCGCGCAGGCATAGCCGCCGGTGGCGGAGGCGGTGGCGGTGGCAAGCCGTAGGGCGCGGGAGCAAATGGCGGAGCTGCCGGAGGTACCGGGCCCGCGCCGAGCGTAAGCGCGGCGGATTGGACGTGCGCGGTACAGCCGCTCGGGTGCTCGACGATCACGGTGCTGGTCACGTCCGGTACGCCGGGGTAGCGCGCGCGCAGCGTCCAGGTGCCGTCGCTGAGCGGCGTGTAGTAACAGGAGGTGAGGCGCAGCGAGCTACTGCCCTTTTCAGCGAAGACTTCGGCCGCGCAGGTGTTCCGCCCGGCACCGTCGTACACGGTGACGTCGAGGTAGTCGTAGCATTGGTGCGTGAGCAACGCGATGCCGAGCACGCCCGCCGCGACTCCGACCCCGATGCCCGACACGCAAGAGCCGAGCGTCAAGACCAAGCTCGACAAGGCGACTAGCCGCAGCGCGCCGCGGAAGATTCGTCGTGCTCGTCCCGGCATCTCGCTCGTTGCCCCACTCCTTGATAGCGCGAGCTCGGCCTGTCTGCACCGATCCATTCGTCTGTCTCTACCAATGTCTGAGCGGCGCTGAACTGATCACGAGCGGCGAGAGCCCGGAAAAAACCGGTAAAATATGGGCTGGAGCGCGGGGGCGGGCGTTCAGCCGCTGGGCCTGTTCAGCGTGTCGACAACTCGAGCGCGACGCCGGGCCGTACGTGCAGCGGCGACACGAGCGACGCGCGTCCCGCGAGCGTCTCCACGTCATAGCGATTGACCCGCGGCAGGAAGTCGACGAGCAGGCGTACGCCGAGCTTGCCGCCCGCCCCGAGACGCGTCGCCGCCGCGATGCTGCTCGTGAACACGCCGAGCGTCGACCAGTGCGCCGTCGCGAGCGACAGCGGGACGCTGACGCCGCCGAGCTCGGGACTCGAGTGCGCGAGCTCCGCGCCCGCACCCAGGCGCGCCGAGATCTCTCGCCGCGCCTCCCCAGCGGAGAGTACGAGTCCGCCCTCCAATCCGCCGCCGAGTTCGAGACTCTCGAGTCGCACTCCGGCTGTTTCCGAACGTGCGGTTTCTGGAAAGCGATACTCGCCCATCAGCCAGAGCCCGAGCCAGCGCGTGCTCGTCTCTCGTCCGAAACTGAGCCAGAGTCCGGGGCCGTGCGTGATCGGCAGCTCGCGCGCAAAGGCCTGGCCCGAGTAGAAGAGTCCGGCCCCCACGAAGGTGCGCGCGGTCGGGTCGTGCTTGCGCGGCGGTGGTGTTGGCGTCGGCGGCGCTGGGCTACTGGCCCGCAGCGGTTCGCTGCGATGCGCGATCAACTCGACGGTCTCCGCGCGACTGAGTCCCGCCTGCTCGTCGTCGAGCAGCGCGGCGGAGGACGTGCTCAATATCTCCGACAAAGCCTCGCGATCGAGATCGTCCGCGCGCCCGGAGAGCTCGAGATCGCGCAGCAGGAAGCGGTCGCCATTTTTTGCGCGGAAGTAGATGCGCGCGCGCAAGGGATCGCGCAGATCAACCCAGCAGCTGAGCGCCGGGTCGTCCGCGCTGCGCGGCGCGAGCACTTCCGCTTCGTGGAAGACGCTTGACCGCGATACGCTGGCGCGCGCGGCCTCGCCCGCGGGATTCAGCAAATGCTCGACCCAATCCTCCTGTTCGATCGTGCCAATCACGACGATCTGGATCTCACGCGCGGCGTCCGCCGCGCTCGCGACGCTCAGCGAACAAACGCTCGCGCAATAGAGCGCAACACTCGCGGAGCGGAAGCGGCTAGGGTGCGCGTTCACTCGAGATCGAGCAGTCTACGGCGAGCTGTGGGCGCGTAGGCTCCGTTCGGAAAATCTCGCAGCAGCCGCTGCCAGCTGCGCGCTTCCTCCGCGCGATCGCCGAGAGCGCCGAGCGTGCGGGCCTTGCCGTAGAGCGCTTCTTGGATCAGAGCGCCGCCGTGCGAACCGCTGAGGTAGAGATCGTACTCGCGCAGCGCCGCGGCGGGATATCCGCTGTCGGCGAGCAGGCGCCCGAGCGACACGCGCGACAGCTCGGCCTCTTGTGAGCTCGGAAATTCGGCCTCGAGTTTCTTGTATAGTTCGATGGCGAGGCCACGGTTGCCGGCGACCTTTGCATCCGCAGCGCGGCGCAGGAGCTCCGAGGCGGATTCGCGCACCGGGTTCGATTGTGGGTTGCTATTCGAGAGCAAGACCGCGGAACGCGCGGGCGTGAGGGTGGAGTCGTTCGCGGCTTGCGCCGCGGCCGGCGGAGACTCCGGGGCGACTGGCGCCGAAGGTTGGGTTGGCGCTCGAGTGGGCTCGCGGCGGTCGAGCGCGCTCGGCGTGGCGGTGACGGCTCCCGTGGCGGCGCGCAGAGATTGGACGTGACCACGCGCGAGCCACAAACGCGCGGCTGCAGTGCTGGCGAGCAAGCACAAGGCGGCGGCGACGAGCAACGCCGCGCGCCGTAGCGCGCGACGAGGCACGGGATGACCGCTGCGCGCAACGTGCAGCAATGCGCGCTCGGCGAGGCGTTCGATACGCGCGCCGTCACTGGCGAGCAGCCCGCTCTCCTCTTGGAAATCGGCCAAAATCACGCGCGCCGTGCGACAGCTTGGGCAGCTCTCGAGGTGCGCCTCGAGAGCCAACCGGTCGCGGCTCGAGAGCGTCGCGTTGCGCGCGCGCTCGACGAGATCGCTCTGGCATTCACGCGTGTTCACGATTCGACCTCGAACAAATCGAGCAGGGCTTGATCGTGCGCGAGCTTTTTCTTGAGCGCCTGCTTGCCGAGGCGGAGCCGACTCCACACGGTGTTCGGCGAGACACCGGCGCCCTCCGCGATCTCCTCCACCGTGCAGCCGAGGATATAGTGCATGCCGAGCGCTTCGGCGACGACGTCGGGCAGCTGGTCGAGTAGCTTTCGCACCAGCTGTCGGCGACGCGTGGCGAGCGCGCCGCCCGCGGGATGTGAGCTGTCCGGATCCGCGAAATCGTCGAGCTTGTCGTCGTTGGCTTCCGAGAAGCGCTGACGCAGCCCTTGCTTGCGACGCGCGGCGAGCGCGGTGAGCAGCGCGACGCGGTTGGCGAAATGCAGCACGCTCGATTCGCCGCGAAAGCTCGGCAGCGCGTCGAGCAGAGCAATCACGGCGTCTTGCGTGACGTCGTCGACGTCCGTGTGGCCGCGCCCGAGCACCTTGCGCACGACCGTGAGCATGGGGCCGCCGAGTTGCTGCACCAACGTGCGCGCCGCCTCGGAATCGCCCGACGCGGCGACGCGCGCCAGGTCCGCCAAATCATCGCGACGCGCGGCGACGCGCGGGCGATCAGCCGCGAGGAGCTCGGCTCGCGCTTTGGAGAACGGCAACATGGCGCTAGACCAAGGTTGAACTAAACTCCGTTTCTCGGTCAAGGTGTATTCCGGTTTTGGCCTCTAGTCGCTTTTTCCTCACGC
>DASXKQ010000271.1:0-3619 GCA_036496745.1 Polyangiaceae bacterium
GCCGCTGCTGCCAGCGCTGCTCGAGCCAGCGCTGCTCGAGCCAGCGCTGCTCGAGCCACCGAAGCCGTCGTCAGACGCTCGATAGGACCAACATGCGCCGGTGCTGACGACGGCAGATACGAGCGTAACGGACGCGACAGAGCGAATCATCTTCATCTACGAGATCTCCGGTGACAGCAGCGATGCCAGCCACGCGCGAGCGCGAGGCCCGCGCAGCGGCAGGTCCGAGCTACTGCTTTTGCAGCAACACCGTCCCCGTCACCGTGCCCGTCTTACCAGCGCCCTGCACCGACACGTTCAGCGTGCTTGCCGCGACGCAGTATGGGTATTGCGTCATATCTTGCCCGCTCGTGGTCGTGAGCGTGTTGTTCGAGCTGGTGTAGGTGCCGCTCGGTGAAGCGTCCGTAGAGACGACCGCCATCCCGCCGCTCTGGTTGACCATGGCCGTACACGTGCAGCCGCCACCCGCGGCGTCCACGCAAGTCACCATGGAATAGCCGTAAATCTGCAGCGGCGCGGCCATGGCCGCGCAGACGAAAGTAGTGCCCGACAAGAACAGGCACGCTTGCGCCACGCTGAGCGTCTCGGTGCCGGTCGTGGTCGTGTTGTCGGTGTACGTCCCGTCGGTGTTGGCGGTAAACGTTCCGGTCACCTGCAACGTGCCGCCCGTGACCATGGGCGTGCACGCTAGATTGAGCACGGTCGGGTCGAGCTCACCGCTGACGGCCAGGCATGACGATGTCGCCGTCCAAGTACCGACGACGTCGCCGCCGCAGGGCACCACGTTGTTGCAGGACGCTTGTGCGCCGCCGCTTCCACTTGCACCGGCGGTTCCGGCTTGCCCGGCGCCGCCGCTGGCTTGCCCACCAGCGCCGCTACCGGCTCCGGCGGTCCCGGCTTGCCCGGCGCTGCTGGCTCCGGCTTGCCCGCCGGCGGCCGGCGGCGGCGGGTCATAGCTACCGCAACCCGAGAGTAAGGCGAAGCACAGGCCTGCGCTGTGCGCAACGAGGCGCCATCGACGATTCATCACGAGCTCCTTGGGGACCGGCCCTATTGGCCGTACTTTGCGGCCTGAACGTTGGCGAGGACAGCGGCGTCGGTGGCATCCGACGGGCGACCGGCGGTTACCGCGCCCTCGAAGAACGTACCCAGCGACGAGTTGCTGTTGTCGCCGCCGATGCCGAGAATGATACCGCCCTTCTGCTGCCAGGTGGCGGGAGCTTGCCCGTCATAGGCAGTCGTTAGATTGCCGGATTGTGCGTTGCCAACGCGGATGGCGTATTGCGGAGCGCTAGTCGTGCTGGTCTTGAGAATGCCGAATGCGTAGTCCATGGTCGAGGCCGGCAGATTGTTGTTCGTGTCGAATGTGACGCCGGTGCCATTCGGTTTGGATCCTGTCGCCCACACGCCGTCCTCGAAGTCACCCAAGAACCACGGGCCCGGTGCCTGGCCCTTACCCCAAAAGCCGGTTCCGAAGAACAGGGCGTTCATCGAGCCAGTGGGGCCATTGCAGTTGTTCTTCGACGCGTTGCCGAAGTCCCAGCAGCACGCAGCGCCAATGCGCTTGCCGTCCGCCACCTCGTAAACACTCTGCGCAGCCGTACCCGTAGCCATGCCGTTGCCGGTATTGTTCCGATAGCCCTCGTGCGCCTTCATATAAAGAGCGTAAACCTTGTGACCGCTGATCATTAACGAGCGAGTCGTCGCGCTCGACTCGTAATCCGCCTCTGACGCGGTGCCGGTGTAGCAACCGGCGGGCGCTTCCTTGAGATCGTTACCCTTGCCGGACTGGTCGTAGAGCATCGAGATCGTGCAGGTCCCACCCGTACAGAACGCGTCCTGCGCCGCCGAGTCCGCAAAGCCTCCCGCCACCATGCCGATGTTCTGTGTCGTACCGCCGGTCGTGCCCGTGGTAGTGCTGTTCGAGCCACCTTTTCTCACCTGGTATAGCGGCCCGCTGTATTTGCTCGAGAGGCTCCTGACCGTGCTGTACGCGGCGACGCAGGGCGTGTTCCCGGACGAGTAGATATCGCACGGGCCCATCGTCGTTCCGCCACCTCCGGCCCCGCCGTTACCGGACGCGCCACCCGAGCCCGCTTGCCCCGCACCGCCGTTACCGGACGCGCCGCCTGAACCAGCTTGTCCTGCTCCGCCGTTGCCGGACGCGCCGCTTGTACCCGCTTGTCCTGCCGAGCCCGCTTGTCCCGCTCCGCCGCTACCCGATGCGCCGCTCGAGCCCGCTTGCCCTGCACCGGCGCTGCCGGCGTTGCCTGCCGAACCGGCCTGTCCCGCTCCCGCGCTGCCGGACGTTGCTCCCTGACCTGCCGCACCCGAAGTGCCACCCGAACTGGTGCCCGCGGAGCCCGTCGCGCCACCGCCTGGATTCGAACCGGCCGAGCCCGCGTTTCCACCTCCGCTGCCCGTCGCTCCTCCGGCGCTCGGTGAAGAGCCGCCCGACGCGGCATTGGGATTGTTGCTCGCCGCGGTGCTGCACGCGGTCGCTAAAGCGGAAATGACCAGCACGAATGTGGGACTAACGACAAGATTGGTTTTCATGATCCATCTCCGGAGGCCGTAAGTACGTGTGCTTCTAGTGAAGCCATCTGTTGCTGCAAAAGCCGGCAAATCGGGGCATTTATCGTAAATTGGGTCCAGTCGTTTCCGCCGCTCATGGATGTCCAACGAACGTGGTGACACTTTGCGCTCCGAGCGACATCGTGAAGCGTGAACTCGACACGGTGAGCGGTGCCTTCGAGGCGAGGCTGTCGCTTGACGAGGTAACCCAGGGGGTCATCGAGCAGGGAGCTGCGCCCGAGACGTACAACGAGAGGTTCGTTGCGTTCTGGTTGCTGTTGATCGCGACGATGCTGACGGTCCCGTCGCCCGGATTCTTGTACGCGCTCACGAACACGCCCGCAGGCGCGCTACCCGTTGTGCCGACGCGCTGAAAGCCCGGGCGGACGAAGCGCGCGAAGTTGCCTTCCACCCACAGGCGCTTGGCCGGCTTGTTCGAGCCCTTGTCCCAGAGCGCGCCATTGTCGGTGGACGAGGGGTAGACCCACCAGTAGTGCCAGGCGTTCATGCTGGCGACCGTCATGGCGTCGTGGATCAGCTTGCCGATGCGGAGCGCGCTCGGCATGCCGGGATCGGCGGTGTTGTTCGCCGTGTCGTAGATCTCGGTCTCCCAAAACTCCTTGCCCGCGCTCGCAATCTCCGGATACGCCCCGACGTTGCAGCCATACTCGTGAGTCGCGATGATATCCGTGTATTGCTTGGCGTTGGCGTCGTTCAGGATGGCCTTCTCGAAGCTCGGGAACCCGCACCAGTTCTGCGTCTCAGGCGCCATGATCTTCACCCCCATGGGTGACAATGTCGGCCCCATGTTGCCACCAACCCAAGTGGCCATCGTCGCGCCCGTGTACACGGCGGACTCGTAGGTCACGTTGGCGTCCGGCTCATTCCCCGCAGAGACGGCGTAGATCGGAACGCCCTGCCCCTTCATGTACGTGACGAAGCCAGCCAGGAACGTCGCGTATGCAGCGGGGTTGGTGAGCGTGCCTTCGACGGAATTGGCGTTCGACTTGTCGGCAACCGGCGGCGTCCAAGGCGTGGCCCAAAC
>DASXKQ010000272.1:0-18650 GCA_036496745.1 Polyangiaceae bacterium
GGTTGAGCGCGGCGTGGTTTCGTCGGTTGAGCGCGGCGTGGTTTCGTCGGTTGAGCGCGGCGTGGTTTCGTCGGTCGAGCGCGGCGTGGTTTCGTCGGTCGAGCGCGGCGTGGTTTCGTCGGTCGAGCGCGGCGTGGTTTCGTCGGTCGAGCGCGGCGTGGTTTCGTCGTTCGGGCGCGTCAGCCGTTCACGCCGCGCACTGAGATCGTCAGCAGCCCCGCGCGCCGCCAGCCGACCCGTGCGAGCCAGGTCTCGGCGCGGACCACGGGCATGTCACTGGGCATCTGCGGCGGAGAAAGCCCGCGTGGTGCGAGCGGCAAAGCCTGCGCGCGCGCTACGTTGCTCGGCGCCTTTCCGCGAAGTTCGCGAAAACCGTCGAAGTAAGGCGCAGACGAATAGGGGTCGATGCGCGCCGCGCCGCGGGCTCGGTGTTTTCGAAAGTTATTGAGCACGTAGGCGAGTGCGTTGCGCACGCTGCGCGGCGAACCGAGCGCCCGCGCGAAAAACCGATCCGCCCATACCTTGCCGCTGCGATTCACGAGGCGATTCAGCCCGCGCGCGATGCGAATCGCCAGCCCCTGCATGCCGCGCGACAGTGCGCGGCGGTCACTCGCCTCGACGATCAAATGCAGATGATCGGCCTGCACCGAAAACTGAACAACGCGAAAATTCCGACGCGCGCGCGTGGCCCGTGCGAGGGCGCGCTCTATCGTGGGAAACGTGAATTGGCTGCGCAGCGGCCGAAATTTCGAGCGCAACACGACGTGAACCGGATGCGCGTGCGCGTGCTTCGGGCGTGTCAGGTGGCCGACCCTCTGGCGCCCCGGCGCGGGTTTGCGGCCGGCCCCCGCGCGCTTGCCGCCCCAAGTGTTGGGTGGAGGCGGCAGCGGCAACCCGAGCTGCACTGGAGGGCGGCGCTGCCGAGACCGCTTGGGCTCTTCGCATGTCCGACTAGCGAGCATCTCGAAATGTATAGCATTTGATTTAGCATTAATTTGTGAAATAGAGAAGTCGAAGGTTCTTGCGTGTCACGTTCAAGCGATTGACCCGAGTCCGTCGCCGACAGCCGCGCGGTGGACGGATTTCATGACAGTTTGAGCTTTCTCCATATGATCGGCCGAATGCCGGCCCTCCGGCCGCACGTCGGGTGCCACCGTTTTTATGCTGATTCATCGCGTTCCGAAAATCCGTCAACAAACGGAGGACCTCCGGTGTTGTAGGGGCAGCCGATGTCGAGTGCGTCACGACGGAACTTGCGGGTGGTGAAAACGGACACGACGCTCGCCGAACGTGACGACACGACGACGCCGCTCGCCGAGCGCGACGACGACGCGTTGATGCTGCTCGCGGGTCGCGGGCTCACGGAAGCCTTTGCCGTGCTCGTGCGGCGACACCAACGCGCGCTGCGCAGCTTTTGTGCGCGCGCCTCGGGGGACGTTCGCGCCGGCGATGATCTGGCGCAAGAGGTGTTCGTCGTGGTCTGGCGGCAGCGCGTCGAGTACCAGGCGCTCGGTCATTTTCGCTCCTACTTGCTTACGATCGCGGCCGGTCGCTGCAAGAACGAACGCCGAGCTCGCCAACGCCGCGCGGAGGAGCCCGCGCCGCGCGAGCTGTCCGCGCAGCAGCGCACGCCGAGCTCCGCGCAGCTCGACTCGCTGGTCGCGAGCGAGCGCCAGCGCAAACTCTACGAGCTCGTCGCCAAGCTGCCCGCGGCGCAGGCACAAGCGCTGCGCCTGCGCTACGCGGCCGAGCTCGACTACGCCGAGATCGCGGCGATCGCCAAAAGATCCGAAGCTACCATTCGCTCGCGCGTGTTTCTGGCGCTCAAGCAATTGAAGAAGCGGATCGCCAAGGGAAGCCCATGATTTGCCCGTCCGAAGACACGTTGCTGGCGACCGAGCTCGGCGAATTGCCGCACAACAAAACGCTGGAGCTCGCCGAACACGAAGCGCACTGCTCCCGCTGTCGGCAGGTGCAACGGCAGCACCGCGCGCTGTTCGCCGATCTCGGCGCGGCGCCGACTTTCGCGCGGAGCGAGACGGATTTCACGGCCGCGGTGCTCGCGCGTTGCACCGCGGCGAACACGGCTGCTCCCGGCGGGTCCAGCGCCCGCTTGCGAGCGCCGCTGTACGGCGCCCTGGTGCTCGCGGCGGGTGTTTGTTTGTGGCTCTTGCGACCCGCGGCGCCGGTGGAGCATTTCGCGGCGCGAGGCGGATCGCACAGCGCGCTCGAGCCGGTGAGCGTCGAGGCGCGCCTCGTGCGCGACGGAAAGCTCTTGCCGCTCGACGGCGCCGAGCTCCACGCCGGCGACGGCATCACCGCGCGCTACTTCAACCGCGGCGAGCGCGCCCGGTACCTCGCGCTGTTCGCGCTCGACGCGGCCGGCAGCGTGCACTGGATCTTCCCGGCGTACCTCGACCCCGCGTCGAACCCGAGCTCGCTCGCGCTCGCGCCGAGCCCGGAGGGACACCTGTTGGAAGACACGGTCGAGCCGGAAACGCCTGCGTCGGGGCCTTTGCGGGTGGTGGCGGTCGTGTCGGACGCGCCGCTCAGTGTGCGCGAGATCGAGCAACGCTTGGCGGGCGAGGGCCGGAGCATGCAGCAAATTTTTTCGCCTAGTCACGTACAGGAATGGAGTGCGACATGGACCGCGCGTTGAGGTTTTTCTTGGGCGCCGCGCACTGCTCGCTCGCGGCGCTGTTCGCGGCGCCCGCGCAGGCCCAGGCCGGCACGCACGTGTTCGCGCTGATCGTCGCCAACAACAAGAGCTCCACGCTCTCCGATCCGGACTTGCAATACGCCGACGACGACGGCGCGCGTTACTACCAATTGTTCCGCTCGATCGCGACGGCCGACGACGTCGCTCTGCTCACCAGCTTCGACCGCGCGAGCCTCGCCGAGTACAAGGCGCTCGCGCCGCTCGCGCAAGCGCCGACGCGCGGTGCGCTCGAAGCCGCCAGCGCGCGGCTCGCGCAGGCCGTCAACGCCGCGCGAGCGCGCGGCGAACACACCGCGTTCTACTTCGTGTTCGCCGGTCACGGTGACGTCGACAACGGCCGAGGTTACCTCGAGCTGGAAGACGCGCGCATCGACGGCAGCTTCCTCGAACAGCACGTCATCGAGCAGATTCCGGCCGAAACGAAGCACATGCTGCTCGACAGCTGCAACTCGTTCTTCGTCGTGAATCCGCGCAAACCGGGCGGTCGCCGCTGGGCGACGCCCAAGGACATGGCGCTCGGTTTCTCGGCGCGCCATCCCGAGGTCGGTCTGTTCTTGTCGACCAACAGCGAGAGCGAAGTATTCGAGTGGTCGCAGATCGAATCCGGCGTGTTCAGCCACGAGGTGCGCTCGGGCATCGAGGGCGCCGCGGACGTGAACGGTGACGGCGCCACGAGCTACGCGGAGCTCGCGGGCTTCGTCGAGACGGCGAACGCCGGCATCACGCGCGAGACCTTGCGGCCGCATTTGTTCTATCGCGGGCCGCGCGGCGACGCGAACGCGACGTTGTTCCCTACGGGCGCCATGAACGGCCGCCGCATTCGGCTGAGCGCCGAGCCGGCGCGACTCTGGATCAAGAACGCGAGCGGCGCGCGCTTCCTCGATTTGCACAAAGAGCGCGGCGCGGTCACGCTCGTGTTGCCCGCCGTTGCCGACCAGGAATTGTCCGTGTTCGAAGAGCTCGCCGGCCCCGCGCCGCTCAGGCCCGTCGTGCACGAGCGCGCGATCGCCGCGGGCAGCGAACCTGTCGAGCTCGCCGCGACGCAGATCGCCGATCCGGAAGTCAGCGCGCGCGGGGATCGCATCTTCGGTTCGCTGTTCTCCGAGCCGTATGGACCGCTCGCCTACGCGGCGTACCTGAAGCAAGCGAGCAGCGCGCCCGAACCCGTGTACGGCCTGACCGACACCGATCTCGCTCGCATGCACAACTACTTGACGATGATGGCCGAGCAGGACCGCACGACGCGCTCGGGCCTCGGCGTGGTCTTGCTCGGTTTCGGCGGCATGGCCGAGAGCATCACGCTCGGCCTCGCTCTCAACAAACACGACCGCGATGCGCACCCCGGCACCATCTTCGGCGTGGGCGCCGCGGGGGCCGCGCTGATCGGCGGAGGTCTGTACGAAGTGCTCACCCCGGCGACCGGGCAGCGCGCGCTCTCCACGTTCGAGCAGGAGCTGATGGCGAGCCGTGGCGATCGCTCGTACGCATTCGTGCGCACGGAAGAGTTTCTGAACCAAATGGCGGCACGCGAACGAACCCAGCGTGAGGTCGCATTTTGGACGATGGAAGTGCTGGGAGTCGCGACGGCCGGCCTCGCCACGGCCATCGCGCTCGACCCGCCCAAAGACTCGACCAATCACGCGGTCGCGCCCGCCCTGCTCTACTCCGAGGCCGTGCTGTTCGGCGCGGTCGGGTTTCTCGTGCACGGCACGGACACGCCGACCGAACGCTTGCTCCATCTCTATCACGAGGATCCGACGCTCAAACTTCACTTCGGCGTCGCGCCTACGGCTTCCGGCTTTGCGCTCGGCGTGACGGGAAGGTTCTAGTTCCGGCTGCTTTGCGCGGCGCGCCGCACACGCTCGGCCGCACTGTCGACGCACGCCGTTTGCGCGAGTACGCTCCGCCGGACCTTGACCTCCCCGTCCAGTGAACGCAGCAGGCTCGGCGGCCGTTTCGTCGTGGAGCGTGAGGTCGGGCGGGGCGGAGCGGGCATCGTCTACCGCGCCTACGATCTGACGACCGAGCAGACGGTCGCGCTCAAGGTGATCGCCGCCGACGCCGGCGTGGCGCCCGAGGAAGAAGCTCGTTTCGCCCGCGAAGGGCAGCTGCTCGAAAATCTCGACCACCCCGGCATCGTCAAGACCGTCGGCTTCGGGGTGCTCGACGAGAGCGGGCGCCCGTTCGTGGCGATGGAGTGGCTCGAGGGCGAGGATCTCGCCGCGCGCCACAAGCGCGATCCGCTCAACATTCCGCAGGCGCTCGAGCTGTCGACGCGCGTGGCAGAGGCGCTCGACGCCGCGCACCACGCGGGCGTGATTCACCGCGACATCAAGCCGGGCAACATCTTCTTGTGCAAGACGGCGCAGAGTCAGGGCTTTCTGGGCGCATGGCAGCCCAAGCTCGTGGACTTCGGCGTCGCGGCGCGCAGCGACATTCGTATCACCCGTTCGGGTGACGTCGTGGGCACGCCCGCCTACATGGCGCCCGAGCAAGCCCGCGGGGACGCGCCGATCGACGCGCGCGCCGACATTTATTCGCTCGGCGCCACGCTGTTCGAGCTGATCGCCGGACGGCCGCCGCACGTCGGTCCGACCGTGATCGCGACGCTCGCGCGCCTGGTGACCACCGCGCCGCCGCGGCTCAGCGAGCTGCGGCGCGACACGCCGCACGAGGTCGACAACCTGGTCGGCACCATGCTCGCCACCGATCCCGCAGAGCGCCCGGTGAACATGAGCCAGGTGCTCGGCCTCTTGCACAACGCGGCGGAAGACACCGAAAACCGCGTGAGCTTCCTCGACGCCAGCGTGGAGCCGGCGCGCTCGTCGCGGCTCGGCGGGAGCGTCTCGCGCTTGCTCACGTCGATCGTCGCCATTCGCTTCGCAACCGTATCGGCGCGCGAGCGCGCGCTCGAGCAATTGCGGCAGCGCGGCGCGGACGCCGTGCCGCTCGGGCAAGACTCGATCGTCGCGCATCTCGGGGCTCGGCGCGCGGTTGGCAGCGAGGCCGCCGTGGGCCTCGAGCTCGGTCGCCGCTTGGCGCGAGCCGGCGCGCGCGTTGGCGTCGCGAGCGGGCGCGCGCGGCTGAATTGGACCAGCGACACCGGCGCGATTCAGCCGGTCGGCGAGGTCGTCGATCGCGCGTCCGCGCTCGCGCGCGACGCCGAGCCGTCGGTGGTGCTCGCAGACGCGACGACCAGCGAGCTCGGCCGCGGCCGCTACGAGTTTCGCACGCGCGACGACGGCTCGTCGATCGTGGGCGAGCCGGTGCAGGGCCGCGGCGGCACCGGCGGCGCGCCGTTCGTCGGGCGCGATCCGGAGCTCGCTCAGGTGCTCTCGGCGTTCGAGCGTTCGCGGCTCGACGCGACGCCCGTGCTGGTGTCGATCACCGGACCGCCGGGCATCGGCAAGAGCCGCTTGCGCCGCGAGGTGATGGCGCGCATCTCGGCGCAAGCCGGCGCGCCGCACATCGTGCTGCAGCGCAGTGAAGCGTACGGCCAAGGGCACGCGCTCGGCGCCGCGGCCGACGTGCTGCGCGCGATTATCGGCCTGCCCAAGGGCGCGACCGGCACCGAAGCCGAGCGCGCGATCGTCTCGCGGCTCGGGCCTTCTACGCGCAACGAGCTCACTGCCAAAAATCGCGAGCTGCTCGCGCGCCTGCTCGCCAACGAAACGCTGCCCGAGGGCCTCGACCCGCGCGGCTCACGCGACGTCTTGTGGCTGGCCATGACCGATCTGGTGCTGCAAGTCACCAGCAACGAGCAGACGGCGATCCTGGTGGAAGATCTGCAATGGGCAGATCCGGAGAGCATCGGTTGGCTCGATCACATGCTCGGCCGCGCCACCAATAAGGCGCTGGTGGTGATGGCGCTCGTGCGCCCGGAGTTTTGGCCGGAGCACTCGAACCGCTTCCAGGGCCGCGATCACGTGCGCATCGAGCTGCGACCCATCTCGCGCGGCGCCTCGCGTGCCATCGCGCGCGCGATGGTCGGCGAAACCGCCTCGGAAGAAGTGGTGATTCGGATCGCGGACCAGGCCGGCGGCTTGCCGCTGTTCGCCGAAGAGCTCGCGCGCCTGAGCGCAACGGGCCGTGACACCGCGCACGCGCCCACGATCGAAGCCGCGATTCAGGTGAGCCTCGACGCGCTCGACGAGCAGAGCCGCGACGCCGTCGGCCGGCTCAGCGTATTCGGTCTCACTTGCTGGGACGCCGCGCTCGAAGCGCTCGCCATGCCGCGCGCCGAAAGCGTGATGAAATCGCTGGTCGCCTCCGAGATCCTGCTCGAGCAGAATGTGTCGCGCTTCACGGGTACGCGCGAATGGGTGTTCAAGCACGCGCTCGTGCGCGAGGTGGCCTATGCCTCGCTCGGCGAGCTCGAGCGCAAGGAGCTGCACGGGCTCGCCGCGAATTGGCTGTCGTCGATGGGTGAAGACTCCGCCACGGTCGCGGGTCACTACAACTTGGGCGGGCAGCAAGCGCGCGCCGCGGAGCACTGGGCGCGAGCCGCCCAGCGCGCGCTGGCGACCAACGCCTTGGCCGACGCGATGACGATGGCCGAACGCGCGCTCACCTTCGCCGAGGACAAGCCGTCGGCCTTCGTGCGCGCGTCGTATTTGGACGAGGCCTGGAGCCGACTCGATCCGCGCGCGAGCGACCGTGAGTCCGCCATCTTGTCGATGGAGGACAACGTCTACGACGAGGCGAGCTCGCTGCGCGCCCGCGGCGCACGCGCCCGCTACGACGACGCGCGCGGCTCCGGAGAGGGCATCGACGAGCGCCTGGCCGAAACGCGCGACCACGCCAAAAACCTGGGCCTGCACGACGAAGAGGCCCGCTGCTCCGCCGCGCTCGCCGCGCGCTTGGCGTTCGCCGGGCGCTTCGCCGACGCGGAATCGGAGGTTCAGCGGCTGCTCAAGTTGGCCGAGCAGGAGCACATCAGCGCGGCCGCCGTCGATGCCTACCAAACGCAGGCCATCATCCGCCAAACTCGCGGCGCGGTCGGCTCCGCGCTCAGCTCACGGCGCAACGCCGCCGGAGCGGCGCGCAGCGCGGGGCTCAAAGAACGCGAAGCCATGTTGATGACCAACCTCGGCTTCGCGCTCACGACCATCGGCGCGCGCCAAGAAGCGCGCGCGACGCTCGAGACCGGTCTCGCGCTCGCCGACGCGATCGGCAGTCAAGGCGCCGTGCGCCACGCGCAGATGAACTTGCTCGGCTGGGCCGCGACGTTCGGCAACGACAAGCAGCTCGAAGCGAACCTGGCCGAAGTGCGCGCGGACGCGGACGCTTCCGCGAGCGGCGTGTGGGCGGCGCCCGATCGCGCGAACCTCGGCATGCTCTTTTATCGAGGCTCGGAGCTCCTGCGCTCCAACAACGAGCGCGACTTTCCGAAGGCGCTCGCGCTCTTGAAGCTCTCCGCGCAAGCGTACCGCAGCACGGGCCACCGCGATATTTTGCCGGTCGCGCTCGGCTTGTGGGCGGACGCAGAGCGCCGCTCGGGCAACGCCGCGGGCGCCGCGGAGCTCGCGCGGGAAGCGACGGATCTGCTCGACCAGGGCGCGCCGAGTTTGCTCAACGAATCGACCGTGTATCTGGCGCTGCACGCCGCGCGCCTCGCGCTCGGTGACGAAGAAGGCGCGCGGCAATCCATCGCGCGCGGCATGACACCGCTCTTGCGCCGCACGCAGGGCCTGGTCGGCACGCCCTACGCCAAACAATTTCTCACCGAGCTACCCGACAACGCGCGCTTGCTCGCGGCCGCAGAGAGCCACGGCCTGGTCCCTGAAGCGATTCAGCGCCTGCTCGAGTCGGGCTCGTAAGCTCACACCCACGCACATGGGGCATCAGCTGTCCTGCGCGAGCAGGCAGCACGCCGCGGGCAACGCGCCTCCCCCGGAAATACCGCGGAATCGAAGCGCTTTGCACAAGTCGCGCACAGGCATGCGTCGAGCGAACGCGGCCTTTCACGGTTAATAAATGCTCTGATATCCGAAGATTCGCTTGGCGTGCCTGACAATGGTCATGATATTTTACAACCACCACTAATGACTTCCCTCGCATGCCGTCGGCTTGGCGTTTTGTTGTGCTGTCTGCTCGCCTTTTGGGGGCTGGTGTCGTGCAGCGGCTCACCTGATTTCAAGGTCGCACCCGCCGTCGACATGGACGCCGGAAGCACACCGGACTCCGGGCCGCCGCCGACCTGCAAAGACGGCGTGAAGAACGGTGACGAGAGCGACGTCGATTGCGGCGGCAAGATCTGCAACGCCTGTCCGCCGGACAAGGGCTGCGTGGTGCAGAGCGACTGCCAACAGGGCGTGTGCTTCAACAGCCTGTGCAAGCTGCCGACCTGCAATGACGGCATTCAGAACCAAACGGAAACCGACATCGACTGCGGCGACAAGTGCGCCATGTGTCAAACCGGCAAGCATTGCAAGCTCGCGTCGGACTGCGCGGGCGGCGTGTGCACGGGCACGATCTGCCAAGCCGCGTCCTGCATGGACGGCGTGCTGAACGGCAACGAGACCGCGCTCGACTGCGGCGGCAGCGACTGCGGACCGTGCTCCGACGGCAGCACGTGCGCCAGCAACACGGATTGCGCGAGCGGCGTGTGCAGCGGCGCGGACGCCGGCTCGACCGGCGCCACGGGCTCGAACGGCACGTGTCAGCCGCCCTCTTGCACGGACATGGTGAAGAACGGCGACGAGACCGACGTCGACTGCGGTGGTCCGACCTGCAGTCCCTGCCCGCCCACCGGCGGCTGCCTGGTTGCGAGCGACTGCCTCAGCCAGATCTGCACCAACGGTGCCTGCGTGGCGGCGCTCTGCACCGATCAGATGAAAAACGGCACCGAAACCGACATCGATTGCGGCGGTGGCAGCTGCCCCGGCTGCGACACCGGCGGCGCCTGCACGCAGGGTAGCGACTGCGCGAGCGGCTCGTGCGTCAACAACGTCTGCCAGGACGCGATGTGTCCGGACAACGTCCTAAACGGCACCGAAACGGACGTGGATTGCGGTGGCTCCAACTGTCCCAAGTGCGCCGGCTCGCAAAAGTGCCTGGTGAACGACGACTGCATCAGTCTCAACTGCCTGAACAACGTGTGCGTCGATGCGACCTGCAGCGACAATATTCACAACCAAGATGAATCCGGCGTCGATTGCGGCGGCAAGATCTGCTTGCAGTGCGGCACCGGCGGCACGTGCACCGGCGCCAACGACTGCTTGAGCGGCGTGTGCACGAGCACCCTCTGCGTGGCGCCCACTTGCACGGATACGGTGGTCAACGGCGCCGAGACGGACGTCGACTGCGGCGGCGGCACTTGCAAGAAGTGCGCGGTCGGCTCGGTGTGCAAGGTGGGCACGGACTGCGCCAACGGCGTGTGCAGCGGAGGCTTCTGCCAGAACGCGCAATGCACGGACGGCGTGCGGAACGGCACGGAAACCGACATCGACTGCGGCGGTAAAGACTGCGCGGCCTGCCCGGACACCAAGCTGTGCGGTGTGGCCGCTGACTGCACGAGCCTCGTGTGCAAGGCCAGCACGACCGGCGCGCCGCTGACGTGCCAGGTCCCGACCTGCTCGGACGGCACGGAGAACGCAGTCGAAACCGACATCGATTGCGGCGGCGGCGCCTGCACGCGCTGCGCCAACAACAAGCATTGCCTCGCCGCGACGGACTGCACGAGCAAGGTGTGTACGAGCGCGCTGTGCAAGGCGCCGACCTGCACCGACCTCACCGTCAACCAGGATGAAACGGATACGGACTGCGGCGGCGCCGTGTGCGGTCCGTGCACTCCGGGCAAGGTCTGCGTGCTGGCCTCGGACTGCACCAGCAACGTGTGCTCCGTCGGCAAGTGCCAAACGCCCACGTGCACGGACGTCGTCCTGAACGGCAATGAGACCGACATCGATTGCGGCGGCCCCGCCTGCCTCAAGTGCGACAACGGGCGCACGTGCAAGCTCGGTACGGATTGCTCGAGCGGCGTGTGCACTGGCGGCGTGTGCAAAGCACCGACCTGCGCGGACGGCGTCAAGAACCAGACCGAAACCGACGTCGACTGCGGCGGTTCGTCCGGCTGTCCCAAGTGCGCCGCGACCAAGGTCTGCGTCGGCGGCAGTGACTGCGCGAGCCTGGTCTGCACCGGGGGCAAGTGCGTCGCCGCCACCTGCACGGACGGCTTCAAGAACGGGACGGAGACCGACACCGATTGCGGCGGAACGTGCGGCAAGTGCGCCAATGGCCGCGTATGCGGCGCGGGCACCGACTGCACGAGCGCTGTCTGCATCTCCAGCATCTGCCAGGTGCCGAGCTGCTCGGACGTGATCAAGAACGGCGGGGAATCCGACGTCGACTGCGGCGGCTCGACCAGCTGCAATCGCTGCGTGACCGCCAAGGCTTGCACCGCAGGCAGTGACTGCGCGAGCCAAGTCTGCACCGCGAGCAAGTGTGTCGCCCCGGTCTGCACGGACGGCGTGATGAACGGCAACGAGACCGGCATCGACTGCGGCGGCGGCTGCGCTGGCTGCGGCTCCGGCTTTAATTGCGCCATCGGCAGTGACTGCTCGAGCAACGTGTGCAGCGGCGGCGTCTGTCAAACCGCGAGCTGCACGGACGTGACCAAGAACGGCGGCGAAACCGACGTCGACTGCGGCGGCAGCACGACCTGCAATCGCTGCGGTACCGGCTTCGTGTGCACGGGCGCCAGCGACTGCGCGAGCGGCGTGTGCACGTCCGGCAAGTGCCAGGCAGCGACCTGCACGGACGGCATCAAGAACGGGACCGAAACGGACGCCGATTGCGGCGGCTCGTGCCCGAACAATTGCGCCACCGGCAAGCTTTGCGCCGTCAGCACGGACTGCGCGAGCGGCGTGTGCTCGGGTTCGCCCGCCAAGTGCCAGGCCGCCACCTGCACGGACGGCGCCACCAACGGCGGCGAGACCGACAAAGACTGCGGCGGTCCGTGCGTCGCCTCGGGCAAGGTCTGCGCGGACGGCAAGATCTGCTCGGCCGGCAGTGACTGCAACAGCAAGATCTGCATCGGCAACATCTGCCAGGTGCCGAGCTGCACGGACGTCGTCAAGAACGGCAACGAGAGCGCTGTCGACTGCGGTGGCGCGACCACCTGCCAGCGCTGCAGCACGGGCTCGACCTGCGGCTTCGCCACCGACTGCGCGAGCGGCGTCTGCTCGGGCACCCCGGCCACCTGCCAGGGGCCGACCTGCTTCGACACCGTCAAGAACGGCACTGAGTCGGCTGCGGATTGCGGCGGCTCCTGCGCGCTCAAGTGCGGGACGGGTCAGGGCTGCAACTCGCCGTCGGATTGCGCGAACGGCGTGTGTACGTCGAGCTTGTGCGCGGCCTCCGCCTGCAACGACGGCGTGAAAAACGGCACCGAGACCGACACCGATTGCGGCGGCCCCTGCGTGGCGTCCGGCAAGCTGTGCGCGGCCGGTCAGCGCTGCAACGCTGGAACGGATTGCGCGATGGGCGTGTGCAGCGGCGGCTTCTGTCAGGCCGCGACGTGCAACGACGGCAGCAAGAACGGAACCGAGACCGACATCGACTGCGGCGGCGGCAGCTGCGCAAAGTGCGTCGACGCCAAGACCTGCGCGTCCGCGTCCGACTGCATTGACGGCGTGTGCTCCGGCGCGCCGCTGAAGTGCCAGGCCCCGACCTGCAGCGACGCCACGAAGAACGGATCCGAGACCGACAAGGACTGCGGCGGCAGCTGCGCGCCGGCCAAGAAGTGCGCGAACACCCTGGGCTGCGCCGCGGGCACCGACTGTCAGAGCGGCGTGTGCACGGGCGGCGCTTGCGCGGCGCCCACCTGCAGCGACTCCTTTAAGAACGGCGCCGAGACCGACATCGACTGCGGTGGCGGCACCTGCACCAAGTGCGGCCCGACCAAGGCATGCGGCGTCGCCTCGGACTGCACGAGCAACGTGTGTACAGGCAGCGTGTGCCAGACGGCGAGCTGCGCCGACGGCCAGACCAACGGCGGTGAATCCGACACGGATTGCGGCGGCTCCACCACCTGCGCCCGCTGCGCCGCGGCCAAGAACTGCACCTTGAACACGGACTGCGCGAGCAACCTGTGCAGCGCGGGCAAGTGCACGACCGCGTCGTGCAGCGACACGGTCAAGAACGGCACCGAGACGGACGTCGATTGTGGCGGCACCACCTGCGTGGCCGCCGGCAAGACTTGCCCGACGGGCGGCGGCTGTAACGTGGCCGCCGACTGCGCGACCGGCGTCTGCAACGGCAACATCTGCGTGGCTGTGAGCTGCAGCGACATGCTCAAGAACGGCACCGAGACGGACGTCGATTGCGGCGGCAGCTGCGCCCCCGCCAAGGTGTGCGCGAACGGCCGGTCCTGCGCGATCAACGCGGACTGCTCGAGCGGCAAGTGCACGAGCCTAGTCTGCCAAGTGCCGACCTGCGCCGACGGCGTCAAGAACCAGGGCGAGAGCGCGGTCGATTGCGGCGGCAGCTCGAGCTGCGCGCGCTGCGGTACGGGCCTCGCGTGCACGACCGCGGGCGATTGCCAGAGCGGCGTCTGCACGGGCGGCTTCTGCGCGGCGGCCACCTGCACGGACCTGACCCTGAACGGCACCGAGACCGACCAGGATTGCGGCGGCACGACCTGTGACGGCCAGGGCAAGACCTGCGCGAACGGCAAGATTTGCGCGGCCAACGCGGATTGCCAGAGCGGCAAGTGCACGACGGCGATCTGCCAAGTGCCCGCTTGCAACGACGGCGTCAAGAATCAGGGCGAGAGCGGCGTCGACTGCGGTGGTTCGACCTCCTGCGCTCGCTGCGGAACCGGCGGCACCTGCACGCTCAATTCGGACTGCGCCAGCTCGGTCTGCACCACGGGCGCCTGCGCAGCCGCCACCTGCACGGACTCGACCAAGAACGGCACCGAGACGGACACCGACTGCGGCGGCACGACCTGTGTAGCTGCCGGAAAGCTGTGCGCGGACGGCAAAGCGTGCGTGGCAAATACCGATTGCTCGAGCGGCAAATGCACGTCGCTCATCTGCCAGGTGGCGTCCTGCGCGGACGGCGTCAAGAACAACGGCGAGTCGGACATCGACTGTGGCGGCCCCAACTGCGCCAAATGCGCCGCCACCAAGGCGTGCACGCAGGCCTCCGATTGCGTGCCCGGCGTCTGCACCGGCAACATTTGCCAGGCTCCGGCGTGCAACGACGGCGTCAAGAACGGCACCGAGACGGACACCGATTGCGGCGGCAGCTGCGCCCCGGGCAACCGCTGCGCGAACGGCAAGGTGTGCACGGTCGCAAACGACTGCACGAGCGCCATCTGCACCACCGGCCTGTGCGTGGCGCCGCCGCCCACGGGCCTCAAGCTCCAGATCTACCAGGGCGATCTACCGGGCGCCGGAGCGCCGACGGACAACGGCAGCAAGCCCTACATGAGGATCGTCAACACCAGCACGAGTCCCGTCGCCATGGCGGGCCTCACCATTCGTTACTGGGTTACCCTCAACCAGGCGCCCCCCATGCTCGATCCAGGGGCCGTCGGCGAGCAATACTCGTGCGACTTTGCGACGACGCCGCCGGGCTGCGGCATCTGGACCGGGAGCTTCGTGCCCGTCTCGCCGATTCGCTCGCTCGCGGACACGTACCTGCTCTTGACGTACGTCGGCACGACCGACACGATCCCGGCCAACAACGGTTCGATGGTCATCCAGGCGCGCTGGAACACCAACGGCTTCTTGGTCCTCGACGAGCGCAACGACTATTCGTACAGCGCCATTCCTCCGTCGACCTACACGGACTGGAGCAAGATCACCCTCTATCAAAACGGCTCGCTGATCTGGGGCACTGAACCGCCCGCGCTCGTGCTCAACGACAACTTCGAAGACGGCGATTCAGCGGGCTGGACCACCAGCGGCGGCACCTGGACCGTGCCGACGGACGGCACCAAGGTGTTCCAAGGCGGCGCCGGCTCCTTCATGGCCACCAACGGCACGAGCACCTGGACCGACCAAACGCTCGACGCACGCATGAAGGTACTCACCTTCGGCAGCGGGACCACCACGGCGTTCCGCGCGGGCATCGCGACGCGCGAGACGTCGAGCTCGAACCAGTACTTCTTCGGTCTCGACGCCACCGGCAACTGGGTGGTCTTGAACGGCACCGCCACGATCAGCACGTGCCCGGCGGTGGCCAGCGGCCTCACCGGCGCCGGCTTGCTCAACACCTGGTTCTGGCTGCGCATGCAGGTGACCGGCAGCGGCGCGAGCACCCACGTCACAACCTGGGTCAACAGCACGCAGATTCAGAGCTGCACCATCAACGCGGCCCACGACGCGGGCGGCGTCGCGCTCGTAACCACCGGAGCCGCCGTCAACGCGAACTTCGATGATGTGCATGTTACAACTCCTTGAAGTGACCTGACACCTAAGCGCTAGCGGTTTAGGTCGAGCTTCGGGTTTGGGTCCCAGGTTGGAGGCCTACTTTTGGGCCTCGCGACTGATCCGAGCTGATAGAAGTCGGCGCCGGGTTCGCCGGTTCTTGGTCCAGACCCTGATCCAGATTTGTCTGGGATCTCCGGATCTTCACGGCGACACGAAGTACCCGCGCTTTTCCAAGGGCGGCATCACGTCATCTCGTAGGTCGAAGGTCACGACGAAGGCGGAGTAGACCCAGTGTTGGACGAGGCCGCCGCGATCGACGGGCATGTCGCGTTCGTAGGCGATGTGCAGCTCGTAGCGGCTTTTGTGAAAGATGATTTCGGGGGTGAGGTCGAGCTCGCTCGGGGCGACGGCGTTCTTGTCTTTGTCGGTGAAGAAGGTGCCGTCGAGGCCGACGGAGAATAGGTCGTCCCACAGCGAGAGTTCGCCGTGGAGCATGTAGCGCAAGAGCGCGCGGCCGGTGTTATCGGGCCGCGCGTAGTAGGACGGGTTGTAGATGAACCAGCCCGCGCCCGCGGCGCCGGAGACATCGCCGTTCGAAAGCGCGTTCTTCAACCCAGGCCAAACCGCGGCGAGCGAGTACAGGTAGCGGCCGCGCGCGTCCACGTAGGTTTGCTTGGCGCCCGCGCGATCCACGGGGCGATCGTTCTCGATGCGTGAGCCGAATTCGATCGCGCCGGGGCCGGCGGGCCAGGTCGTGCTGAGACCGGCGATCACGTCGAACTCGGACGGCAAGAGCTTCTTGGCTCCCTTGCGCTCACGGTCCGTGAACGCATTGAGATCGATCGGCACGCTGAGTTTTGGGCCGATCAGATCGACGTCCGCGTGGAGCGCATAGCGAAACAGCGTTTTGCCGGTGTTGTCCGGGCGCGCCGCGTAGGTGGGGTTGTAGAGGGCCGGGCCGAGCGTGAGCCCGCCCGACACGTTGAACTCGTCGCTCGTGCTCACGTCGCCGCCGTGAGCGCTGCCCTGCTTGTCGAGCGCTCGCGCGGGAAGCGCGGTGGCCAGGCACCCGAGCACGCCGAGCGTGCGTACGAGCGCCCCCGGCACCCGGCTCAGCCGCCCTTCTGACGCAGAAAGTTGGCGATGCGCTGGCAAGCCTGTTCGATGCGCGGCGGATCTTCGATCAGCGCGAAACGCACGTAGTCATCGCCGCCCTGACCGAAACCCACGCCGGGCGCGACCGCGACGTGCGCCTCTTCAATCAACTGCGTGGTCGCGGCGAGCGATTTTTTGCCGCCGAACGCGGGCGGGATCTTGGCCCACACGAACATCGTGCCGCTCGGCTCGGCGACGGCCGGCCAGCCCGCGTCACGCAAGCCCTTCACCAGCGAGCTCGCCCTCGAGCGATAGAGCTCGCGGATCTCCGCCACGAACGAGTCGCCGTGCTCGAGCGCCCAGGCCGACGCATGTTGCAGCGGCGCGAACGTGCCGTAGTCGAGGTACGTCTTGATGTGCGAGAGCGCGCCGATCATGCGCTCGTTGCCCGCCATGTACGCGATGCGCCAGCCAGGCATGTTGTAGCTCTTCGACATCGAAAACACCTCGACGGCGAAGGCTTTGACGGCCTCCGGTGCAAGCCCACACTGGAAAATGCTGGGCGCGTAGCGGCTCGCAAAATCCAGATCCGCATAAGCGAGATCGTGCAGCAGCATCGCGCCCGAGCGCTCGACCACGCGCACGAGCTCGGCCAGGTCCGTGTGCGAGATCACCTGCCCAGTCGGGTTCTGCGGGTAGTTGGCGATCACCAGCTTGACCTTTTCGCCCTGCTTTTCGACGCGTGCAATCGCGTCCGCGATCGCGCGCGCCGGCGCGATGCTCGTGGTGGCCGGGTAGTATTCGACGCGCGCGCCCGCGATCTGCGGCGCGAAGGCGTGGATCGGATAGCAGGGGTCCGGCACGATCGCGACGTCGCCCGGCGCGAGCATGGCCAGACACAGGTGGCTCATGCCCTCCTTGGCGCCCATCGTGATGATCAGCTCGCGCTCGGGGTCGAACGCGACCTCATAACGGCGCTCCCACCAGGACGCCGCGGCACGCCGCAGCGCAGGCAAGCCGCGCCCCGGATGGTAGCGATGGTTCTCGGTCGCGTCGGCGGTGTCGTGCAAGCGCTGCACGATGGCTTTCGGCGTGGGGCGGTCGGGATTGCCGAGCCCGAGATCGATGATGTCGACGCCGGCGGCGCGCACGCGCGCCTTCACGGCGTCGGTCACGACGAAAGCGTAAGGGGGAAGCGCCTCAGCGCGCGGAAAAGTCCAATCAATAGCTGCCACGACGGCCCTCCCTTATCACGAAAGTCTAGTGACGCCCCTGAAGAAATCGGCAAATTCCGGGTTTTTCTCGGCCAAGCGCGGGCGTGATAGGACGATACGTCATGATCCGGTGCGAGATCCGTGGCGCCACCCGCAGCGACGAAGAGGAGCTCTGCTCACTCGCCCGCCACCTGAACTCGGTCAACCTGCCGAACGAGCGCGGGCACATCTCGCGCCTGCTCGACCACTCCGAGCGCAGCTTCAACGGCGAGCTCAAGGACGTCCGCAAACGCAAATACGTCTTCCTCTTACGCGAGCTCGCCTCTTCCAACGGCAGTGAGCACCCCGAGCAAGCCGTCGGCACGTCGATGATCATCGGCCAGCTCGGCCGCCGCGACGCGCCATACATCTACTTCGACGTGGTCAGCGAAGAAAAATACCACGGCGCCCTCGACCGTCACTTTCAGCACACCGTGCTGCACATCGGCTTCTCGTATCAAGGCCCGACCGAAATCGGCGGCCTGGTCGTGGCGCCCGAACATCGCGGCGCCGTCGATCGCTACGGCCTCCTCATCTCGTACGTGCGCTTCTTGTACATCGCCACCCACCGCGAACTCTTCCGCGACGAAATCCTGGCCGAGCTCCTGCCGCCGCTCCAGCCCGACGGAACCAGCCATTTGTGGGAAGCGCTCGGCCGTCGCTTCACCGGCATGAGCTACGCCGAAGCGGATCTGCTCTCGAGCGAGGACAAATCCTTCATCCGCGATCTCTTCCCGAGCGGCAGTATCTACGCCTCCTTACTCTCCCCCGAAGCCCAAGCCGTGATCGGCAAAGTCGGCGCCCAAACCAAAGGCGTCGAAAAAATGCTGCGCCGCATCGGCTTCCGCTACGCCGAACGCATCGACCCCTTCGACGGCGGCCCCCACTTCGTCGCCCCCGTCGAAGAAATCAGCCTGGTGACCGCAACGCGCACGCTGACTATTGCCGGCGCTCTATCGGACGGGGGTGACGGCCGCGCGCTCGTCGCGCGCGACATCGCCGTTCCGCCGTATTTTCACGCTGTGCCGACGCAGATTCGGATTTCAGGTGACGAGGTTCAGATTGAGGCAGAGGCATTGACGCGACTCGGGGTGAGCGTGGGAGAGTCGGTGTTTGTTTTGGGGTTGAGGTAGGTGGGCTTCTCGGTCAGTGCTTTGCACGTCAGCGCCTAGTTGCTAGCAGTGAGTCGAAAGGACTCCT